>NZ_DBHC01000014.1:0-26319 GCF_002296035.1 Roseivirga sp. UBA838
GTTTAAGGCCTGTTTTTCCGGCATAACGTTCTTTTCTTACACGGAACTCAGGTTAATCTATTCGTTTCGCAGGTTTTCGGCCGGATTGGTTAAGGCCGCTTTAGTGGCCTGCGAACCAATAGTAAGTATGGCTACGGTAAGTACCATTAAGGCTCCTCCGGCAAGCTCCCAAAACCCAATAGAAATGGTGTATTGTATGTTGTTGGCTATTGTGGTCTTAAAAATGTAAACAGCTATGGGTATACCTATGGCAGAGGCAATAACCAGTATCCAAATATAGCTTCTGGATAATAAGGCAACGAGGTGGTAAAAGCCGGCTCCTAACACTTTTCTGATGGTAAGTTCTTTAATTTTCGATTCCGCGGTATACACCGCCATTCCGAGTAGTCCCAGCAGAGAAATACCAATGGCAATTATAGCCAGCAAGCCGTAGGTTTTCATGGATGACGAAAGAGTCTGATAGGTTCTTTCAATATCCTCGCTATAGAATGAAGCCTGCAGTTCATGATGTGTATCTATTTCGGACCAGGCATCATCAATCTTCTCAAGGGTTGCGGGCAGGTCTGCCGACTTTAGTTTCAGGTTTGTAAGGTAAAGCTGATTCTTTTCAGGTTGAATAAAAGCAAAGGGCTGAATATCGTTATAGATGGTTCCGTAATGGAAGTCTTTGATAACGCCAACGACCATACGATGGTCGTTGTAGTAATAAAAGGTTTTTCCGATAATCTCCTCAGGGTTTTTAAAGCCGAATTTCTCAACAAACTGCTCGTTGACTATCATTTGTTTGGTTTTTAATTGGCTTGTTATCTCACGCCCCGCTACCAACTGATGACCAAGGGTGGAGGTATAGTTCTCTGTGACCCGCATGCTATAAACCACTACAGAATCACTTGCTTCCGGCAGTTTAGCATAATCTGAATTAGTGCTGCCTGTACTTAGTAGAAAGGCGGATCCGGAAATTGATTCGATTTCCGGAATTTGGCTAAAAGCGGCCTTTACAATTTCGTAGTCATTGCCCTGAAGCTCCACATTTAGAATGGCTTCGGTGTTATAGCCCAAATCGAAATTGAGGGCGTACTGATACTGTTTATAAGCCAGACTCACCAATACGGCAAAACCAATTGAGAGTATGAACTGAATACCAATGAGCACTTTTCTTATGTTAATGCCTCCTCCAATTTTCATGTTAGAAACGCCTTTAATTATGCTCACAGGCTTAAGCCTCGTCATGATTAGGGCAGGAGTAGTGCCAGCCAGAAAACCAATGAAAATGGCGAAGAGAACGAAGCATATGTAAGTGGTAGTGGTCAGTTCCAGTGTGGTTGTTCGCGATATGTAATAGTTAAGCGATAGAAACTCAGGCCGTATAAGTCGGAACAGAAAGAAGGCTAAAACCAATGCAAGTAATGAGACAAGTACCGATTCGGTGATGAACTGGGTGAATACCTGGCTTTTTTTTGCTCCAACCACCTTTCTTACTCCAATTTCTTTCGCTCTTTTGAGTGATCTGGCAATGGAGAGATTGGCATAATTGAAGCAGGCCGAAACTATAACGATTAAGGCCAGTATAATCATGGAGTTAACATTACTCTTGGGAACAACGGTCCACACCTGATTGTATTTACCGTCACCCGGAAAAATATCGTTTAGGCGTTCATAGGTAAGAGCTATGCTCTGTTGCTCCATTTTGGCGTTTTCTTGAGATGCTATTTGGTTCAGACTTTGCTCAAACGCACTCATATTGGCGTTTTCTTGCATTAAGACATAAGCATAGCTACTCCACATGGTGCTCCAGTTAAACAGATAGGTGGTTTGCTCATTATTGCGGAGCGAGCTTAGCGAGGCCAGAGCTTCAAAATGAAAGTGGGTGTTTTTGGGTAGCTCCTTGAGTACGGCAGTTATCGTATATTCTTTTCCGTTTCTTTCCAGTGTTTGTCCTAGCACATCCGTTGAACCATAGATTTTTTCGGCTAGGGTTTGGGTTAAAACTATTGAATATGGCTCTTTCAAAGCGCTTTTCGGGTCGCCTTGCAGTACCGGAAAACTGAAAATACGGAGAAATTCTTCATCAGTATAATAGCCCTGAAAAGAATAGTTATTTTCTCCAGTTGCCAGATCGCCACTAAAGCCTTTAAACATTCCCGATACTCTCTCTACACCAGGAACCTCGGCCCTTATTCTGTCGGCAGTAAGTAAGGAAGTAGAAGCATAAGCCTGAGGTGCATTGTCCAGAAAAGTTCTTACATTATTGATGCGATAAATTCTGCCTTTGTTTTCGTGAAATTGATCGAATGAGTAAATCTCATTGACAAAGGCAATGGCGAGCAGGCCAACTGCCATGCTCATGGCTAAACCAAATATATTAATGGCTGAAAAGAGGCGGTTGCGTGATAGGTTTCTAAAGGCAACCAAAGTGTAATTCTTGAACATGGCAATGTTGTTGTTTTGAGTTTGAACCCTGAGTTTTTTAGCTACTGAAGGTCGAAGCAGTTTGAGTACTTCCAGCCGGTATTGTGTGCGCGCTTTTCTTTGACCGTATTGTTGAATGTTTGAGTAAAACTTTTCCTCCAAATCACCCTGCAACTCCTCATAGAAGTCATCGTGGCAGAACCATGCCAGCAGTCGGGTGAAATATTTAGGAGGTCGGTTATTCATTTCTCAGAGATTCTGTAGGATTAACCTGACCTGTTCTCCATGATTGATGTGCGACTATTCCCAAGACAATCGCCCAAGTTCCAATAACTGTGACAAGTAAATGCGGGGTAGATATCTCCAACTTGATGGCAATTGTGGGGAAAATCATCTCTCTAAAAACTAGGAATACAAGTGGCAAGGCAATGAGTGTGGAGATGAATAGTGTCTTAAAAGATCCGCGTGAAAGCAAAGTGATTATTGATCCAATACTTGCTCCCAATACCTTTCTTATTCCAATTTCTTTGGTTCTGCTTTGTGTAGCATAAAGAGCCATACCAAACTGACCTAAAAGAGCAATCACTACGATGGATATTCCAGTGATACTGAGGATGTTCATCATATTGAAAAATGGCCTATAGTTCCGCTCGATTTTATCGCTTACAAATTCTGTTTCCAGAGCTTTGTCCCCAGCAATGTTTGGCCAGAAGCTCTCAAGCTTACTTAATACCCGATCTGCATTGGCAGGTTGAATCTGTATGGTGGCATATCTAGTGAGAAGAGTGTCCTTAAGGTTCCTGATCATTAGTGGAAGGCTGTTGTCTTCCAGACCATCGTAGATGTAGTTGTCTAATACACCCACAATCAGCAGCTTTTCTTCAACATCATAATGATCAATGATTACTTCAGTATTGAGTGCGTCTAGGGTTGACACACCGATAGAGGCGAGGAAATTCTCATCGACTAGAATTTCGTTGTTAAGGCCTTCGGTAAAGCCTGAACCTATGATTAACTGTGGCGAATAAACCTGACTGAACCTCTCATCGGTTGTAGCATATCGGGTTGAGAAAGTGTCCATTCTGTCCGCACTGAATCCGAATCTTCTGGACATCCCGCCAGTTCCCGGTATTATAGAGGTAAAAGAGAAGTTCTCTATTTCTGGAATTTTACTCAACTCTGCTTCAATTAGTTTCGGATCAACTTTTTTAAGCGGAAAGGCGATGAGGTCAGCAGAAGTAAACCCAAGATCTGTATTAAGTATCTGATCTCTCTGATTCAAACTAAGGACTACAAACAGAATGCAAAAGGTGGAGAAGGTGAGCTGAATGCCAACAAAGACTTTCCTTAGCGTTGAAATTCTAATTCCTTTTTTGTTGAACGACTCATTGATTGAGGCCAATGGTGAGATTTTCGAGAAATAAAGGGAAGGTAAGAATCCGGCAATAAAACCGACCAGCAAGCTGAAACACACAAACCAGGTGATGATCTCAACATTGAGCTGACTGGTAAAAAGCGCTGAAAATTCAGAGATGTACATCTCGAAAAATGGCACTAGGTATTTGTAGAAACATAATGCTAAGACAAGGGCCAGTAGTGAGAAAACCACTGTTTCAACCAGAATTTGACTAATGATTTGACCACGTGTACTGCCGTTGATTTTACGAATTCCAATTTCTTTGGAGCGTTGAATTGCCCTGGCAATAGAAAGGTTGGTGTAGTTAAATGATGCCAGCGTAATTAAAAGTGCAATTGGGGCAATGAGAATAATGAGGGTTGTTCTAGAATAGACATGCCTGTGATCTGCTATGAGTTCCTTGCCAAACATTATGCTTGAAACAGGCTGCAATTGCATGCTGTAGGTGTTGCCATCAGCCATTGCTGAGGTCATTTCATTGCTGATCTGCTCAAAGTGCGATTCTAACTGATCGATATTGGAATTCTGGTTCAACTTGATGTAGCTGTAATAGCTTTGATCGTAGTTTTGCCAGTTCCGCAGTACAGTTTCGAACTCTTCTGGGCTCATTCTGCTTCCCAGGAATTCTATATTCGAGAGGAATTCAAAGTCGAAGTGAGATTGCTTTTTAGGGGATTTGATTACGGCTCGAACAATGGCTCCAGATTTAGTTTGTTTGCCAATAGCGCTTTCATCGCCAAAAACCTTCTGAGCTAGCTGGTCGGTTATAACAACTGATTGTAGATCATTGAATAGATCATAAGGATTACCTTCGATCACTTCAAAGTTGAACATTTCGAGAAATTCCCGGTCAATGGGATAGCCTGCTATTCGTATTTCCTCGCCTTTCTTTTCAAAGTAGCCAATCATATTGGTGAGAATAATGGAAGAGGTTTCAATTTGAGGGATTGAGTTTAAGTGCCATTTTAGGGCAAAAGAGGAGGTGGCCCAATTCATTTTGCCATGAGGGCTTTCAACTGTTGTCGTGACTCTGTAAAGCCTATCCACATCTTTGAAGTCCTTGTCATACTGATATCCAGTATAGATCATGTTCACGGCAAACAAACAGATGGTGAGCGCTGCCGCCAATCCAAAAATGTTTACCGCACTAAAAACTTTGTTCCGCTTCAGGTTTCTGAAAGCCAATAGAAAGTGAAACTTAAGAAGGGAAGTATGAATAACTTTCGGAAGTTTCAATTCGCGCTTTACTACCGACATTCGCAACATCTTCAAAACCTCTTTCCTGTAGATTGCTTTTGCTTTTCTTTCTCCTCTGGTATTGGTGTTTTTAATGTATGACTCTTCTAAGTCGCCCTGCAGTTCTTCAAAGAGGCTGCCATGGCAGAGCCATTTGAAGATTTTCGTCCAGAATTGTGGTGTTTGATTGCGTTCCATTAGGCCTGTACTTTTTGAAGTGCCACTTTAGGGACACTGCTCCATAAATCTTCTCTTAAAGCTTTGGCTTCTTCCAAAGCACTTTTGCCAAGATTGGTTACCTGGTAGAAGCGCTTTCTGCGGCCACCTCTTTCTGCAGTTGCTCCTCCGTACTCTGAGCTGATAAACCCTTTTTCATCCAGACGGGTAAGGGCAGTGTGTAAAGCTCCACGGCTTATGCTTCGGCCTGTGCGTTTTTCAATTTCTTCCTGAATGCTCACTCCATACGCATTGTCTTCCAATACCAGAATAGTGAGAAGAACAACCTCCTGGAATTCGCCTAAATACGTGCCTTTCATTGGTTTGATTCTTAAATGAAGACTAAATGTATGAAATTTATTTCTTAAATGAAGACTAAATAATCAAAACTGACCATCATCCATTAAAAAAAGAGGAGCTCAGAAGCCGGCTTATCGTCTGTCAGGCCAATTTTCAGGCGAGTTTAGGCAGATCTTTTTTTGTGGCTTTCAGGCTCCTCTTATTTAAGCAGAAGAGGCTAAGGCTATTCGCTCCTAAGGTTTTTAACCGGGTTGCTAAATGAAGCTTTGAGTGTTTGAAATGAGATGGTCAGAAGAGCGATAGCTGCCAGTATAACTATGGGAACGATGAAGAGATTTGCCCGAATAGGTATGCTGAATGCAAAGTTCTGGAGCCATTTATGGATGGCCAAATAAGCCAGGGGTACGGCTAGTAAATTGGCTATGAGAATTAACACCATGTACCTTTTAGAAAAAAGTAGAGTGATTTGAAGGCTGCCTGCACCCAATACCTTCCTTATGCCTATTTCCTTAGCTTTCTGAACTACAGTGTAGGAAGCTAGCCCGAAAAGTCCCAGACAAGCAGCAAAAATGGCAAAGCCGGCAAAAGCATTGAAGATACTGGCAAACTGCTGGTCTTGTTCATATTGGCGGTTAAAAAAGTCGTCCATAAAGAAGAACTCCAATGGGTTACCGGGAAAAGCCTCATGGTATTTTTCTTCAATTTGCTCTAAGGTAGCTTTGGTATTTTGCGAGTTGATTTTTAGTGAGAAATATCGGGTGGTAGCCGGAATGTAGTAAAAGGCACTGGCTACATAGCCTTTGTGCAACGATTTCCAGTTATGATCCTTCACAACTCCACGAATTAAGCTTGTGTCTCCGCTTATAATAAGTCGTTTCTCCAGGGCCTCCTCTGCTGTGCCCAGGCCAAACACCTTGAGTGCCTCTTCACTTACAAGCACACCATTGCGGTCCATTTCATCGGGCGAGTCGTAAGCATCCGAGAAGTCTCTTCCACTAATCAGTTCCATGCCATAGGTTTCCATAAAACCTTTGTCAATCCAGGTGGCATCAATACGCTTTACTGCGCTTTGTTCGGTATCCTCTCTTCTGGCATTAGTTGCAAAAGAATAGCCTGCACCCGGAATGCTCCGGGAGGAGGCGAAGCTTTCTGCTGTGGCAATAGATTTCACCTGGTTTTTAAAGGCTTCAAAGTTTTCAAGGCTCACGCCCACGCGGGGTCCTTTTATAACAAGTACCTGATCCATTTGAAAACCGGTATCTCTATTTTCCATATAGCGCAATTGCTTTGAAACGGCAAAGGTTCCGGCCATGAGGAGCGTAGAAACCACAAACTGAAATACCACTAGTGCTTTTCGCACGGCAAAACGGTCTTTCTGTCCACCAGATTTTTGGCTTTTGAGTGCATTTACCGATTGGTAAGCCGAAAGAATAAAGGCAGGGTAGAGGCCTGCAAGCACAGGACCAACTACTATTAGGGTCAACAATAGGATTTGTATTACCGGGGCATTCCAGGTGAGTTCCAAAGGCAAGTCAATAACCTCGCCCATTATGGGTAACAACAGGTAGGTGATGGCCAGGCCAAGTGCAACGGCTATTAGGTTTATCCAGAACGATTCGGTAAGAAACTGAGCAATGAGCTGCGGCCTTATGGCTCCCATTGCTTTTTTGATCCCCACTTCAACACCGCGTTCGGTTGCTTTGGCTGTAGAGAGGTTGATAAAGTTGATCCATGCAATAACTAGTATGAAGAGTGCTATTACTATGAGAAAGTAAATGGTACCCATGTCTGTTTTGTTGGCCTGTTCGCCATCTTCATTATCAATACTCGATTGCAGATGAACATCCAGTATAGGTTCAAGAGATAGCACTTCCCGGGTGCCACTGCTTTCAAGCTCTTCAGCTCTATACCGATGCATGAGATTGGCTATTTTTTGTTCTGCCTGCTGCTCTGTTACCTGAGGGTTTAGTAAGGCATACACAAAAAAATTGGTCCAGCCCCAGTCGGCTCCTGGTTGGGTGTATTGGTTGCTCTGTAGTACTTTTTGCAAGGGCAGGAGTATGTCGAAATTGAGGTGCGAGTTAGCCGGAACATCTTTTAGAATGCCAGTAATAGTAAACTCTTCATTGGTGTAACCTCCATTAATTCGCAGACTCTGCCCAATGATTGCATCATGGCTAGAACCAAAATATTTATCGGCAATTTTCTGTGTAATAACCACGGCATTCGGACTGCTCAGGGCTGTGTGGGCATCGCCCTGCAACAATTCAAAGGAGAAAATGGAAAAGAATGAGGGTTCGGTGAAAAGTACTTCTTCTTCAAAAAAAGGTCTCACGCCACCTTTCTGGCCGGTTCGTTGTACAATGGCACCTCCATAGTATGGGTGAACGCGCGCTGCCTGTTCAATTTCAGGAACATCTTTGAGCAAAGCAGGGGCAAGGGCAAAGCCGCAATATAGGCCTGTGTTGCCATATTCTCCATTCTGATAGGCCGTGGTGAGCACACGGTATATTCGATCCGATTTGCTGTGAAACCGATCGAAGCTCAACTGAAACAATACGTATTGAGTGATTATGAGGCAGGCAGCAATGCCAATGGCCAGCCCGGTTATGTTAATAAATGAATACAGTTTGTTTTTGGCCAGGTTTCTAAAGGCCAGTTTTGAATTAATGCTGAACATGGGGTTGAATGTTTGAGTTTTGACGAATGATTTTACGGCAAAGGGTTTGAGAAAACGGACCACGTCTATGCAGTACCAAAATGCCGCATAGTTTTTTCCTTTATCCTGCTGCCTGTAGTAATAATCCTCCTCAATATCGCCCTCTATTTCTTCCAGGAGTTCCGGTTTGCAGAACCACCGGAGAAACCGTTGGGCTATACGTGGAGGAGGTTGACCTTGGATAGACATATGTTTATGTAGTGAGCTTTACCTGAAGGGCCTGTTGGGGTATGGCATTCCAAAGTTCTTCGCGTTGTTCACGGGTTTCTTCGAGTGCTTTTACTCCCGATGAGGTAATGGTAAAGTACCGTTTGCGCTTACCACCTCTTATGCTGGTGGCTTCTCCAAACTCGCTACTTACGAGCCCTTTTTTTTCCAGCCGGTTCAACGCTCCATGAACCGTGCTGAGCGTTACTTTTCTTCCTGTTTTTTTTCGGATTTCATCCTTGATACTTACGCCATAAGCTTCCGGGTAGAGTACGCCAATAGTGAGTAATACAAGTTCCTGAAATTCACCTAGGTTTGTTCCTTTCATTATATAAAATTCGTATATGACGATAAAATTAATAGTTTAATAGAGTTCTTATTTAGGTCACATAGAAGTAAATAGACAATTTGAGCTAGAAGCTGTGTCTTCACAGTGCCATGTGACTGAGTATGTAAATCTATAGTTTAATTCGTAATTGACGATAATATCCTTAGACGGAGATTGAGTCAAAAAGTTTTTATGATCTGAAAAGTATTAGAAAAGAGTGCCGATGATCAATCATCGGCACCTCCGAATTTTCATTCGTTTCTTAGCGTTAGAGCCGGGTTAGAGCGGGCGGCTTTCCAGGTTTGTGATCCTATGGTTAGAAAGCCTATGCCAAAAATAATTATTACTCCCAGGCTCAATTCCAGTAGTCCAATGTTTGCCCGATTGGCCTGATCGGCTAAAATCAGTTCATCGAATAAATAGTAAGTGGCTGGTACAGCAATGGCCGTGGCCAATAGCAACAGGAGCATAAAACCTCTGGACAGTAGCGTAATAAGGCTGCCTTCGGTGGCACCCAATACTTTACGTATACTTATTTCCTTTAGTCGGGTCTCTGCAGTATACACACCCATGCCCAGTAGCCCAAGCGAAGCAATACATATGGTTAAGAAGGCAAGGAAACCTACCAGGGTATAGGTGACTGAAAACTGTTCATAGGCTCTTTCCAGACCATCTTTATAGAAATATCCTTTAAAGTCGTGCACCTCATCGAATCCGGCCCAGGCCTCTTCTATTTTCTTACGGGTTGAAAGTAAATCGTTGCTGGAAATCTTTAAACTTAGCATTCGGGCTTCTTGTGGTTTATGTCTGAAGGCGAAGCATTCAATCTCAGAGTCCAGGGTGGCATAATGAAAGTTTTCAACCACTCCCACAATAGTTAAGCGTTCTCTGCCGAACTTCAGGCTTTCGCCTATGGCTTCTTCGGGGCTGCCCAGTTTAAAGTGCTTTATAAACTGCTCGTTCACAATCATGCTTTCTTCTACCTCTACGGAGTTTTTCTCAGGAAAATTGCTGCCGGCCAGCAACCTGTGTTTCATTAGGGGAATATAGCGATGGTCTATACTAGAGTAATAGACCGATGCAGAATCCAGACCATCGTCAGACTTTACCTGGTTGGCCCAGCGGCTTCCAATACTCAGTATATGTGATGACTTGGCAATGTCTGTAACCTCCGGAATTTGCTCAAACATGGCTTTGGTGAGTTGAGGGTCGTTGTTCTGAAGGTCAATATTCAGCACGTTTTCCGTATCGAAACCCAGATTGAAATTCAAAGCATACTTGAATTGTCTATGAGAAATGGAGGCTGATATAATGAACATCAGCGACAAGGTAAACTGAATGACGATGAGTGCTTTGCGTAGGTTGATTTTTGAAAAAGCCTTGGGGCCTGATGCGCTTTTAAGCACCTGAATGGCCTTGAGTTTGGAGAGGAACAAAGAAGGTAGAAATCCGGCAAAGAAGCCTACCAAAAGCGCAAATGCGATAAAGTAAACCAATACAATGGGCTCGTGCTCCAACCGCAACGTACTCTGAATTTCCGGGTTGAGGTTGAGAAACATTGGCCGAATAAGAAAGAATATAAAGTAGGCCATTATGAGTGAGGCAAGCGATATAAGACAGGCCTCAACAATGAATTGAGTAAACACCTGCTTACGTTGTGCACCTACTACTTTTCTTACCCCAACTTCTTTGGCTCTCCGTAAAGAACGGGCTATAGATAGGTTGGTATAGTTGAAACCGGCAGAAAGTATTACCACAAAGGCTAGGCCTGCAAATACCCAAATAACCTCGCGGCCTATACTAGGGCCTAGTTGGTTGCTTGTGTTAGAAGGCCCCAGCATTATTTTGGTAATGGGCTGAGCCGCCAATTGAATGTTTACTTGCTTCGATTCACTGTTTTCGTCAGCGGCAATGGCGTTGAGGCGATTTTCTATGTCGGCAATGTCAGTTTGGTCGTCCAGCCTGAAGTAAACATAGTTGGACCACATGTTTTGCCAGCTCAAAAAGCCTCTGTTGTCTTCGTTTTCGATTTCGAAGGTTGAGAACGAAACCAGAGATTGAAAGTCCATGTGAGAGTTGAAGGGAGGGTTTTTGACCAGTCCCGTTACCTGATATTCGTGTTCGGCCACGGTAATGGTTTTACCCATTGGGTCGGCTTCTCCAAAAAACTTGTTGGCGGTTTCTTCAGTCAGTACAATGGAGTATGGTGCTTTTAGAGCGGTGGCCGGGTCGCCACGGTATAGCTCAAAAGAGAGTACATTGAAGAAGTCTTCATCGGCCCAGAATCCGCTAATCGGTATTCTTTTGTCGCCAATTAGCCCATCTCCATTAAACCCGCGACTCATAATGGTGATGGCTTTCAGGCCGGGCACTTCTTCTTTCATTCTTTTTCCAACCAGTATTGAGGTAGAGGCAAAGAGGCTGGGGTCGCTCTCTAAATAGCTGTGGGTATTGTTGATACGGAAAATCCTTTCAGCCTCGTGATGAAAGCGGTCGTAGTTTTTTACTTCTACAAACATGGTAATCATAATGAGGCAGACAGACATGCTCACAGCCAGACCAAAAATATTAATGGCCGAAAAGAGCTTGTTTCTGGCTATGCTTCGGATTGATGTTTTGAAATAATTTTTGAACATGATGAATTGAGTTAATTGATTCAGAAAATTGAGTTTTTTGACCGTGTACGGTTTAAAGAACCGTAGTGTATTGAGTGCATAAAGCCACCGGGCTTTACGGGCTCCTTTTGAACTAAGGTGCCGTTCAAAGTGCTCGTACAGATCGCCCTGAAGATCTTCCAGTAACTGAGGCTTGCAGTACCATTCTAAAAAGCGGTCGGCCCAACGTGGCGGTATGTTGTTTTTATTCTTCAAGCAATTTTAAGGTTGAAGCCGGGAATTAAGCTCCACAGCTGATCGCGCTGTTGTTTGGCTTTGGTTAAGGCCACTTTGCCGGCATGGGTTACCGTAAAGAATCGCTTTCTACGCCCACCTCTTTCTTTGGTTGGTTCGCCCAAGTGAGATTTGACATAGCCTTTTTCATCAAGACGGTTGAGTACAGCGTGCACCACGCTGAGTTTGACCTTGCGCTCTGTTACTCGTTCTATCTCATCACAAATGGCCACACTGTAGGCTTCTTCCATAAGTGCGGCTATGGTAAGCAATACAATCTCTTCGAATTCGCCCAAATTGGTTCCTTTCATTTTAGTGTTTTTATTCACTAAATGTATAAAAAATGAATCAGTCAGAAATTATTTCTTATACAAATAATGAAGTTATGTTTCCGCTGGTGTTGAGAGTTGCATAGTTACGTCTATTTATGAGAGGGTAGAAGTGAGTTTAATTGAACTGTCGGATAGGTGTGTTCAGTTGTTGAAAAGAATGTGTAGGGCAATTGGGCCAGGTCATAAAAAAAGGGAAACGTTTATGCTCCCCTTTTTCAATTGCTTCGTGTATGATTACACGGTCATTATCTCTTTCTCCTTGAGTGCCAGGAGATCGTCCATCTTTTTGGTATACGTATCTGTAAGTGCCTGAACATCGTCTTCAGCAGCTTTAATGGCGTCTTCAGAAACACCTTCTTTAAGAAGCTTTTTAAGTTCATCGTTGGCTTCTTTTCTGGCGTTTCTCACGCTCACTTTACCGTCTTCGGTAACGCCTTTGGCTTGCTTGGCTAGTTGCACCCTTCTTTCTTCGGTTAGCTGAGGCACATTGATAATGATGTTTTCTCCATCATTTTGGGGGTTAAAGCCCAAATCGCTATTGATAATGGCTTTCTCAATTTCTCCTATAATAGATTTTTCCCATGGTTTAATAAATATGGTACGGGCGTCTGGAGTAGAAACTGAAGCCACCTGATTGATGGGGGTTGGTGCACCATAATAAACCACCATAAGGCCATCCAGCATACTGGGCATGGCCTTGCCTGCCCGAATCTTGGCTAGCTCTACCTTTGCATGAGATACAGCCTTTTCCATCATTTCTTTGGCAGTGTCTAAGTATATTTCTATCTCTTCCATATCAAATGTTAGCTAATGAGTGTTCCAACTTGTTCTTTTCCTTCAATGAGTTTTTGCAGGTTGCCGGGTTTGTTCATGTCAAAGACAATTATGGGTACATTATTTTCCTGACAAAGGGTAAAGGCGGTCATATCCATAATATTATAGCCTTTGCTAATAACTTCTTCGAAGCTAAGCTTTTCGAACCTAACAGCATTAGGGTCTTTTTCAGGGTCGGCAGAATATACTCCATCAACCCGTGTCCCTTTTAATACTACATCGGCCTCAATTTCAATAGCTCTAAGACTCGCTGTGGAGTCTGTAGTAAAGTATGGGTTGCCTATACCCGCGCCAAAAATAACAATTCGTCCTTTTTCCAGATGCCTTACGGCTCTTCTTCTTATAAAGGGCTCACACACTGCTTCCATCTTTATACCAGACATTAGTCGGGTATACATACCATGTTTTTCTAGTGTACTCTGAATAGCCATGGCGTTTATTACGGTGGCCAACATGCCCATGTAATCGCCTTGAACTCTGTCTATGCCTGAAGCTTCGGCCTGCACTCCTCTATATATATTGCCTCCGCCAATTACAATGGCTACTTCAACCCCCTGGTCTTTTACTTTTTTTATTTCAAGAGCATATTGCTCCAACCTTGCCGGATCTATACCATAGTTCTGCTTGCCCATTAAGGCCTCTCCACTAAGCTTCAGCAGTATTCGTTTATAAGACATTCCCTTTGTTTAAAACTTTATTAGTACTTGATTTTTTTCTACACTGTCGCCCTTTTTCACTTCTACACTTTTAATGCTTCCATCTCCAGCTGCTTTTAGTACGTTTTCCATTTTCATGGCTTCCAGAATCAGAAGCGGGTCGCCCTTTTTCACTTCCTTGCCTTCTTCTACCAAAATGTCTAATACCAGGCCGGGCATAGGAGCTTTGAGGTCGTTAACGGCCTGTACTGCTGACATGTCTATCCCCATAGACTCAAGGAGTACATCCATTTTGTCTTTGAGCTGAACGGTATATATCTGCTTGTTAATTTTGATCTCCGCAGTTTTGGTTGCCTGATCCAGTTTTAGGATTTCGGCTTTGAAGGTTTTGTGGTCTTTAATAATAAGGTGTTTGTTGTTAGTCTTCTTATGAATAGACCAGTTGATGGGCGAGCCATTAATGGTGGGCTGCTCACCATCAAATTGAATTTCAATTGGATTTCCTGAGGCAGTTTCTGTACGATACATTGAATAAGGTTTGTTCTCGGATTAATGGGATATTTCATCGGAAATTGAAACACCCTAAATCGCACAAATATAGATAACTATTTTTATTCAAGAAGGCTAAACTCTTTTGTGTTTGAGAGAAAACTCTTATGATTGCGCCCGAATTGCAAAAAGCTCGTTTGCGCTCAAATTGGGCGGTTTTTCGAGAGCCGATAAAAAGAAATATCTTTTTCAGGCAAATGTTTGATTAATATAAAAAAGGGTCTAATTTTGCATTCCCTTTCGCTGAAAGGCTTTTTTATGTCGTTCTTTTAGAGATTGATTCGGGGGGATACCAAAGCGGCCAACTGGGACGGACTGTAAATCCGTTGACTTATGTCTTCGCAGGTTCGAATCCTGCTCCCCCCACTAAGATATCTGAAGCCTTGGCGAATGATATCGGTTTCATGGCCAGGCGGACTTCTTGTTTCCTCAATAAAGTCATGAAGCACAAGCGGGTGTAGCTCAGTTGGTAGAGCGACAGCCTTCCAAGCTGTAGGTCGCGGGTTCGAGCCTCGTCACCCGCTCAGAGTGAGTACGAACTATCTTACTCCTGAGCCAATAAATATTTTGGTTTGCGGCACGGGTTGTCCCGGCCTTATGGTAGGTAGGAGTTTGAGTTTCGTCACCCGCTCAAATCTTTGGGTTCTAGGTTCAAAGTTTTGAGTTTTAATGATGCAACTTAAGACACAAGACTTAGAGCTTAAAGCTATTTAAGCCGATGTAGCTCAGGGGTAGAGTACTTCCTTGGTAAGGAAGGGGTCACGGGTTCAAATCCCGTCATTGGCTCAATTAAGAAGTTAATGACTTGCCCTGTTGGGCTTGTATTTCGAATTATATAAACATTAATATTAACTAATTTTCAAACATGGCTAAAGAAACCTTTGACCGTTCCAAGCCGCACGTTAATATTGGTACTATCGGTCACGTTGACCACGGTAAGACCACTTTAACTGCTGCGATTACTAAAGTATTGGCAGACGCTGGTCTTGCCGAAAACAGAGACTTCTCTTCTATCGACAACGCTCCTGAAGAGAAAGAAAGAGGTATTACTATCAACACCTCGCACGTTGAGTACCAAACTGCTAACCGTCACTATGCTCACGTTGACTGTCCAGGTCACGCTGACTACGTGAAGAACATGGTTACTGGTGCTGCTCAAATGGATGGTGCCATTCTAGTAGTTGCTGCTACAGATGGTCCTATGCCTCAAACTAGAGAGCATATCCTTTTGGCTCGTCAGGTAGGTGTGCCTGCTTTGGTTGTTTTCATGAACAAAGTGGACTTGGTAGATGACGAAGAGCTTCTTGAGCTTGTTGAAATGGAAGTAAGAGAACTGCTTTCTTTCTACGAATTCCCTGGTGACGATATTCCTGTAATTCAGGGTTCTGCTCTTGGTGCACTTAACGGTGAGCCTAAGTGGGTAGAGAAAGTAAACGAGCTTATGGCAGCTGTAGATGACTACATTCCGCTTCCTGAGCGTTTGACTGACAAAGACTTCTTGATGCCGGTAGAAGATGTATTCTCGATCACTGGTCGTGGTACTGTAGCTACTGGTAGAATCGAAAGAGGTGTAATCAACTCTGGTGATCCTGTTGATATTATCGGTATGGGTGCCGAAGGGTTGAAGTCTACTGTTACTGGTGTGGAAATGTTCCGTAAGATCTTGGATAGAGGTGAAGCTGGTGACAACGTAGGTCTTCTTTTGAGAGGTATCGAGAAAACTGATATCAAAAGAGGTATGATCATTTGTAAGCCTGGTTCTGTGAAGCCACACGCTCACTTCAAAGCTGAGGTTTACGTTCTTTCTAAAGAAGAAGGTGGTCGTCATACTCCATTCTTTAACAAGTACCGTCCTCAGTTCTACCTAAGAACTACTGACGTTACTGGTGAGATTAAGCTTCCTGCTGACATCGAAATGGTTATGCCAGGTGATAACGTTACTATCGAAGTAAACCTGATCAACGCGGTTGCTCTTGAAAAAGGTCTTCGATTCGCTATCAGAGAAGGTGGTAGAACTGTAGGTGCCGGTCAGGTAACTGAAATCCTTGACTAATCCATCTTTTAGAAGATAAATTATGGCAAACGCGTTTTCGATTTTTCGGAGGCGCGTTTGTTTCATTAATTTAAATTCTCTAAATTTGCAGCCCGTTTCAAGGCTCTAAGCTATTTTTTGTCCGAGAATTTCTTTCTTAAGGTCGATTCTCAGGCAGGTATAAGGATCAGTTTTTCAGTGTGTTATACTGATATTCTTTGTGAGAAAGCTGAAGACTTTGAAATGGCAGTAAAGGGCGCTGAAAAGCAGGGCCGAAAGAAATAAGAAAATAATTCCTGAATATCGGTTTCGGGAAAAAAAATCTACGGGTGTAGCTCAGTTGGTAGAGCAGTGGTCTCCAAAACCAAAGGTCGTGAGTTCGAATCTTACCACCCGTGCAAAATAAAGGAGTAAGACCAATGAGTAAATTAATGTCCTTTGTGAGTGAATCATACGATGAGATGAGGCACAAAGTAAGTTGGCCGAAGCTTTCTGAGCTTCAGAGCAGTTCAGTTTTAGTGCTTGTGGCTTCTTTGATATTCGCCCTTGTGATTGGTTTAATCGATTTGGGCTTTGACAAAATTATGGATTGGTTTTACAACCTTAACCTTTAATCACACGAGCGATGTCAGATCTCAAATGGTACATGGTTAGGGCAGTGTCGGGCCAGGAGCGCAAGGCTAAGGAATACTTGGAGAATGAAATTGAGCGAGAAAATGTCGCTGAATATATTCCTCAGGTGTTAGTTCCTTCCGAGAAGGTTTTTGAAATCAGAAACGGAAAGAAAAAGTCTCGCGATAAAAACCTGTTTCCCGGATATGTCATGATTCAGGCCGATTTGTCTAATGGTGAAGTCGTTCATATGATTAAAAATATCCCAGGTATCATAGGGTTCCTAGGTCAAGCTACTGGCACTGCTTCCAAACCGCCAGTTCCATTACGTCAAGCAGAAGTAGATCGTATCTTAGGTAAGGTTGAAGAGATTGACGAGTTTGACGAACAACTAGATACGCCATATATAGTCGGAGAGACCGTGAAAGTAATGGATGGTCCCTTTAGTGGTTTTACGGGTACTATAGAAGAGGTATTTGAAGAAAGAAGAAAGCTTAATGTAATGGTTAAGATCTTCGGACGAAATACCCCTGTTGAATTAAGTTACATGCAAGTAGAAAAACAAGATTAAGATGGCTAAGGAAATTTCTGGTTATCTGAAGTTGCAAGTCAAGGGTGGCCAAGCCAATCCTTCTCCTCCGGTGGGTCCTGCTTTGGGTTCAAAGGGACTCAATATTATGGAGTTTTGCAAGCAATTCAACGGACGTACTCAGGATAAAATGGGTCAGGTTCTTCCTGTGCTTATTACTATTTATTCTGATAAGTCTTTTGACTTTGTAATTAAAACTCCTCCAGCACCAGTAATGCTAATGGAAGCTTCTAAAGTGAAGAAAGGTTCTTCTGAACCTAACCGAAACAAAGTAGGAAGCGTTACCTGGGATCAGGTAAAAGAGATTGCTGAGGTTAAAATGCCGGATTTGAATGCTTTTACAGTAGAATCTGCCATGAGAATGGTGGCTGGTACTGCCAGAAGCATGGGTTTAAAGGTTTCAGGTAAAGCCCCTTGGGAAAACTAAAGATTTAACACATGGGAAAGTTAACTAAGAAGCAAAAAGAGGCTTTGAGTAAATATGACCCAACTAAACTATACGCATTGGCCGAAGCAGCCAACCTTGTGAAAGAGGTGAATACTGCAACTTTTGATGCCTCTGTAGATATTGATATTAGATTGGGGGTAGATCCACGTAAAGCTGACCAAATGGTAAGAGGTGTAGTGGCCCTTCCACATGGTACAGGTAAAGAGGTAAAGGTATTGGTGCTTTGTACTCCGGACAAGGAGGAAGAGGCCAAAGAAGCCGGTGCCGATTACGTTGGACTTGATGACTACATAGCAAAAATTGAAGGAGGTTGGACTGATGTTGATGTGATCATCACTATGCCAACTGTGATGGCTAAAGTAGGTCGTTTAGGTAGAGTACTCGGTCCTAGAGGTTTGATGCCAAACCCTAAGGCAGGTACAGTAACACTTGACGTGGGTAAAGCGGTTCAAGATGTAAAAGGTGGTAAAATCGACTTTAAAGTAGATAAGTACGGTATCATTCATACCAGCATTGGAAAGGTGTCATTCTCTCCTGAGAAGATTGCCGATAATGCTGCTGAAGTGATCAATACTATCTCAAAGTTGAAGCCTGCATCTTCGAAGGGAACATACTTTAAAAGTATTAACCTTTCTACTACGCAGAGCCCAGGAATTAAAGTTGATAAGAGCTCAATTGCCGGATTATAATCATGACTAGAGAAGAAAAAGCAGTAGTTATAGAAGAGTTGGTAGAGAAGTTTTCATCGAACATGAACTTCTACATTACTGACGCTTCCGGTATGTCGGTGGCTCAAACCAACTCGTTGAGAAGGCTGTGCTTCGAAAAAGGTATCGAGTACAGAGTTGTAAAGAATACTTTGATTCAAAAGGCATTGCAGCGAATGGACGCTGACTACACTCCTTTTGATGAAAAAGTGTTGAAAGGTTTTTCTGGTGTAATGTTTTCAGGTGAAGACGCTAACGCACCGGCAAAATTGATCAAAGAATTTAGAAAAAAATCGGGCGGACAATCTCCAGTATTAAAAGGCGCTTCCATCGATACAGATCTTTTTATTGGAGAAGAGAATTTAGATATGTTGAGCCAGCTTAAGTCTAAGGCTGAGCTTATTGGTGAGGTTATTACCTTACTGCAATCTCCTGCTAAGAATGTTGTTTCTGGCCTTAAAGGTGCAGGCGGCAAGCTGGCTGGTATTCTCAAGACTTTGTCTGAACGTGAAAACTAATTATTTAACCAAGATTTAAAACTTTATAACAATTAATAAAATGGCAGATTTGAAAGCATTCGCAGAACAGTTGGTGAATTTAACTGTGAAAGAAGTAAACGAATTGGCTGACATCCTTAAAGAAGAGTACGGTATTGAACCTGCAGCTGCTGCTGTAGCTGTTGCTGGCCCAGCTGCTGGTGGCGGAGACGGTGAAGGTGGTGCAGAGGAAAAATCATCTTTCGATGTAGTACTTAAATCTGCAGGTAGCGCTAAGCTAGCTGTGGTTAAACTTGTAAAAGAATTGACAGGTTTAGGATTGAAAGAAGCTAAAGAAGTAGTTGATGGTGCTCCTAAAGCAGTAAAAGAAGGAGTAGCTAAAGACGAAGCTGAAGCGCTTAAGAAGCAGCTTGAAGAGGCTGGCGCTGAAGTAGAGCTTAAGTAATTTGAACAGCCATAAGTGATTATGGCTAAGGATCAGGCCCTGGTCTCTATCCCGTAATTCGGGATTGGAACCACGGGTCTTTTCCTGTTTGTACACACTTTGGAGGCTCCGGCTTCCTTCCGCATCTTAACGGTGCAACTTGAATTATTGAAAACAAAAATTATACGGCCTTGGCTATTCTAGCAAATCAATCAGAAAGAATAAATTTCTCTTCGATTAAATCAGTATTGGATTATCCTGATTTTCTTGATGTGCAGATCAAGTCGTTCAAGGATTTCTTTCAATTAGAAACCCCTGCCGACAAGAGAACACAAGATGGGCTTTTCAAAGTATTTTCTGAAAACTTCCCAATCTCTGATTCTCGAGAAAATTTCGTATTGGAATTCATTGATTATTTGGTCGATCCTCCCAAATATTCTGTCTCAGAATGTATCGATAGAGGTCTTACCTACTCTGTGCCTTTAAAGGCAAAGCTTCGCCTTACTTGTAATGACGAAGACAACGAAGACTTTGAAACTATCGAGCAAGAAGTATTCCTGGGCAATATTCCTTACATGACCGAAAAAGGGTCGTTTGTGGTGAATGGTGCCGAGCGAGTAATCGTTTCGCAGCTTCACAGGTCTCCTGGAGTGTTCTTTGCTCAAAGCAAACACACCAACGGTACAACTTTGTATTCGGCCAGAATCATTCCTTTCAAAGGATCCTGGATTGAATTTGCAACCGATGTGAATAGCGTGATGTACGCCTACATCGACCGTAAGAAAAAATTCCCCGTAACCACTCTTTTGAGAGCCATTGGTTACGGAACAGATAAAGACATTTTAGACCTGTTTGGCCTTTCAGAAGAAGTTCCGGCCAAGAAAACAGTACTTAAGAAGGCCATTGGTCGTAAGCTGGCCGCCAGAGTATTGAGAACATGGGTAGAAGATTTTGTGGATGAAGATACCGGTGAGGTGGTTTCTATTCACAGAAACGAAGTGTTGTTAGAAAGAGACTCAGTGTTGTCTGAAGAAGACATAGACCTCATTATTGAGGCCGATGTTGAGTCAGTTATCCTTCACAGAGAGGATATCAACATTGCTGACTACACCATTATCTACAATACCCTTCAAAAAGATAATTCAAACTCAGAAAAAGAAGCAGTAGAGCAAATCTATCGTCAGTTGAGAAACACTGAGGCACCAGATGAGCAAACTGCAAGAGACATTATTCAGTCACTCTTTTTCTCTGACAAACGATATGATTTGGGTGAAGTTGGTCGATACAGAATCAACAAAAAGCTCAATCTTGAAATCGACTCTGAGAAGAGAGTATTGACTACCCAAGACATTATCTCTATTGTGAAGTACCTCATTGGTCTTATCAACTCCAGGGCAGTAGTCGATGATATCGACCACCTTTCTAACAGGAGAGTAAGAACAGTGGGTGAGCAGCTTTATGCTCAGTTCGGAGTTGGTTTGGCACGTATGGCCAGAACCATTAAAGAGCGAATGAATGTTCGAGACAACGAAGACTTTAAGCCGGTTGATTTGATCAATGCCAGAACGCTGTCTTCTGTAATCAACTCATTCTTCGGAACCAACCAGCTCTCTCAGTTCATGGATCAAACCAACCCATTGGCTGAGATTACTCACAAAAGAAGAATGTCGGCCTTAGGTCCGGGTGGTCTTTCAAGAGAAAGAGCCGGGTTTGAGGTGCGTGACGTTCACTACACCCACTACGGCCGCTTGTGTACTATTGAAACCCCTGAGGGACCTAACATTGGTTTGATCTCCTCACTCTGTGTACATGCCAAAGTAAACAGCATGGGCTTCATTGAAACACCATATAGAAAAGTGGTGGATGGTAAAGTGAATATGTCTGAGAACGTAGTTTACTTAACTGCCGAAGAGGAAGATACGCACAACATTGCTCAGGCCAATGCTCCGCTAAAAGATAACGGAGAGTTTATAAATGATAGAGTAAAGGCAAGGTTTGAAGGAGACTTCCCGGTGGTGGAGCCTAAAGAGCTCTCTTACATGGATGTGGCTCCTAACCAGATTGTGTCTGTGGCTGCCTCATTGATTCCTTTCCTAGAGCATGACGATGCCAACCGTGCATTGATGGGCTCGAACATGCAGCGCCAGGCTGTGCCATTATTGAAGCCGGAAGCTCCAATTGTGGGTACAGGTTTGGAAGCAAGAGCTGCCAGAGACTCACGTACGCTGGTAATTGCCGAAGAAGATGGAGTAGTAGATTATGTAGATGCTACAAAAATTGTGATCAAATACAACCAGACTAGCGAAGATGAGCTGGTAAACTTTGACACTGAATATAAAACTTACGATCTCATTAAGTTTAGAAGAACCAACCAGGATACCTGCATTAACCTGAAGCCTATTGTTCTCAAAGGCGATAAAGTGCAGAAAGGTCAGGTATTGTGCGAAGGTTATTCTACCGAAGGTGGCGAGCTTGCCCTTGGTAAAAACCTTAAAGTAGCTTACATGCCATGGCAGGGCTACAACTTTGAGGATGCCATTGTAATCTCTGAGCGAGTGGTAAGAGACGATGTGTTTACTTCAATCCACATCGATGAATACGAACTCGAAGTGAGAGATACCAAGAGAGGTGAAGAAGAACTCACCTCAGAGATTCCGAACGTAAGTGAGGAAGCAGTGAAAAACCTCGATGAGAATGGTATTATCAGAGTAGGTGCTGAGATCAAAGAGGGAGATATCCTCATTGGTAAAATCACTCCTAAAGGTGAGACCGATCCTACCCCAGAAGAGAAGCTTCTAAGAGCGATCTTTGGCGACAAGGCCGGTGATGTGAAAGATGCTTCACTGAAAGCTTCGCCATCATTGAGAGGAGTGGTTATCGATACCAAGCTATTCTCAAGACCTAAGAAAGACAAAGACCTGAGAGCTAAGTCTAAGAAAGAGGTTGAAGTATTGAAAGCGCAGTATAGCAAAGACCTTACTGCCGTAAGAAACCAAATGATCGAAAAGCTTGTGAAACTCCTCGATGGCAAAGTGTCGCAAGGTGTGAAACACAAGTTTGGAGACGAGATCATTTCTAAAGGAGTTAAGTTCAACAGAAACAATATTTCTCAGAACCTATTCCCGGAGAAGAACATATACAGAGACGAGAGCAACTACAGTGTTCAAGAGGAAGTAAACCTCATTTCAGACCTTAACCTGGAAGGTTGGACTGACGATGAGAAAACCAACGAACTACTGGCCAGATTGGTAAAGAACTACAACATTAAGAGAAACGAGATTGCCGGAGAATTCAAGCGTCAGCGTTTCACAATTGAAGTAGGAGATGAATTACCAACTGGTATCGTACAGCTGGCCAAAGTATACATTGCCAAGAAGCGTAAGCTCAAGGTGGGAGATAAAATGGCCGGTCGTCACGGTAACAAAGGTGTGGTTGCTAAAATCGTTAGAGAAGAAGACATGCCATTCTTGGAAGATGGAACACCAATGGATATCGTATTGAACCCGCTTGGTGTACCTTCAAGGATGAATATTGGTCAGATCTACGAAACAGTGTTGGCATGGGCCGGAGAAAAGCTAGGTAGAAAATATGCTACCCCGATTTTCGATGGTGCCAGCATGGAAGATGTAGACAACGAGTTGGCAGAGGCAGGCTTGCCTAAGGCCGGTAGGGTTTACCTATACGATGGTTTGTCCGGAGTTAGGTTCGACCAGCCGGTAACCGTAGGTGTTGCCTATATGCTTAAACTCGGTCACCTGGTAGATGATAAGATGCACGCCCGTTCAATCGGACCTTACTCACTCATTACTCAGCAACCATTGGGTGGTAAAGCCCAGTTTGGTGGTCAGCGTTTTGGAGAGATGGAGGTTTGGGCACTTGAGGCCTTTGGTGCATCTCACGTACTACAGGAAATTCTGACCGTGAAGTCTGATGATGTAATCGGTAGAGCAAAGGCTTATGAAGCCATTGTAAAAGGCGATTCGATCCCTAAGCCGAATATTCCTGAATCATTCAACGTACTGGTTCACGAATTGAGAGGTTTGGCCCTCGAAATTACATTAGACTAATGCATGTTTATTTGGCTTAGGCCGCTAATTAGAATCAAAAAGCTATGGCATTTAAAAAGAATAGAAAACTTAACAACGACTTTAACAAAGTCACGATTAGCTTGGCTTCTCCGGAATCCATACTGGAGTCTTCACATGGTGAAGTAACCCAGCCGGAGACGATTAACTACAGAACCTACAAACCAGAAATGGGAGGTTTGTTCTGCGAGAGAATCTTTGGTCCTGTGAAGGACTGGGAATGTCATTGTGGAAAATATAAGAGAATCAGATATAAAGGCATTATCTGCGACCGTTGTGGTGTTGAAGTAACGGAGAAGAAGGTGCGTAGAGAAAGAATGGGACACATCGAATTGGTGGTTCCTGTGGCCCATATCTGGTATTTCAAGTCACTTCCTAATAAAATTGGTTACCTGCTTGGTTTGCCAACCAAAAAGCTGGATCAGATAATCTATTATGAAAGATATGTCGTAATTCAGCCGGGTATCAAAGAAGAAGAGGGCATTAGCTACATGGATTTCCTAACGGAAGACGAATACCTGGATATTCTGGATAAGCTTCCGCGCGAAAACCAAATGCTCGATGATGACGATCCACAAAAGTTCATCGCCAAAATGGGTGCCGAGGCACTCGAAATGCTTCTTTCAAGAATTCAGCTAGACGAGCTATCCTATCAGCTTCGTCATCAGGCTGCAACAGATACTTCTCAGCAAAGAAAGGCAGAAGCCCTAAAGAGACTGAGAGTAGTAGAAGCTTTCCGTGATGCCAAAACCAGAATTGAGAACCGCCCTGAGTGGATGATCATTAAGATGGTACCGGTTATTCCACCGGAGTTGAGACCATTGGTACCACTAGACGGAGGTAGATTCGCTACTTCAGATTTGAATGATCTGTATAGAAGAGTAATTATTAGAAACAACCGTTTGAAGCGTCTTATCGACATCAAAGCACCAGAGGTGATTTTGAGAAACGAAAAGCGAATGCTTCAGGAGGCAGTTGATTCACTCTTCGATAACTCAAGAAAAGTTAATGCAGTAAGATCAGATGGTAACCGTGCGCTAAAATCTTTGAGTGATATGCTTAAAGGTAAGCAAGGACGTTTCCGTCAGAACTTGTTGGGTAAAAGGGTAGACTACTCTGGCCGTTCGGTGATCGTTGTAGGTCCTGAATTGAAGCTGCATGAGTGCGGTCTTCCTAAAGATATGGCAGCCGAGCTGTTCAAGCCGTTCATTATCAGAAAACTGATTGAAAGAGGTATTGTAAAAACAGTTAAGTCGGCCAAGAAAATTGTAGACAGAAAAGACCCCGTAGTTTGGGATATCCTCGAAAACGTATTGAAAGGACATCCTGTATTGCTCAACCGTGCTCCTACATTGCACAGATTGGGTATTCAGGCGTTCCAACCCAAACTAATCGAAGGTAAGGCTATTCAGTTGCACCCATTGGTATGTACAGCATTCAACGCTGACTTTGATGGTGACCAAATGGCCGTTCACGTTCCTCTTGGGCACGATGCTGTGCTTGAAGCAAGCTTGTTAATGCTTTCTTCACACAACATACTCAACCCGGCCAACGGTGCGCCAATTACCGTTCCTTCACAAGACATGGTACTTGGCTTATACTATGTAACCAAGGGTAGAAGATCTACAGAAGATTTTAAGGTAGAAGGAGAGGGCATGAGATTCTATTCTGCAGAGGAAGTAATCATTGCCCTTAATGAAGGAAAGCTTTCTAAGCACGCTTACATTCACGTAAAAACCAAGGTTCGTGAAAACGATGAGTTGGTTGAAAAAGTGATAGAGACCGTAGCGGGTAGAGTGTTGTTCAACGAAACTGTACCTGAAGAAGTAGGTTTTGTGAATGAGCTGCTGACTAAGAAGAAGCTTCAGAAAATTATTCAGAACGTAGTAAATATCTGTGGTATAGCTAAAACGGCTCAGTTCCTGGACGATATCAAGGAGCTAGGTTTCCAAATGGCCTACAAAGGTGGTCTCTCAATGGGTCTTGATGATATCCATATTCCGGAGTCTAAAGACGAGTTGATTGCCAGTGCCAAGGAAGAAGTAGATGCCGTATGGCAAAACTACCTGATGGGTCTTATCACAGACAACGAGCGCTACAATCAGGTTATTGATATCTGGACCCGTGTAAACACTCGTTTGACCAACGGACTGATGCAGCAGATGGAAGAAGACCAGCAAGGTTTTAACTCCATCTTTATGATGATGCACTCAGGAGCAAGGGGTTCGAGAGAGCAGATTAGACAGCTCGGAGGTATGAGAGGTCTGATGGCCAAGCCACAAAAGAACCTTGCCGGTTCGGTGGGAGCCATCATCGAAAACCCAATTCTATCGAACTTTAAAGAAGGTTTGGATGTATTGGAGTACTTTATCTCTACCCACGGTGCACGTAAAGGTCTTGCCGATACCGCTTTGAAAACTGCCGATGCCGGTTACCTTACCAGACGTTTGGTTGATGTAGCCCAGGATTGTGTGGTAAACGAAGAAGACTGTGGAACTCTGAGAGGACTTACTGTTTCTGCCCTCAAAGACAACGAAGACGTAGTAGAACCACTTTCTGAAAGAATTTTAGGAAGAGTTTCTGTTCATGATATTTACGATCCGATTACCGAAGAGCTGATTATAGCTTCAGGTGAAGAGTTTACTGAAAAGATTGCTGAACAGCTCGATGAGTCGGCTATAGAAGAAGTAGAAATCAGATCAGTTCTTACCTGTGAGTCTAAAAGAGGAGTTTGCTCCAAATGTTATGGTAGAAATCTATCTACTAACAAGATGGTGCAAAAAGGAGAAGCTGTTGGTGTAATTGCCGCTCAGTCAATCGGTGAACCAGGTACA
>NZ_DBHC01000018.1:0-10613 GCF_002296035.1 Roseivirga sp. UBA838
GGAAGATAGGAATCAAAAACCAGAAATCGGAAATCAGAAGCCGGGAGCGGGAAGCGAAAAGCTGTGAAAAGAGGACACTTTGGTTTCCATGCTGAGCGAAGCCGAAGCATCTGCCCATGATCTAGCCTAGCAGATCTTTCCATAATGGAGGAATTGGGAAGACGCAAGTTCGGAGCTAGGAAGACGGAAACCAGAAATCGGAAATCGGAAATCAGAAGTAGGAAGCGGGAAGCGGGAAGCGAAAAGCTGTGAAAAGAGGACACTTTGGTTTCCATGCTGAGCGAAGCCGAAGCATCTGCCCATGATCTAGCCTAGCGGATCCTCCCATAATGGAGGAAGTGGGAAGACGGAAGTTGGGGTGTGAGAGATAAAATCCGGCAGTTGGGATAACGAAAGAGCTAAAGCCTTTTCAACTCTCCCCAATCATCGGCAACTGCCGGAATCGTAAGCCTATTCCAATTCAACCACCAGGTCGTCCTGTTCAACCATATCTCCGCCTTTGAGATAAATGGCCTTTACCTTTCCGGCTTCAGGAGCTGAGACTGTTGTCTCCATTTTCATAGCTTCAACTACAAAAAGAGCCTGATTTTCTTTTACAGTATCGCCAACATTCACTTTTACTTCAGCAATTCTACCCTGCAGAGGTGCTCCTACTTGATGTTCACCATCTACCTTGCGGTTGGCAACCTTAGTAACTTTAAGGTTCTGATCCCGAACATCGATCACCCGTGTTTGGCCATTCAGCTCAAAGTACACTTTGCGCATTCCGTTTTCATCGGGCTCAGCAATATAAAGCATCTTAATAATGATATGCTTGCCTTTCCCAATCTCCACAAACACCTCTTCATTAGGCTTTAAGCCAAAGAAAAATGCCTTGGTAGGTAGTTGCCAAACGGCTCCATAGTTTTGCCAATGCTGATAGAAATCCTTAAAAACTTTAGGGTATAACTTGTACGAAAGAAAGTCCAGCTCATCGCAGTAAATATCGAACTCTTGCTGAAACGCTTTAAACTCCTTATCAAAGTCTACGGGCTCCAGATGTGCGTTTGGCCGGTCTGTATATGGCTTTTCGCCTTTTAGAATAATTCTGGAAAGCTCTTGCGGAAAACCTCCAGGCATTTGCCCCAGATCTCCCCTGAACAAGCTAATAACTGACTCCGGAAAAGAGAGGGTCTCGCCACGTTCCAGTATATCGGCCGGTGTCAGGTTGTTAGAAGTCATAAATATGGCCATGTCGCCAACCACCTTGCTAGACGGGGTCACCTTTACTAAATCTCCAAACATTTTGTTGACCACCGCATAATTACGCTTCACCTCTTCAAACTTATGCTCCAGGCCCAGAGCAGCAGCCTGTGGTCTTAGGTTGGAGTATTGCCCGCCCGGTATCTCATGGTCGTACACCTCAGCTGTGCCGGCCTTCAGACCGCTTTCGAAGGGGTAGTAATATTCGCGCACATCTTCCCAGTAGTTGGCATACTTATTCAGGTTTTGCACATCAACCTTAGGGTCTCGGGGATGCCCCTTGAGTGCCGCTGCCAGCGAGTTAAAATTGGGTTGAGAAGTGAGGCCTGACATGGAAGCAATGGCCACATCCACAATATCTACTCCAGCTTCTATGGCTTTAAAGTATGTGGTGGCTTGCATGGACGATGTATCGTGAGTGTGCAGGTGAATGGGTAAATTCACCGTTTCTTTAAGAGCACTTACCAATACGGTAGCTGCTTCGGGCTTTAGCAAACCTGCCATATCTTTAATGGCTATAATATGGGCTCCTTCGTCTTCCAGTGCCCGAGCCATGTCCAGATAATACTGCAAGTTGTATTTGCTTTCCTTATCGAGCACATCGCCCGTATAGCAAATGCATGCTTCTGCCACCGAGTTGGTTCTCTCACGAACCGTGCGAATGCTCACCTTCATGGCCTCCACCCAGTTGAGAGAATCGAATATTCGGAAAATATCCATGCCATTCTCAGCCGACTTCTCAATAAATCGCTCAATAAGGTTATCCGGATAAGCTTTGTAACCTACACCGTTGGAACCTCTTATAAGCATTTGCATAAGTATGTTGGGTGCTGCCGCACGCATTCGCTTCAACCGGTCCCATGGGTTTTCATAAAGGAACCGCATACTCACATCGAAGGTAGCCCCTCCCCACATTTCCCAAGAAAATACGTTGGGTTGATTTTTGGCAAAACCTTCGGCCACTTTGAGCATGTCCAGCGAACGCATTCGAGTAGCCAACAACGACTGATGGGCATCGCGCCAGGTAGTATCGGTAAATAGGATTTGCGGCTGCTCTTTAATCCACTTGGCCAACCCTTCGGCTCCCTTTTCTTCCAAAATTTGCCTGGTGCCGGAAGGATACGCTCCCAAACGGTCGAACTCAGGAACCTTCGGTACCCTCAACTTTACTGAAGGGTCTATTTTCTTTACGCTCGGATTGCCATTTACGGCCACCTCTCCCAGGTAGTTGAGTAACTTTGTGGCCCGGTTCATGTACCGTGGCATCTGGAGTAACTCCGGATGATTTTCTATAAACTTTACTGTGGCCTTTCCGGTAAAGAAAGTCTCATGACTAAGTACATTCTCTAAAAAGCCTTTGTTGGTTACTACGCCTCGTATTCTAAACTCAGAAAGTGCGCGTTGCAGCCTTTGAGCAGCTCCTTTTAACGTGCGTCCTGAAGCAGTGATTTTCACCAACATCGAATCGAAAAAGGGCGATATGGTTACTCCGGCATAGCAGTTACCGGCATCTAGCCTAATACCAAACCCTCCCGGAGACCGGTAGGCTATAATGGTGCCATAATCGGGCTTAAAATTGTTTTCCGGGTCTTCTGTAGTAATTCGGCACTGAATGGCAAAACCATTCTTCTGCACATCGGCCTGGCTTTTGATGAAAATCCGAGGGTGGTCGAGCGGATAACCCTGGGCTATTTCTATTTGAGAGCGAACAATATCAATGCCTGTAATTTCTTCAGTCACCGTATGTTCAACCTGTACTCTTGGGTTTACTTCAATAAAGTAAATCTGCTCATCGGCATCGACCAGAAACTCTACTGTACCCACATTATTGTAATTCACTTCGCGGGTAATTCTCAGCGCATACTCATAGAGTTTTTCACGAGTTTCATCTTTTAGCCCTATGGAAGGAGCCACCTCTACAACCTTTTGGTACCTGCGCTGCACTGAGCAATCGCGCTCATACAGGTGTACAAGGTTACCGTAATTATCGCCCATGATTTGCACCTCAATGTGCTTGGGGCTATCAATAAATTTTTCAATGAAAATAGTATCGTCTCCAAAGGCTTTTCCAGCCTCTCCACGAGCCTCATTGAAAGCGCGCTCCAATTCATCTTCCGAGCGTACCACCCGCATACCGCGGCCTCCCCCACCGGCTGCGGCCTTTACCATTACAGGAAAGCCAATTCGCTTTGCTTCTTTAAGAGCAATGGCACTGCTTGTGAGCGGCTCCTGACTGTCTTCAATAAGCGGCACCTGGGCATTGCGGGCCACAATTTTAGCCTGCACCTTGTCGCCCAAGCGTTGCATTACTTCCGGCTCGGGGCCAACAAATGTGATTCCGGCTGCTTTACAAGCTCTTACAAAGTGTACGTTTTCTGAAAGAAACCCATAGCCGGGATGTATAGCATCTACCCCTTCCCTTTTGGCCAGAGCAATGATCTCATCAATATTCAAATAAGGTTTGAGCGGATCATCATCGTCTCCAATCTGATAAGCCTCATCGGCCTTGTATCGATGGAGGGAATAACGGTCTTCGTATGTATAAATGGCCACCGTACGAATCTTCATTTCAGAAGCTGCTCTCAGTACGCGTATAGCAATTTCGCCACGATTGGCCACCAGTATTTTATTGAATTTGCGAATGTTTGTTTCCATGCTCAAAACTTGAATGGGTGGAATTTAAATGATTAGCAGGTTAGGCACAAATGCCAAATCCGAATTGATCACGTTTTCAAAAAATATATTTTTGCGACCCGAAAAGTAAGCATCCACAAGGGCTTATAATTGTATATTAGACGGTTAAGTAATTTTTAAAATTCCCAAAGTCTATGGAAAACTATCGAATCGATAAGATTTCTATCGAGCAGCTAGAGGAGCTCAGATCTATTTCTATAGAGACTTTTACCGATGCATTTGGCGATAAGAACCATCAGGCCGATTTTGACGGTTATTTGCAAAAGGCATTCGATGCCAACCAATTGCGCAACGAACTGGAAACCCCGGACAGTTACTTTTACTTTTTAAAAAATACAGATGAGCCGGTGGGCTATCTTAAGCTCAATACGAAAAAAGCTCAGTCAGACCAGGTTTTGGACAATGCCATGGAAGTTGAGCGCATATACCTAAAAAGACATGTTCAGGGCAAGGGCCTTGGCACTTTACTATTGAACTTTGCTATGCAAGAAGCCAAAAATAAAGGGCTGATGGCCATTTGGCTGGGTGTTTGGGAAGAAAACAATAAAGCCATAGCCTTCTACAAACGCCATGGCTTTGAGGTATTTGGCAGCCACCCTTTTAAATTGGGAGGCGACCTGCAGCGCGATTTACTAATGAAACGGCTGCTGATTTAAGATCATTAGACTGATGCTCAAGCTTTCAAACTGATAAGTTTTTCGCGCATGTGCTCAAGCTTTTGCTTCTGCGACACGTAAAAGGTTTTATGCTCCCAACGGGCACCAAAGTACCCGGCCACAAAAAACAGGAGCAATAAGGCTCCCTTGTACCACTCTGCCCACTCATCGACAACAGAGGCAATACTCAGCAAAGCCACCACCAAATAAATCCACTTACCCATAGCCGATAGCCTGACCTGAAAATCAGCATGGGCGATGGCCGCGTTCATATCGCCCAATATGCTTTTATCGAAAGTGTTTTGATGGTTCAGTCGTTGCTGTCTTCTAAGGTATATTACTCCGGCCAATACCATTGTAATTACGGCCAGCAGACTAGGGAATAGCTGAAAATCCGACTTGATGAGACTGGCTCCCAAAATAACCAGCGTGCAAAACACCAGCGACCCCATCATTAGTTGTTCACTTCTCCCGGCCACTGCAGCAGCTTTATTTTTACGCTGTATCACCCTATTGTGAAGCGCTTCCTCGTCTAAGGCATACAACGCCTTTTGACTCTGTTCATCCCATATTTTTTTCATTTCATCAAATTCCATTGTTCAACATTTTTTTAGACTGTTCGGTGAGGTGCTTTTTTATTCGATTAATCTTCACTCCCACGTAGTTTTCAGAAATACCAACAATCGAAGCCATTTCTTTATAGCTGAATCCATCGAGCAAAAGCAAACAAAGGGAGCGATCTATCTCATCCAACTGTTGAATTTGCCCATATAGCCATTCTAGTCTTTGGTCTGGCTTTTCTTCTGCAGGCTGTAGAATTCGAACCACCTCACCATTATCTGCTTTATTTTGATCCCTGCTTTTCTTCAGCTTCCATTTTAAAGCCTGATTAAGTGCTATTCTATAAACCCAGGTAGAGACCGCGCAGTCGTTCCTGAAATTGCTAACCGATTTCCAGACATTGACAGCAATCTCCTGAAACAAATCTTCGCGGTCCTCTTCCTGCTCGCAGTACGACCGCACCACCTTAAATAAGATACCCTTGTGGGTTTCCAACCAAGATTCAAAAATCTGTTTCTGCTGTACTTCTGTCATTTCAACCTGTCAACCTATTAGTACCCTCTAACCTGGCGATTCTTACAAACCTGAGATTTTTTTTTAAGTGTAGGCTGCAATGCATTGGCAAAGAGCTCATTCCGTGCTTAGAAATCGTAAAATGCGCAAGGGCTCGCTTTGGAAAAGAACAAGTTAACCTTGTAACTTGAATGGCTCAAAACCACAAGATTATGGCCAATCGACTGATTTTTTTGGAGGAAGACCTAAAAGAATTGTTCACTGACTTGCATGCTTCCGGGCAGTGGGCAGATGGCAAGGAGATTTCCGATGCCTATGCTATTGAAGATCCGGCCAATATACTTGCCATCTACAGGCAAGAAAAGAACCACCCCAATTTTGACCTAAAAACCTTCTTCAATAATTATTTTGTGAGTGCTCAAAGCCAAGGGAAAGAATACCAAAGCGATAGCTCCCTGCCTGTAGAAGATCACATAGAACGCTTATGGTCTGTTCTTGCCCGTGAGCCCGACAATGAGGAATACTTTTCCACGCTTATTCCTCTGCCTTATCCTTACGTAGTTCCGGGCGGGCGCTTTAATGAAATCTATTACTGGGATAGCTATTTTACCATGCTGGGTTTAGTAGAAAGTGGCCGAACCGACATGGTGGAGCATATGGTGAAAAACTTTGCATACATGATTGAAAATTTCGGCTTCATACCCAATGGCAACCGAACATACTACCTAGGCCGCTCCCAACCTCCCTTCTTTTCACTTATGGTAAGCCTGCTGGCACAAGAAAAGGGAGAAAAGTATCTTATAGATTTTTTACCTGCCATGGTAAAAGAACATAAATTTTGGATGGAGGGTGAACAAGAACTGTCCAAAACGCAAGCCAATTACAAACGAGTAGTTCTCATGCCGAATGGAGAAGTACTGAATCGGCACTATGATAATATTTTCAGTCCGAGAGCAGAAATGTATCAAGACGATGTGGAATTAATTGAGCGAAAAGGGAAAGCGGGTAAGCAAACGCTTTTGAATATACGGGCGGCCTGTGAAAGCGGCTGGGACTTTAGTTCGCGATGGTGCGAAGTACCTGACGATCTCACCACCATTTATACCACCAACCTAATACCTGTAGACCTAAATTGCCTGCTCTACCATCTGGAAAAGATGATTAGCAAAGCCTATGTACTGCAAGGAGAAGGCAAGTTGGGCACCAACTATGCCCAAAGAGCAGAAAGCAGGGCTAAGGCCATTCAGCAATATTGTTGGAATGCTTCTGAAGGCTACTTCTTTGATTTTAACCACCACCATGAGGCTCAAACCACAAGCCTGACAGCCGCGGCTGTCTATCCACTGGCTTTTCAGCTCGCTTCTGCCCAACAGGCCGAAAGTGTAGCCAATACCCTGGCACAAGAACTACTGAAAGATGGTGGGCTGCTTACCACAAACTTTGAGTCTGGCGAGCAATGGGATGCCCCAAACGGCTGGGCTCCATTGCAGTGGATGGCCATTTGGGGACTTAGAAATTACGGCCACGACCATTTGGCCACAACCATTAAAAATCGCTGGACAGCCCTGAATATTAAGGTTTTTAAAAATACGGGCAAGCTTATGGAAAAGTACAATGTGGTTGACACAAGCCTGCTTAGCGGTGGAGGCGAGTATCCGGTACAAGATGGTTTTGGCTGGACAAATGGAGTGCTTCTAAAGCTTTTGAGGGAATAAACAAACCCCGGTGATTGCGTACCGGGGTTCTTAAAAATGATTGTATGAAAAATCATTAGGACCGTCTGCCCTAACAGATATTCCGAGAATAGTTTGGCACATGCCTGGGCCAAAGCGCAATTGCCCGCAAAGATGGCATTATGCCCATATTACGTGCTTCCTTAGTGTTATGCTTTGAATAAATTAATGGAAAGAGAAGTGCATTTCCAGCAAATACCAGAACCTGAAAACGGAACACGCTTTTCAACAATAAGCTAAGGGACTATGGTTCAATCCAAGCCCAAATACGGCCACATTGTTATGAGGTAAATACTCCTAATCTTCCTTACCAAAAAATCGCGTTTCACCCTGAAACCTTGCGCGACCAAGGCTTCAAAGCAGTTTCTATGCACATGTTTCTCGACTGCCTGAACAGGATAATGGTTGGAATTGGCTTTGAATTAACCGAACTGCATGGGTTGAGCCTTTGCCTTTCTGCCACGACTTGCGAGAAACAAAACACGAATATGCCCAAGAAAGAAACGTTCACATGCATTTTTTTGATTATTGGAGCATTTCTTACATCAATGCACATGCCCATATTTTGCTGGTTTACAACCCGCTAAAAAGTAAGGGTGTCATTCAGTAGACTTCATGCACAAAGTTTTACAAAATAATGTGGTTGCATTTTCCTGTGGCTCAAGTTCAAACGTTAGGTCATTGACGCTCATATGCGTAAATACCGGAACAAAGCCCATTGGTGAGAAAGTTGCCGGGTAAGGTTGTTCGAAAAGAGATGTGTTAAAATCAGGAAAGCTAATATATACAACCCCAAAAGTTTTAAGTTTGCAAGAGATTAATAATTATATGAAGAAGCTGTCTTTACTCATTGTAGTGGTTCTAATGTTTACCGGATGTTTTCCCGATGAAGACGGTCCGAACTACGAGTTTGTAAGTGGTGAGTTAACCCATACCATTGAAATTGATTGGTCTGATTTACCTCCCAACGAAGACATTGCCCGAACAGATCTGCTTAGCCTCAATGAGTTTATAGCTGTTTCTACCAACGATTTTGACGCTCCGGCCGGCAAGGCCATTATTGCCCCTCAACTGGTTGGTCTCTACTACGACATTAGAGGCATAGAAAGCGGCAACTCCATTGGCCTCTTTGAAGCCAGCCTAAGTGCTATTGCCGATGGTGGTTACACAGAACGTCTGACCGACTTTACCATTGTAGATGTTGAGAACACCATTACTCTGGACAACGACAACAACGAAGTATTTGCAGAGATCCCCATTTTTGATCCTGAAAACCCTGGCAACACCAATGCCAACGGCTTGGCTCTCATAACCACTACCATGGCCAGAGGAAGAATTAACATTAAGCTCGATGGCGTAGGTAAAAACATTCACCTGGTGACTTCCGGAGAGCGGTTTGAAATTGTACTCAAATTTGAGCTATTGGGAAGAATAGAGTCCGATCAGTAAGTTCTCTAAACCAACCAGCCCAATCAGGATTCCTCCTTACACTATCTTTTTATAGGCATTTTTTGATAGAAAGAGCCGAAATGAGTTGACACTCCAACCTTCTTTGGCGACTCATGAACACCTTTCATTAGGAACGGACACAGCCTTCTGATTTCCTAATCTTTGAAACGAGCATAACAAAAAAAGCCCGACAAATGTCGGGCTTTTCAGCAGTCCCTAGGGGAATCGAACCCCTGTTTCCAGGATGAAAACCTGGCGTCCTAACCCCTAGACGAAGGGACCGTGTTAGGATTTTCACAACCTTAAACCAATTTGCCTAAGAGCTCCTTGATTTTCGGTGTGCAAATATAGATTTCGGTTTTTTATTTCCAAAAATATTTTCATTGAAATATTTCAATCGATTCCGATGGAACCCCTTTACGACAACATTGATTTATATTTGAAATGGCATAGGGCTTTCTTAGTTTTGCGCCACATCAATCACAAATAAAACCGTAAAAGGACATGTCTAAAATTAGAGTAGCCATTAATGGTTTTGGAAGAATCGGACGACTGACTTTCAAAGCGTTATTGAGCAAAGAAAACGTTGAAGTAGTAGCGATCAATGACCTGACCGATACTGCTACCCTTGCCCACCTGCTAAAGTACGATTCTGTACACGGCAAATTTGACGGCACTGTATCGTCTACTGCAGACGGCATTGTGGTCAATGGCAAGGAAATTAAAATCTACGCTGAAAAAGAACCAAAGAACCTTCCTTGGGGCAAGTTGGGCGTTGATGTAGTTCTTGAGTCTACTGGTAGATTCGTTGATGAAGAAGGAGCCGGAGGGCACTTGCAGGCCGGAGCCAAAAAAGTTGTAATTTCTGCTCCTGCCAAAGGCAACATCCCTACGGTAGTGCTTGGAGTAAACGAAGATATTCTAACTGGCAACGAAACCATTGTTTCTAACGCCTCTTGTACCACCAACTGCCTGGCTCCAATGGCTAAGGTATTGGACGATGCCTTTGGCATTGAAAAGGGTTATATTTCTACTGTACACGCTTACACGGCCGACCAAAGAATTCAGGATGCTCCTCACAAAGACTTGAGAAGAGCCAGAGCCGGAGCGGTTTCCATCATACCAACTTCTACCGGAGCAGCCAAAGCTGTAGGTTTGGTGCTTCCTCACCTAGCCGGTAAACTCGATGGTATTGCTTTAAGGGTCCCTGTGCCGGACGGTTCATTGACAGACCTAACTGTAATGGTGAAAAAAGAAGTAACTGCCGAAGAAGTGAATGCGGCCATGAAAGCTGCCGCTGAAGGCCCAATGAAAGGCATTATTGAGTACTGCGAAGATCCAATTGTTTCTGTGGACATTATTGGAAACCCTCACTCAAATATTTTCGATGCAGAACTGACTGCCGCTGCCGGTACCTTGGTAAAAGTAGTAGGATGGTACGATAACGAAGCAGGCTATTCTAACAGAGCCGCTGACCTTATCGTTAAAATCGGTGGCTAATTAAAAAGCAAAGTGAATATAGAGCCCTGATGTTGCCATCAGGGCTTTTTTTTTATTTGAAACCTGTATCGTCCTGAAACAACCTTACACAAAAGAATGTGCAATGAATGAATATGTAAAGCGTACTCAAAGGGATCATTAGAACGGTTTAGGCAATTAGTTGTGGCTACCGGAAATGTGGTGGTTCAGAAAACCTTAGAATAAAATAGTAGGGTTACTCATTTAGATCGCATTTGTTAGGCCCGGTATACTAGCCATAAGCTGT
>NZ_DBHC01000018.1:10940-107674 GCF_002296035.1 Roseivirga sp. UBA838
GTGTCCTCACAGCGTCTTTTAACAACCACTTGTGAAGACACAAATGGAGGCAAGGTTCAGAAATGCGCTTCTTGCAACATAAGTAAGTAACCCTATAAAATAGTTTAATTTCTCCTCTCCGGAGAGCTATGCGATGTACCAAACAATGGTTCCAGGAGGAAAAAGATACTTCAAAAATAGTCAACTCAGGCCATGGTTAACCGAATACTAATAGCCACATTCTTAATCGTTACTTCATCTCAAGCTTCAGCACAGCTATTCAAAGACGAACTCAAAAGGAGTCTTTTAAAAGAGTTTGATGAAGATAAAACGGAAAGCATATTACTCTGCATGGAGTTCTTCGAACACGAGCTCAGCACCTTCTTTAACTTAAGTGAGAACTCAGGGCAAGATCCTATAGCCATGTATATAGAATACACTGAAGAGAATTACCCCGAATTTGAAATACCATTAGACTTTTCGGCCCAACAGGAACTATATCAAAAGTTAGAAACTCACTTTTTCATTCAAACCTGGGACTACGGACTTGCATCATACGGCCCGGACGGAACCACATATATCTTACTAAACCTGAAGTCAGGGAGCCCCTTACTTCACTATTTGAAGAAGAAGTCTAAAAAAGTTAAAATAGTTACTAACTACCTGAATCGTCTCAATATCGTAGGAGACATTAGCCCCGCTAGTATTAGCCAATTGGCTTCACTCATTCCTCTTGAACACCAGCAAAATCTTGAACTTAGAATTTTGCTAACTTTCCATTACCTGACCTTAAATGATCGTATCAAACGAAGGGATAAAATGTAGAAACAAGTTTTATTTGAAGCTCTTCACAAATCCCATCATCTATTCAGAACTCATAATAACTTCACAAAAAATTCATGCAATGCATTATGAACTAATCTAAACTCAGCTTAGTTTTACTCTTGAAATGACAAACCCGAGTCGCTATAAAATGGGGCAATAGATTAAATAAGTGACATCATCTAGTCAGAAAAATGAGATGAATAAAAAGCCGCTCGAAAGAGGGGTTATTTTTTTGCCGTTTTGTCAAGTATTTGGCTAGCCCTTCTAGCCATATCTACCGACTGCAAGATTTTCATTTTTAGCTGTTCATTGTATCGCGGCCTTTTTGCAAGGAAGGCATCTACCACTTTCACAACCTCATGTGAATTATGACTACCCAATGTCTGATCTAACCAACGAGTAGGGAAGAATATGTCACCCGTTTGTTGAATCTCCTGCAATAATTCCAGACTTGGCAATACATAGCTTCTGGCCTGATCTCTGCGCAGCGGATGATGAAGATTACCCAAAGCTGCTAGAACCCACGATTCTGTTTCGCGCATTTTCTCCTCTTTCAGAGTCTCAAAAAATGCATCGCGCACTGTGGCACTGGCCGAGAGTGTTGGAGCAATAAACTCAAATCTTTTTCTTGAATCAGGGTTTTTTATACGTTCCAACTGCTGAACCACAATGGTTTCGGCTCTTTCAGGTATTTTAATGGCCAGATCTTCGGCAAGGCCTATATAATCATTCTCCGATAAGTTGAGCCCCGAAATCTGAACCGTACCATCTTTGGCCCAAATACTGTACAATCGTTGCAAGTTCACTGTTGTGGTAACCAACTGGCTGTAGGTGTTAAAGAATATTTTCTTGATTGACGGATCTTCGTGAATATCATTAAGGCAATGCAGCAAGGTTCTCTCTAAATCGGGAGCCAGATTGGCCCTTTGATCTTCCGAAATCAAATTCCAGTAAACTGACCGCAACTGCCCCAATGCCAGGTTGATGAGCAATTGATTTTTCTCTTTCATCAAAAACCACTTGAGCAACTCTATGTATTCGGTGGGTTTGTATTGACCTTCTCTCCCTATAAAGCCCGGTTCGAGCAAGTTCTCATACATGTTGATGAGAAGGCTACCCTTCTCTACTTCGTTAAGTCGTTCCCACTGACTCACAAGTAGGCTGTACGATGAGGAAAAAAGGCCATAACCCATGCCATTGGAGTTGGCCAAAGCCTCAAAATTCGCCCATTCGGCTCCCAATTTCACTTTATAGGGCTGGTCGGCACTTACCACTAACAGCTCTTTTCTATCCTTTTTATCGGCATTGAAGAGCTTCATTCTAAAACTCTGTGGCCAGGCCCTGTTTTTACCGGAAACATCTTTTTGGCTAAGTTGCAATTCGACTTGCCCTTCGTTGTTAATTGTTTCCAATTCAAATACCGGTCTGCCTGAGGTATTTACCCACACCTCGCTCCAACGCTTCAGGTCGACCTGTGTTCTTTTATCCAGAATTTCGATCAGATTGGGCCAGGTGGCATTCTTCATGCCGTAGGTTCTCAGATACTCTTGCATGCCCGACTGAAAGGCCTGTTCTCCCAGTAAGGACTCTAATTGACGCATCATAATTGGCGCCTTATTGTATATAATCGCTCCATACATTTGCCCCGCTTCATTGAGGTTAGGCAAATTCTGACGAATAGGGTTGGCTCCCCGAGTACGATCTACACCATAGGCCGATGGGTAATGTCTCACCAGAAAACTCAAATCGTGATTGATGTTGGGAAAACTTGGGTTGACCATTTTAGAGGCCATAAAATTGGCAAAGACCTCTTTGGTCCAAACATCGTTGAACCAGTCCATAGTCACCAAATTGCCAAACCACATGTGGGCTACCTCATGAGCAATGAGGCTTGCTCTGCCCAATAACTGATTTTGAGAAGGGTCTTTTTCCAAAAACAAACTATTGGCTCGGTATTGTATGGCTCCCACATGCTCCATTCCTCCATACTGAAAGCTGGGAATTAGAGCAAAATCGAGCTTTTTGAAAGGGTATTCTATACCTGTATATAACTCCAACCATTTGAGAGAGGCTGCGTGAAGAGAGAAGATGAGGTCTTTATTACGCTCTACCTTTTCTTCGTCCGTTTCTCTATGAAGCATGGTAAAAGTTCTACCATTAACCGTTTGTGATACTCGCTTAAACTCTCCGGCTACAAAAGAGAAAAGGTAGGTGCTTATCAAATCAGACTCTTCGTAGATTATGTTCTTTCGGTTATTCGCTATACGAGCCAGCGAAACAGGTGCATTGGCTATAGCACTCCAATTAGTCGGCAGGTCCAGGGTAAGATTAAAACGGGCTTTCAGGTTGGGTTGGTCGAAGCAAGGAAAGGCAGTTCTTGCCCTATCGGGTACAAAGAGGGTATAAAGAAAGTCTTCCTTGCGGTTGAGAGAAGTTTCTCCAGCCCAAAAATTCACTTCTACTTTGTTGTATCCTTTCTGTAAGTTTTGGGCCTTTAAAACAATGTGTTCGTTGACTATCTCCAGCGGCTGGCTCTTGCCATTCACCACAAGACCTTTCAGGTGGCTTTGGGGCACTTTAAAATCGAGAGGCAGATCTCTGGAATTGTCCTCTAAATTGAAGGTAAGCTCTTCTAAAGCCTGTATTTGCCTACCAAATTCTTCGGGCACTCTAAACTCCAGTTTGTAATTGATGCCTGAAAGAACAGACTTTCTGTATTCCGCCAGCTCGAGTGAAACACCAATTTCAGGCGCTTCCAATTCTTTGGTATCGGAAGAACAGCCCAAAAGGCATGCGCCCAGCCAAACCACCAACAATAGTCTCTTCATTAGATAAGTATTAAGTCTTTTCTTAGTTCGGGAGGAATACCAAAGTGATCTCCCATAAAACCATCCATTTCATCTTTGGTCTCTTTAGACAGTAGCGCATTGAGTTCTTCAAGTGCCATTTCTCCAATTAAAAAGGGAGGCATCATGTCCATAACTAACCGATCGCCTTTGAAGCACGCCCCCATCTGATACTCCCTGAGTTCTTCCTTAGGGGTGCCTTTTATGAGGCAAGACGACAGCCAATGGTCCGGATTATCAGGTTCTTCTTCCATACGTTGTTGCAACTGGCTGAAGTTCATATTGCCCATCATGTAAGCCGACAGATTCTGCATGCTCTCGGCCGACATGGCTTCTTTCATTTCTTCATAACACTTGCTGCATATAGCATACTCAAACAAAACCTCTGTCTTTTTAAACTCCGGATAGCGCTTAAACACTTTTTCGATCATGTAGTGGCGCCCGCCATCCAAAACCTGATAGTCGCACTGAATGCAGCGTTCTATTGGGCCTCCTGTATCGGTATTGAGAAAAACCTGTGGTATAGGTATTCCGCTTTTTTCTTCGTTTTTATTTTCCTCCATTCTAAAGCGTTTTATGCACCATGGTAGAGGCCACCTGGGCGGTTGGCAGAATTAGTGTATCGGCAATGTTGACGTGTGCCGGACGTGTAACAATAAAGCGAATAAGGTCTGCAATATCATGAGCTGTGAGGGGCTCATATCCCTGATAAACCGATTCAGCTCTGGAACTGTCTCCTTTAAAACGTACCAAAGAGAACTCCGTTTCCACCAGGCCCGGACAAACCTGCGATACCTTAACTCCTGTACCCATCAGATCCATACGCATGCCATGATTGATGGCATCTACGGCATGTTTTGATGCACAATACACATTGCCATTGGGGTACACCTCTTTACCGGCAATGGAGCCTACATTGACTACATGCCCGGTTTGCCGCTCTACCATACCCGGCACTATGGCCCGGGTCATGTACAACAAGCCCTTAACATTAATATCTATCATGGCGTCCCAGTCTTCCACATTGCCTTCGTGCAACTTAGACAACCCGTGGGCATTGCCTGCATTGTTCACCAAAACATCTACCGTTTGCCAACCATCAGGCAGGGCTACCAGAGCCTCATCCACTTCTTTTTTATAGCGAACATCAAACACCAGTAAGTGAGTGTCTACAGACACCAAACCGGCCAGTTCTTCTAGTTTCTCTTTCCTTCTTCCACACAAAATCAGTCGGAAACCCTCCTCGGCCAGCGCCAGGGCTGTGGCCCAACCTATTCCGGAACTTGCCCCGGTTATCAAAGCTGTTTTTTGCATCGTTTCTGTAGCTAGTAAAGCTCCAAGTTAATAGAAAATAGATGAAGCGCTATGTGGAAATTACATGAAACACTTGCCGGTAAAAACTCTTAGAAGCAAAGGCGCATTAATCGGAGAAATGGAGATACAGTGAAAAATTATGGGTGGTAATACGCGAAATACCGTCATGGTAAAAGTTGCTGGAGTTGTTCATTACATTCATAAACCCTCTGGCATACCTGATTTCCGGAGAGAACTTAAAAAATTCGAAGTAGCGCTCTAGCCCAAAGCCTATCTCTGCTTTGGCATCCATTCTTCTTATCTCTAACCTGTCGGTGTTGGTCACAAGGTCTTCTTTGCCTGCTCTAAGCGAACCACTCACTCCGGCAATGATATACATACGCGAGTTTTCTCTCCGAATGGAGCGGTATTTCAAGAAAATTCCGGGTTCTACCCGGGTAGATTCTATGAGCTGTCTATCTACGCTACCATCCACATTATGATAGGCTACGGTATTCTGATAAAGACCAATTTTAACCGGCACAAGCCTTAGGGTAAACTGATCGGCCAGGCGAAAGTTGACCATAAACCCAAGGTTGAACCCGGCACTTTTTTCGGAGACTACGGAGTGAATCTGGTCGTACTGAGTGCTCTCAAAGGCCTCAGAATATCGAATACCGTAATAATTTTGATGTGCGCCCAGAAAAAAACCATACTGGGTTTTCTTCTTATCGCTATCTATGCGGTGCAAGGTAACCCCTTGCTTTCTGGACTGGGCTCCCAGTGCCGCACACACACAAAGTAAAAAGAGGGTAATTATTTTTGCCCTATGTAAATAGAACTGATTCCAAAAGTGAGTGGCCTGCATTCTACGTTCTTAAATCCAACTTCCGTAAGGATATTGAGAAAATCCTGTCCATCAGGAAAAGCCTCGACTGACTCCGGCAAATAGGTATAAGCCGATTGATCCTTGGAAATTATCTTGCCAATAATCGGCAGAATCGACTTAAAATAAAAATTGTAGAGCTGCTTCATGGGGAAGCGTTTTGGTCGTGAAAATTCAATAACCACAATCTTTCCTCCCGACTTCAACACTCTGCACATATCGCTGAGTCCCTGCTTTAGGTTTTCAAAATTCCTAACACCAAAAGCAACGATAGCCGCATCGAAGGTATTGTCATCAAAGAGCAGCTTTTCGCTGTCTCCCATCTGCATATCAATAATATGGTCAACACCTTTGCGCTCCATTTTCTTACGGCCCATTTCCAGCATGCCCTCAGAAATATCCACTCCCACTATCCGATCCGGGTTTAGGGCCAAAGCCTCTAAAGCAAAGTCTCCCGTTCCTGTGGCCACATCTAAAATTTGTTTGGGCTGGTCCTTTTTGAGCAATCGGATGGCCTTCTTTCGCCATAGAATATCTATTCCAAGGCTTAGAAAATGATTGAGGAAGTCATAGCGCCTGCTAATGTTGTTGAACATTTCGGCCACCTGCTCTTTCTTCCCCGACTGCTTTTCTTTATAAGGCACTACTGTCATCTGCTCAAATTTGGGTGCAATAATACGAAGGAAACAGGGGGATTGGGCAATTTGTTAGAAAAAGCTTGGAATCAGCAGCATTATCCTATTCCGTTGTAATGCTTATTTTAGTGTGTGAGTCACTTTCTGTTTTCATGCACTGCCTCCAAGTTGGGATTTTTTTCAACAGACTCTTTGGTCTTTTTTTAACCAGAACCTGAAAAACCTTTTATGAAACCTAAAACCAATCGCATCAAGCAACTCTTCACCGAAGGGTTCTTAATTGTATTCAGTGTGCTCTTCGCTCTTTTTATTGGCCAATTGGTAGAAAAAAGCAAGGCCGAAAAGGCGAAGGAAAAGGCTCTTGATTACATCTATCAGGAGTTGGGAGAAAATTTCGTTACACTAAAACGATGGACTGTAACCCATGGAAAAATTAGAGATAGAATAAGAAATATGGTGGCCAATGAGCAAGACAGTGTGAGACAGCTTTTGGTGAAAGGCCCACGAATGGATTTTGAAGTGATAACCGATGGCCAGGTTTTAATTGATGCACTTTTGACCGAAACAGCCTGGGAAGCGGCCAAATCTACAAAAGCGGCTTCCGATTTTGATTTTGAAGAAGTTCAGGCTTTTACCCGAATTTATGGGCTACAAAAAATCTTGATGGAAAACACCACTGCCAAGTTTCTGGAGGTGTACATGGATCGGCAAACGCACGAGAAAGAACATTTGGAAACTACGCTCATTCAGCTAAATCTGGTTATGGACGAAATGGTAGGACAAGAACAAATGCTCTATTACATGATAAATGAATTGCTCAAAAAGCGATCGCTCACAAACTAAAAAGAGAGGCATTTCAGCGCGCCTGAGTTAACTTTCTTTACTGCGAAAGCCAATAGCGAACACTGCCACACCTCCCTTCGGATGAACTCTTAGAATAGCTAGGCTATTTCAACCAACTCAATTTCAAACACCAGGTCTTTACCTGCCAATTGATGGTTGGCATCTATTACTACTTTGTCTTCTTCAACTTTAGCTACGGTTACGGGTACTTGTTGACCGTTGGGCTGAGTCATGGCCAATTGCTGACCTACCTCTGGCTTTAAATCGGGCGGCAAATTTGTCTTAGGCACATCAAAAATCAGGTCTTGTCTTGCTTCTCCGTAAGCCTCAGCAGCCGGAATTTCAGCCACTTTAGTATCTCCCATTTCCATACCGTCAACAGCCGCATCAAAACCCTTAATCATTTGTCCGGCACCAACCTGAAAAGCCAATGGTTCACGACCTTTAGAAGAGTCGAAAATGGTTCCATCTTTAAGCTTACCGGTATAGTGCACTTTTACGTTATCGCCTTTTTTTGCTTTTGGCATAATTTGTTGTTTTTGATTAATCCTCAATATCAAGGATTTGCAAAGGTACAGGTTTAGTATGGAAAGCAAAACCTCAGTCTAATTAGCATTAACACCCCCGAGCCAACACTTCTCCCATTCAGTGTTTATTTGGATGTAGCTCTAATGCCGTATTTTCCGGCATGGCATCAGGCCAATTGTTCACAGCGTTCTCTGCGAGGGAAACGAATAGCAAGATAGAGCTGAAAGGTTTTTACCCTGATGGCAAACAAAGAATAAGCCCTAACTTTGCGAAATGTTCGAACAAGCCACATACCTGATAAGCAGCCCCAGCTACGACCAATGCCCAAAACCGAATAAGTTTGAGATTGCTTTTATTGGTCGATCTAACGTGGGGAAATCTTCGCTCATTAATATGCTCACTGGGCGAAAGAACCTGGCCAAAACCTCAGGAAAACCCGGCAAAACACAGCTCATCAATCATTTCTTGATCGATGACTCTTGGTATCTGGTCGATTTGCCCGGCTATGGCTATGCCAAAATCAGCAAAAAAAATAGAGATGCCTGGGCATTGATGATCGAAGACTATTTGGTTCACAGAGAGAGCTTGCAGATTGTTTTTGTGTTGATTGACTCACGGCTGGACCCTCAAAAAATCGATTTGGAATTTATTACCTGGCTGGGAGAAAATGGAGTGCCTTTCGCTTTGGTGTTTACTAAGGCCGATAAACAATCCGTAAACAAGGGGCAACAAAACATGGCCAAGTTTAAGAGGGTGATGAAAAAAGACTGGGCCGAACTGCCTCCATTTTTTCTGACCTCTTCTGAGACAGGCCTGGGTAAAGAACAACTCACAAGCTATATACAATCACTTCTTGAAAATTGATTTTTTGTTTGTCTTTCGATTGTACTAAAACTTACTTTGCCGCATAAATTGAGAACAATATGAATTTTGGTGAGATAGCAGCAGTAGCCGGAAAAGGCGGATTATTTAAGGTACTGAAACCCTCTAAAGCAGGTGTAATTTTAGAATCGCTCGATGATAAGAAAACCAAGCTGGTAGTAGGGGCCGATGCCAGAGTTTCAATTTTATCTGAAATCTCTATCTACACCCATACCCAGGAAGGCTCAACTCCTCTTATTGAAGTAATGCGAAAAATTCATGAAGAGTTTGAAGGAGATACGGGGCTGGATAAAAACTCAGACGGAGAAGAGCTGAAGTCTTTTTTAAAACACATATTGCCCGACTATGATGAGGACCGCGTATATGTGTCTGACATCAAAAAACTGGTTACCTGGTACAACCTGTTGGCCAAAATAGCTCCTGAATCTTTTATGGAGCAGCCGGCAGATGAAGCACCAGAAGAAAAAGAGGCCGAGTAGTCGTCATTCTGAATTTATTCCAGAATCTAGCTTTCAGCATGCAAAGACCATAAAACAAGCCTGCCTTTCGGTAGACAGGTTCAGGGTGACGATGAAATAACCAAAAACATACTAAGTGCCACCCGAAAGCGGTGGCATTTTTCGTTTTCTTAATACACCCATTAACAATTAGAAAAACTCTTTTACCTAAATTTGATCATGTCTGATTCTAAAGATATCAAGCAGAGTTTAAAGCTTTTCGAGAAGGATTTTCAGCTCGACAAGGATTACCTGCAACTGGCCAAAAAAAAGGAGTACACCTACGAAGAGGCGTTTTTAAAAATCATGCGAGTGGTAGAAGACCTCTTAGCCAAAGACTTTCAGCAACTGGTTAATGTGCTCTATAGAATCGATGTTTCCGAAGAAAAGCTCAAAGAAGCTCTGGCCACCTCTACAGACAACCCCGCCTCCGTTATTACCAAGATGATTATTGAACGCGAACTGCTAAAAGTGGAGTTCAGAAAGAAATACAGCAAGTAGCCAACCAATAAGCGCTTGCCTCTGGCTTAGGCAAAAGCAAGCTCCCCCATTGTCCACTATTCTCCCCCCCTGTTTCTTCCGTGAACTGACGCTACTTCTCTACCTACCGCAAGGCGCCACCTTTGTGATCAGCTCATTACTGACACGGAAAACCATGATCCAAGAACTATAATCCGTGAACCATGAACTATAAACCATGAATCGTGAACCACAAACTACCTCGAAGCCTCTTCTACCATATGCTTGCTACCCACATAGAAGGGAACACGCTGGTGCAGACTTTCCGGTTCGATATCGAGAATTCGGTTCTTTCCGTCAGTAGCTTTTCCTCCGGCCTGCTCTGCAATAAATGCCAAGGCATTGCACTCATACATAAGCCTTAACTTACCGTTAGGTGCTTTGCTTGTAGATGGGTAAAAGTAAATACCTCCTTTGAGCAAGTTTCTATGAAAATCGGCTACCAATGAGCCAATGTAACGGGCAGAGTATCCGCGCTCCTTACATTTCTCTATATACTTCTTTACCTCGGGACCAAAGGAATTATACGAGCCCTCATTTACCGAATAAATGGTTCCGTCCTTAGGCATTTTCATGTTCTGGTGCGAAAGTATGTATTCGCCAAGGCTTGGCTCATAGGTAAACCCATTGACCCCCTTGCCGGTGGTGTATACAAACATTGTAGACGAGCCATATAAAATATAGCCTGCCGCCACCTGATGTTTACCCGCCTGGAGCACATCTTCCATCTGCACAGGACTACCGAGGGGCGAAATACGCCTATATATACTAAAGATAGTACCGATAGAAACGTTCACATCAATATTAGACGATCCATCGAGAGGATCTATGGCGATAATGTATTTAGACCTGGGGTTGTTGAGATCAATAATGTCCTCATCCTCCTCAGAAATAATAGCGGCTACTTCTCCTCCTTTTTGGAGAGCTCTGGTAAACCGAATATTAGCAGCTACATCGAGGTTTTGTTGCTCCTCCCCTTGCACATTTTCCGAACCGTAGGCACCGGTAATGCCCGCTAAGCCGGCCCGGTTGATTTCCCGGTTCACTACCTTGCCTGCATAGGCCAAATCGCGAATCAGTTGTGACAATTCTCCGGTGGCATATTTAAATGCCTCTTGGTTCTTGTTTATGAACCTGTCGAGATTAGAGCCTACCGGAAGGGCAATTCTCGAATTTTCAGCTTTTCCCATGGGTGAGTTATAATTTGATTCTAATCAAACGTTAATAACTTGCGCGAAAATAGTAAAATTTAAAAAGGTCACTTGAAAGTATTTAAGTTTGGTGGAGCTTCTGTAAAAGATGCCCAGTCGGTACAGAACATGGCTCGCATAATTGCGGCACACCAGAATGAGCAGTTGGTAGTTGTGGTTTCTGCTATGGGTAAAATGACCAATGCCTTCGAAGCCATTTTAGCAAAAACCATTGATCAGGAACCTTTTGAAGAGGCCATTGAAGACGTAAAGAACTTCCACTTATCTATTGTAAAAGGGCTGGAAATTGCTACTCAAAAGCAGCTTCAGGAAGACTTGGAAGAGATTTACGAGCAATTGGTGATGCGGCTAAACAGCTACAGTTCGGCCACCGGCTATGATTTTATCTATGATCAAACCGTATCGCTTGCCGAGGTTATATCCACCAAAATTATTTCGGCTTACCTAACCCATCAAGGCATTGCCAATGAATGGGTAGATGCTCGCAAAGTGGTAAAAACCAACAACACACACCGGCAGGCCATGGTAGATTGGGGTGCCAGCCAGGCCATGATTAAATCGCAAGTAGTTCCGCTACTCAAAGACAAGATTGTGCTCACGCAAGGGTTTATAGGGAGTAATGCCAAGTATAATACCACTACACTTGGTCGGGAAGGCAGCGATTTTAGCGCAGCTATATTTGCCACTTGCATGAACGCAGAGTCGGTAACCATCTGGAAGGATGTTCCCGGAGTGCTCAATGCCGATCCTAAAAAATTTGAAAACACCAAACTCTATGAGCGACTGCCTTATAAAGAGGCAGCCGAAATGACTTACTATGGTGCTACGGTTATTCATCCCAAAACCATCAAACCACTTGCACAAAAGAAAATTCCACTGTTTGTTCGCTCTTTTCAACAGGTGGAAGCCAGTGGCACGGTAATCGAAGAATGCCAGGTGCCCAACTTAAACCCGGCCATCATTCATAAAGACAAGCAAACGGTTATTTCCTTTAAAATCAGCGACTTTTCATTCATTAATGAACACCACATCTATACCATATTTGAGCACATCAAACGACTGAACCTATCCATTAATCTCATGCAAAATTCAGCCATTACTTTTACCGTTTGCATGGATGACAACCCCAAAAAGCGCGAGCAGTTGCGCACGGCTCTTATGGAAGAATTCAACATATACTACAACGAGGGCTTGGAAATGATTACCGTAAAGAACTACAATCAAGAAACAATTAACGAGTTGATGCAGGGCAAGCAGGTGATTATTGAACAGCGTTCCAGAAATAACTTCCAGATGGTTTATAAAGTTAATTAGATATTGTTGATGCCATTTAGGGAATGATCTGTAACTATTGACCAGCGACTATATATACCTCTTAATGGTTCTCCAGACAGAGCCCAGATAACCCGAGTTGGCTCCAAAGAGATTTACATGCACCATCAGTGGGTATAGATTATATATTTCCACCAGAGCATCGAAATCATCGGGCAAGGGGTAGATTGCATCATATGCTTCATAAAATCGCTGATTGAACCCTCCAAACAGACGGGTCATGGCCAAATCCATTTCGCGGGCACCATAGTACACAGCCGGATCGAACAACGCGGGGCCCTTGGTAGAACCAAAAGCATTGCCGCTCCAAAGATCGCCATGCAGCAACGAAGGCTCCGATTCGGGCATTAATCCGGGCAGTTTATGCAGAAACTGCTTAAAATCTCTAACAAACTCCTGATTGACCTGCTGATTATAAATAGCCAGACCCAGCTGCGCGTTCAAACGAAATTCTGCAAAAAACGATACCCAATCTTGAGTTGGTTTATTGCATTGCTGCAACCTACCAATGTAATTGTCATGGTCTAAACCAAAGCAATCTCCCTTTACGCGGTGTAGTTCGGCCAGGGCCTCACCAAGGCGGGTCCAATAGACTTCATCTTCTCTGCCTCTTTCCAAAAACTCCAATACCAAAAACGAGATATCATTCAAGCGGCCATGGCCGAACACTTCAGGTACTTTAAGACCGGGAACTTTCTTGAGTAGCTTAAGGCCAAGTGCCTCTTTTTCCATCATGTCTTCGTACCCTCCCTCGTGCCATTTCACAAAAAAATCACCGTGCGCAGTTTGCACACAAACGGCCATATTAATATCGCCACCACTTTGCATAAGTATACCTTCAATGGTCAGGTCATCGCCCAGCACCTGAAACAACATACTTCCAAGCAATTCGGTATAATAATCGTGCATTAGCTAAGGGAATGATCTTTCATAAGCCGGGCCAGAAGATGTTCGGTAGACCTTTCCAGTATTTCAAACACTAGCTGAAACCCATCTTCTCCGCCATAGTATGGGTCGGGAACATTGGCGTTCTCATCCATTGGGTCGAAGGCCCTCATCATCATTACCTGTGCTTTAGCATCGGCAGGCTGTAGTCGGTGAATATCGGCCAGGTTATATTCATCCATAGCCAGTATATAGTCAAAGCGATAGAAGTCCTGTTCTTTCAGTTGCCTTCCCAAATGGTCGTACTCCACACCATTTTTTCTGGCATTAGCCACAGACCTGTCATCAGGATGCTCCCCAACATGATAAGCCGCAGTACCACACGAGTCTACTACAAACCGACTGGCCATTCCTTTTTGCTCAATTTTGTGCCGAAAAATACCTTCGGCCAACGGAGAGCGACATATATTTCCCAAACACACAAATAACACTTTCACTTGAGCCATTTTACCATACTGTTTTAACTTAGCATTCTGAACGATCAAACCTATGGAATTTATAAAAGTAACCAAAGATCACGCCCCATACATTGCTTTAATTGAGCTTAACCGACCCAAAGAATTAAACGCTCTGAATTTGCAGCTCATGGGCGAACTGCGCGATGCCCTGAAAGAACTAGATAATGACGACAGTGTTCGGGTAATTATTCTTACCGGAAACGAACGAGCATTTGCTGCCGGTGCCGATATTAAGCAAATGGCGGGCAAAGGAACCATAGACATGTGGAAGGTCGATCAGTTCAGCACCTGGGATCAGATAAATAAAACCCGCAAGCCAATTATAGCTGCTGTCTCTGGCTTTGCCCTGGGAGGCGGTTGCGAGTTGGCCATGACCTGCGACATGATTGTGGCTTCAGAAACAGCTCAGTTCGGGCAACCTGAAATTAAAATTGGTGTGATGCCCGGAGCCGGAGGAACGCAGCGCCTTACCAAAGCTTTAGGTAAAGCTAAGGCTATGGAACTGGTACTTACAGGAAAGTTTATCGATGCTGAAGAAGCTCTCAGGTATAAACTAGTGAACAAAATAGTGCCGGTTGAACTATATCTGGAAGAAGCCACAAAACTAGCCTCTGAAATTGCCGCAATGTCGCCCATTGCTGTGCAAATGGCCAAAGAGTCTGTTAAACGATCGTTTGAAGTTCATTTGGAAGAAGGCCTCCATTTTGAGCGAAAAAACTTCTACATGTTATTTGCTTCTGAAGACCAGAAAGAAGGCATGAATGCCTTTGTAGAAAAAAGAAAGCCTGACTTTAAAGGCAGGTGAAAAAATATACTCCGCTTCTTTAAGAAGCCTATTACCTTTCTTACCACACAAGAAAAAGGCTGCCTTAGTAAAACCAAAGCAGCCTTTTTTAACTTTTCTCTTGCTTATCTTATCTGAAAGAAAAGCCCACACCCAAAGACATGGTGTTGTACTCCTGGAAGGCGTATTCACCGGTGAGGGTAAGGAAAAGAAGTTTCATTCGAACTCCAACATTGGTTCTTATTCCATTGTTCTTGTAGCTCAGGCTTATAGGATCAGTAAACGATGAAGTTTCGGTAGTATATGTACCGAGTAGATTAAGTCCGATATCGTAGTTTGAGTATCCAAGACCGGCAAAAGCCGTCATGAAGAGTATTTTCTTAGAAATTACCGCTTGTACCACCAGGGAGCTGGCATCGAACTCGGCTACCTGATCCTGATCTACATCTATGAAAGCTTGAGCCGTCATGCTGGTGTAACCTACAAAGGCCGAAAGATCAAAAGGAAGAATTTTCTCACCCGGCAACCACTGCTTAATATCGTGCATTAGGCCAATACCAAAAAGCTTCACACTACCGTCTTCTTCAATAGTTTGCTCAGGAACATACCGTAGCTTAAGCTCAAAGCCCTTAGGTAAACCAATACCTATTTGTGCCATTGGCACCGGCACAGCATTGAAGGGCATAAAGCCTTCTTCAACCCCTAAACCGGTAGGCGCAGAAATTCTCACAATCTCATCGCCAGTATCGGGGTCAAGAAAAGTTAGCTGTGGCAGATCGTCTGCGCCAAGGTTGGGACCAAACATGGTTGGAATATCCACAGAAGCACCACCATCGTATCGCACATTGCTATAGTCTGAATTTCTGAAGGTGAAAAACTCGGCCGAAGAAGGTACACGAGCCGCAGAAATAGTCAGAGACAAATCGAAACCGAGAGTTTTGTGAGTTTTAGCCGTGTTGTACCATCCGCTGGCCAGGCCATAGCCAAAACCTTCGAAGGCAGGCTGCATGTAGTTTTGAAGAAGTTTATTGGCATCTACAATACCAGCCTCCAAAAACGAATCGAAATCCAATTGTGCCTTTAGGCCAAAGGTTGTACTAAACAACATAAGGCCGGCTATTAAAAGTCTGTTAATTCTTTTCATGATCATCTTTTGGTTGAAGATTAGTCAAGTTTAATTCTTGTAGTTACATCAAATTTGAACACCAACTGGAAATTTACTTCCTCCTCTCTCAAGAGCACATCTCTGCCTATAATTTCAATATCCATGGCAAAAGTTTGGCCATTAAGCAATGCGTTCTCCAGGTCTGCAATTGCGTTGAGGTTTACGTTTCCGGGAGTTCCCGCTTCAAACAATACTACATCGGTTACATTAGACTGTGCATCGGCCACCAAAATAGAAAGTAACTCTTGGGTGTTCTGACCAATCTCAATGTCTATACTCAAATCCAAATCGGCTTCGCTGTTTTGCGGAAATCCTACAATACTGTAAGTAATTTTGTTAATGGTAAAGCGCTCCGCATCGTCCAGATATTCACTGAATTCGTTGTCAGATATATCAATGGCTCCGGTGTTTGTGTTGATTGGTGGAGTTTCATCAACTCTTTGTCCAACAAAAATGGGAGGTACAGATAGCTGAACTTCAATCGGGTCGATAGCCACATTTTTAGAAATGTCTGACTCAATGCCAGCATCTCCACATCCCCAAATCACCAGTAACAGTGATAAAAATGGTAAAAGACGTTTTTGCATGATTAAATAGTTAATGTTAATAATTTAGTTAGTTAGTTAGTTAGTGCAGCAAAGGAAAGTAACGCCTGGGGCTCAACAAAATCAATCATCGGCCACCATTAGGTTTACATTCAGTGATAATACGACAGAGAAGTCACTGTCTACAGTCTTGTTCAATTGAGTGGTCAGCACAAAGCTGAATGGTTCGTAATTATCGAGAATTGCTTCCAAACTTCCTACTTGGGCAGAAGATAAAACCGACTTACTGTTTCCTTCTTCAAATAAAACAATACCCGACTTATTTTCAAGAACCAGTTCTTCCAACCTGCCTATTTCCGTGAGCTGATCATCTATTCTTGTCTGCAAAATAAGCGTCATACGCTCTTCGGCCGACCCGCTATTGTTGTAATTCTGTATGGTCGCTTTTAGATCAACCAGTTCTATCGATCGTATTTGTGAACCATTTCTATTAAACACCTGAGCCGGCACAACATTCTTCTCCACCGTTGCTTCTAAAGTGGCCGAATTATTAATGGTATGGCGCGAAATATTGAATTGAAAAGAACCGGACGCAGGTTCGGTAATGGTAGGACCTTCTTCTGTACAAGCCGCTAAAAAAAGTATAAGGGAAGCAAAAAATAGCTTTTTCATTGAGTTTGAATTGCCTCAACAAGTTACGAATTTTTCAATCGAATTTAATTGAGCAATACATGCGCGGTATAAGAGCGCAAAGAATTAGCCCAAGGATCGGACAAAGCCTCTATCTTTGGGGCTTATTATCCTGAAGAAACAGAATGTCTGCCCTTTATACCATTGCCATATACTGTTATGGAGCCATTATTAGAATGGCGGGCATGTTCAATACTAAAGCAAAAGAGTTTGTGAGAGGCCGCCAGAAGATATGGTCTCAGCTAGAACATTTCAAAGCGGAACACCAGGAGCCCGTGATTTGGTTTCATGCGGCTTCGTTGGGAGAGTTCGAGCAGGGGCTGCCGGTGATGCAGTCTGTGCGCCAACAATTCCCTAACCACCAACTGGTAGTCAGTTTCTTTTCACCCTCCGGCTTTTTGCATCGAAAAAACCATCCCGTAGCCAGTTGGGTATGTTATCTTCCATTAGATACACCCAAAAATGCCAGGCGATTTGTAGAGACTCTTAAACCCGAAATGGCGGTGTTCATAAAATACGAATTCTGGCATTTCTACCTTAAGGCCTGCAGCGAGCAGCGAGTCCCACTTGTTTCTATCTCTGCACTTTTTACTCCAAAACACATCTTCTTTAAAAAGTATGGGGCCTTCTACCGCAAAATGCTGCATAGGTTCGACCACCTCTTTGTACAAAATCAGTCTTCGCTGCAAATGCTTAAGTCCATAGGAATAGATCGAGCCTCTGTTTCTGGAGACACCCGATTCGACAGGGTGATTCAAACCATATCTAAGCCTCAGCACTACCCGGAAATTGCACGCTGGACGAAAGATTACACTACCCTGATTGTGGGTAGCGCATGGCCAGAAGATATGCTGGTAATTGAACGGTTCATCCATGACTTTTCCGGAAAGATCAAAGTGATTATTGCTCCTCACCTTGTAGAGCCGGAAGCTCTCAATAAAATCACCAAGCACCTATCGGTAGATTATAACCTATACACCGACAGTAAAAACTTAGAAAACACTGCTGTGCTCATATTAGATACCATTGGAATGCTCTCTTCCGTTTACCAATATGGCCACTTTGCCTACATTGGCGGAGCATTTGGAGATGGGCTACACAACATACTCGAAGCCGTTGCCTTTGGGTTGCCGGTTACATTTGGTAATAAGGGTTTGGAAAAGTTTCCTGAGTCTACCGAACTTATTGAACTTGGAGGAGCTATTGCCATTGCCAATGAGCAGGAGGCCTATGAGGCTCTAAAAAAACTAATGAATAAAGAAGAACGTGAAGTTGCCTCGACCATTTGCCAAAACTATGTGCTTGAAAATGCCGGAGCCACGGAAAAAATAATGCGTCATTTAAAAGGGATTTTACAATGAAGGGGCAGGTATACAAATCGACCGGCAGTTGGTATGATGTAAAAGCCGAAGATGGAAAAGTTTACCAAAGCAGGCTAAGGGGTAAATTCAAGCAAAAAGGGTTAAAAGTAAACAACCCCATTGCCGTGGGCGATTTTGTTGAACTTGAGCCTGATGAACAGCATGAAAATACGGGGCTTATAACGGGCATTTTAAACAGAGAAAACTATCTGATCAGGAAATCTACACGTAAGAGTGGGTTTTCGCATATACTGGCCTCTAATCTAGACCAAACACTTTTATTGGCTACGGTGTCATTTCCGAGAACCTCCCAGGGGTTCATCGATCGGTTTCTGGTAAGTGCCGAATCGTTTCGAATTCCAAGCCTGGTTATCTTTAACAAGAAAGACCTGCTAAACGAAAAAGAGCTTGAGAAGGTAAATGAATGGCAAGAAATGTATGAGCATATTGGCTATACTACTGACCTTATTTCGCTCGAAACCCAAGAAGGAATTGACACGGTTCTATCATATCTCAAAAATAAAACAACACTCATTGCAGGGCACTCAGGAGTAGGCAAATCCACTTTGCTCAACGCCCTGATACCCGGGTTAAAACAGAAAACCGGAGAGGTATCGGCCTTTGCAAACAAAGGCACACACACCACTACATTTGCCGAAATGTTCGATATAGATGGCGTTTCCAAAGTCATTGATACTCCCGGTATCAAAGAGCTTGGTCTGGTAGATATGGAACCTGAAGAAATTAGTCATTACTTTCCTGAAATGAGGGAGCATTTGGGTGAATGTCGTTTCAACAACTGTCTGCATGTAAACGAACCCGGATGCCGGATAGTAGAAGCTCTGGAAGACGGAGAAATTTTTCCTGAACGCTACATGAGCTACCTAAGCATGCTGGAAGATTATGACAGCCACAGGTAATAACGGAAACTTAAGATACCACAAGAACCTGCTTACGAGTAAACAGGTTCTTGAATCTTTTTAAACACGAGGACTTCATTCGTATACTACGAAGAGAGTCTATCTTTCACATATTCTATTTTGGTTTTACCATGCGGCTTAGGTTTACCATCTTCTCCTAGGTTAACCATTATTATTTTATCAATAGAGAGAATATCTTCTCTGGTGATTTTATTTCTCACCTCACACCTCATGGTAATGGAGGTGGTTCCAAAAGCCACTGCCTCTATTCCTATTTCAATAATATCGCCCTGCCGAGGAGCTGAGATAAAGTTGATCTCCGAAATAAACTTGGTTACCACATGTTTATTCTCCAATTGAACCACCGCATAAAGCGCTGCCTCCTCATCGATCCAAGCCAGAAGACTCCCCCCAAATAGTGTTCCGTTGGGGTTAAGGTCTTCCGGTTTCACCCATTTTCTGGTATGGAAATTCATAGGCTATTGTAAATAAGATTTGAACATCCAGTTTTGTTTTTCGAGCTCCTGAATATAGGAGGTAAAGATATCCGTAGTTCCCTCATCGTTGGTCTTACCGGCCGCATCGAGCAACTCATTGAGGTTGCCAATTAGAATTTTGTTGGCCGTTACAACAGCTTCTACCATTTTATTGGCCTCCATTATCTCCTCATGAGATTCTACATGTGCGTTGGATACAATGTTTTTTAACGAACCTTTGGGAGTGCCCCCAAGAGCCAGCACCCTTTCGGCAATCTCATCTATCTTTTCGGCAGCTTCTCTGTAGAGTTCTTCAAATTTATCGTGCAACACAAAGAAGAAAGGCCCCTTCACGTTCCAGTGAAAAAGTCTGAGGTTTTGGTAGTGCACCTGATAATTAATTAAAAGTTGATTGAGTTTTTCAACCACCGGTGAATCTGCTTGTTTTCCCATTTGCATTTCTGTTTTAAGTTCTGTTTTTACTGTACTCATACAATAATCCAACTATATTTAGAATTCATATGTTCCTTTACTCTCTATTGATTTCATAAATATGACATTACAACAATTAGAGTACATCGTTGCCTTAGACACTCACCGCCATTTTGTTACGGCAGCCGACAGTTGCTTTGTTACGCAGCCCACGCTAACGCTGCAAATAAAAAAGCTGGAAAACGAAATGGGGACATTGATTTTCGACCGGTCCAAGCACCCCATAGAACCGACAAAAACCGGGCGACAGATCATAGATAGGGCTCGCCAAATTCTGAGAGAGGTAAATGGTTTGAAAGACTATGTAAATACGGAGAAAGATGCCATGAGTGGGGTATTCCGCATTGGCGTAATTCCTACCGTTGCGCCCTATCTTATGCCTCGTTTTTTAAAACACTTCACTGATAACAATCCAAAAATTTCGCTGAAGGTAAGGGAAATTGAATCGGAACAAATTATCCATGACATCAAACACGATCTGCTGGACATTGGTATTTTGGCCACCCCTCTCGATGAATCCAACATCCGTGAAATCCCGCTGTACAACGAGCCTTTTTTACTCTACGTTGCCGAACAGCACCCACTTTTTGCCCGCAGATCTGTTACTCCCGAGCAATTGCCCGAAAAAGGCTTATGGCTGCTCAATCAGGGGCATTGCCTGCGCGATCAGGTACTTTCTCTTTGTAACCAAAGGCGCTCGTCCAAAATGGAAAACATTAGTTATGAAAGTGGCTCCATTGAAACATTGCGCAACCTGGTAAAAAACCACATGGGCTACACCCTTGTACCTGAACTTTCAGTAATAGATCAAATGGATGATTTGCGCATAAAACGCTTCGAAAAGCCAGAGCCTACCCGAGAGATAAGCCTGGCTGTACATAAGGGATTCAATAAAGAAGCGGTACTGGAAAGCCTCAGAGAAAGTATTGTAAAGAATATCCCCGATAGCTTTGTGAAGGCCAAAAAGTTTAATCGTATACGGTGGAGATAGCCCTAGACCATAGGGTAAACCATAGGCCGTCTACGTAAAATACGTAGAAAACAATTTGAGCAAATCGCTCAGTCATACCCTGCCCAAATGTCTCAATTTTGAATAAACATTAAGAAAGAGATATGGCAATTGAAACAACACTTACCCTAATGGCAACTGGTTATTTGATGATCTTCGGTTTTGTATTTCTTAAGATTCGTCAAATCGTAAAAGGACAATAAGGACTCCCTTCTTCACCAAATAGATTATTCCGTATGCAATGTATGAGAGGGGTTCATAAGAGCCGCTCTTATGCTATGGAATGATATAGTCAATAGAGCTATCAGAATAGAGACAATTGTGGCTATCCCAAAATACCACAGATTAACCCCCACCGCATAGGCAAAGCTGCTTAGCCATTGCTGCATTAAATAGTAAGCTAAAGGCCAGGCCAAGAGATTGGCCAACAATATGAGTTTTACAAACTCCATACTCAGCAGACGAACAATGCTACTCACCGAAGCCCCAAGTACTTTTCTAATACCAATTTCCTTTCTGCGTTGAGTAGCCAAAAATGCCGCCAGTCCGAAGGCTCCCAAACAGGCTATAACTATGGCTAGCACCGCAAAGGAAGAAAACAACCGTCCACTCCTTCTTTCTGCCTCGTACAGTGCCCCAAACTCCTGATCTACAAAGGTGAGTTGTAGAGGGCGCTGAGGCACAAAATTACTCCAGGCTTGTTCTATAGTAGCCATGGTTGAAGCCACATTTTCGTTGGCCATTTTTAATACCATAAGTCCGGCTCCGTTTCGCAAGTCGGAGGCCATCAAGGCCAAAGGCCCAATGTTTTGATGCAACGATTCAAAGTGGAAGTCTTTTACCACCCCAATCACGTTATAGATTGGCCCATTAATAGGCTGCAATTGTTTGCCAATTGGATCACTCCATCCAAAAGTACGCACGGCTGCTTCGTTGACTATAATGGCAGTGGTATCTGTTATTATGTTGCGGTCAAAAGCTCGCCCATCAATCACTTCAAGCCCCATGGTTTCAATCAAATCATAATCTCCTCTTAAGTTCGGAATTAAATACCGGTCGCTGGCGCTTCCCTGCACGTCCATAAAAGTTCCGCCATTTACCTGTCGGCCGGGAAAGGTGTTTACTCCGGCTGCCGAACTAATATTCGGGTTGTCCAATAGTATGTTTTTAAACGTCTCAATCTCCTGCCCCATCATGCCTGCTCTTTCTACTATAACCAGCTGATCTCTATCAAAGCCAAGAGGCTTGTTGACCATGTAATTGATTTGCTGATAGATAATGAGTGTACCAATCACAAGAATAATGGAGATACCAAACTGAAGAATTACCAGAGTATTGCGCAACCAGGAATTTCTGGCTCCCATACTGGCCTTGCCCTTAAGCACAACTACCGGCTTGAATGCCGAAAGCACAAAGGCCGGGTATAAACCAGCCAATATGCCTAAAGCCATGGAAAAGGCCGCCAGTCCCAGGCATACCTCTGTGCTAAGCAAACCTTCAATGCTGAATGATTTTCCGGCCAATTGATTGAAAAAAGGTAAGAGTAGTGAGGCCATTCCGGTGGCCAACACAGTGGCTAGCAGACACATAATAATTGACTCTACCAAAAATTGACCTATGAGCTGGTTTTTGAGTGCACCGAGCACCTTGCGCATGCCCACCTCGCGCGCTCTATTGGCCGCCCGTGCCGTTGTAAGATTAATAAAGTTGATGCAGGCAATGAGAAGAATGAATATAGATATGGCCAGGAATAAATGAACGACTGTCTTATTGCCATTGGGCTCTATTTCCCACTGAAGGTTTGAGTTGAGGTGAATTGACTCCAGGGGCTGAAGAAAATACCGGTGGTCGTTACCAGCCTCCTCATACTGAGCCCAGCTTATGCCTAAAATATTCTGTACCTGAGGCTCCATATAGGTCTTTACAATCTGCCGAATACTGGCCTCAATGCTTTCCACCGAAGTTCTAGGTTCTAGTTTTATATAGGTATGCGTATTGTAAGAGCCCCAAAAATTATTCTGATACAAGCCAGGAATAGTGCTCAATGAAAACAGAAAATCGAAATGAAAGTGACTGTTTACGGGCATTGGCTTCACTACCCCTCTAACCATTACTTCACCCACATTTTGTATGGTTAGCTGTTTACCCACAGCCGGTTCGTCTCCAAAGTATTTTCTGGCCATATCTTCCGTTACAACCAGCGAGTTGGGCATGTCGAGTGCTGTGTTTTTATCGCCCGCCACAAATTCTACAGCAAAGAAATCGAAGAAGGTTGAGTCTACTGCCATTACATTTCGCTCATCGAACTGACGGTCTTCATCCACAAATGTGAGGGAGTTAAAGGCTGCATAAATGCGAGTAAATGAAGTAACGGTGGGCACATCGGTGGCCAGGGTTGTGCCCATTGGCATGGGAGTGCGGGCATAAACAAAGGCGTTATCAGGAAACTTCCGGTCTAAGGCTATTCGATAAATATTTTCTTTTTCAGGGTGAAAATTATCATAGCTAAACTCCTCGCTTACATAGGCCAAAATAAGCAGGCAGCAAGATATGCCAATGGCCAGCCCGCTGATATTAATAACTGCAAAAAACTTCTGTCTGAGAATGTTTCTAAGAGCAACTTTGAGATAGTTCCTAATCATATCAATGCATTTGCAAGCATTAATATACTAAGCCCCAACAGGTTAATTCTTGCTCATTATGTTAGCGGTTACTTATTCTTTCCAGAATACTATTTCCAGCATATCAACCATTTTAAAGCGACTGTCTGACATTTCCTGAATCATGGGATTGCCCTGAAAGTCGAGCCGTTTGATGGAGATCACGTGCTTACCCCGTTCTATCTCGGTTAAATCCAGCATTTGCAAAAAACCTTTCTCATTCCTGTTGCCATGAGTGGTATAAAGAAAGTCATTTTCCACCAACTCATCGTCTAAATATACCTCGTAGTTTTTCTGAACACAGGCCAATCCTCTGGTCAGCTTTTCTTCAAAAGACCCGGCATCGTACATCAGTTCGCTAAGGGTGTGGATAGTATCTTGAGCCGAAGCCATACCGGCCTTTATACCATCGGTGATAGTCACTTCATCGTTCAAAAAATTCACCTCAGGGCAGAAGTATTTAAAACTGGTGTTTTGTTCCGGGCTGTAGCGAATAAAAAGAGGAAGAAAGTCCGAACCTACTATTTTGGAAGGGATACTGGCCTCTCTTATATAGGCATTACCCCTTTCATCGTCATAAACATCATTTTTTACAATAAACCGGTTGCTTCCGTTTTGATGGGGAAAATACATGTATCTGTCCCATTTACCGAACTGCACCGACAAAAGCAAAAGTACTAGCAGCGTAGCACTAACGCTCACAATGTGCTTCTTCTTGTAATTGGTAATGAGGTGATAATATATGCTTCTGTAAATGAAAGACAGGCTTATTATGCTAAAGAGCCTATAGAGCGGAAAATAGATGGATGAAAACCATCGGGATTTTTTGAAAGCACTAAAGAGAAGAGTATCCAGAAAGAAAATAATGGCTGCCACCAGTAGCAGCATGGCCAGCAACATCACTGTAAAAACAGTTATACCTAAAACAGCCTGATTGCCAATATACTGTGGCAGAATATTAATACTACCTAATAAAATGAACAGAAAGGCTCCTACTAAGGCCACCGATAGCACGGAAAAAACCAATAGGTAGGTATAGGCAAAAATGACACTGGATATCTGATCGATAAAGAAAATGAGGTCGTCTAAGGTTCTCACTCTGGCGGGCAAGTACTTACGAAAGGGCCCTTTGAGGTTGAGCTTTTCAAAGTCTATGGCATTGTTAACCGAACTCAGGCCCACAATACCAATCCAGAACCCTCTAAGGAGCAGATGCAGTAAGAGACTAATGAGAAAAAAGCGAATAAGAAAAGGAATGGAACTGAGCACAAACCGACCGGCAGCCGTGAAAATCACAGTACTGTCGTTCATCTTTACCAACTTATCGAAGTACAAAGCTTCTTTGAACCGCTGGTATTCATCGTAGCCGCTAGCCAGCAAGAAAATAGAAAAACCCGTTATGAGCAGCTCCAACTGCCAGCTTTCCAATTGCAGATTGGCCACCCATCGCCTAAGTTTTCCTTCTTTGGTCTTTTCGTTGCCTTCAATAGTTCTCATTTTCGGTTGTTATTAACCGATGAAAATAAGAAAAATAGGTGTGTTTCAAGGGAAGCGAACTTAAAACTCCTTGAACAAGTGGTGATAAAGCCCTCCGGATCGATCGACAACTATGAAAGCACAGCTAGTCAACCTTTCTTCAACCGCTCCTCCCCAACCTCACCGGGCCACCACATGGACATTAGGCGGTGGTGCTTCCTCCGCAACTGGACCCTGCTCCGGCCGTACACCCAAAGCAATGTTGATTAATAATTATTTCTCTGTTGAGTACTTTCTGCCAGTCAAAGTCGCTAATATGATTTGGTGCACCATGGTTCAACTTTAATTCAAGCATTTGATTAAAATCGCAGTCATATAAATAGCCATCCCAGCCAATGGAAATCATGTTTCGGCACATTACTCCTTCTGCTGCAACCGGGTTAAAAGCATTGGCCAGATCACTCATATACTCTTCGTAATTGCCTGAGTTGAGCAGGTAATCCAAAAACCGACTCACCGGCAGATTAGTAATGGCATATAGTTGGTTGAATTCAATACCAAAACCGTCTTTTAGCTTATGTTTATATTCCTGCTCCAACACCGCCTGATCGTCCGGCAGATAGGCTCCTGAAGGATTATAGACCAGATCTAGTTTAAGACCGGTATTCTCTTTTCCGTAACCTACGGCATTTAGCATCTTCAGAGCCTCAATACTCTTATTAAAAACCCCATCGCCTCGCTGTGCATCAGTTCTTCTTGCGGTAAAAGAGGGCAAAGAAGAAACCACATTTACTTTGTGTCGCCTGAAAAACTCCGGTAAATCATAGTACTTAGGATTGGCCAATATAATGGTAAGGTTACACCGTACAATTATCTCTATATTTCTCTCAGAAAGCTGCTCTACAAACCACCTGAAGTCAGGATTCATTTCCGGGGCACCACCGGTAAGATCCACTGTTTTAACCGGCATACCATCAAGCGCATCGATAATCTGCTGCATGGTTTGGCGGGTCATAATCTCCTTTCGGTCAGGCCCGGCATCTACATGGCAATGTTTACATACCTGGTTGCACATTTTACCCACATTGACCTGAAACACATCTATACCCGTAGGCCTAAGACTATGAACCCCCGATTCGTTCAGCTTTTGCTCAAAACTGGGGATACCAATTTTCTGATGATCGCTTAATATTTTTATCTGCTCTTGCGGAGAAGACAACCAGTGATTTGCTCTTTTGAGAGTGGCTAAAGACATAGATTACATTAATTTTTCTTTCATTTTATTCATCATTTGTACACCATGCACCAATGATGCTCCGCCCCTAATGGCTGCGGCTACATGTACAGCTTCCATCATTTGCTCTTCATCGGCTCCTTTTTTCATACTGGCATCGGTATAAGCATCTATACAGTATGGACACTGAATGGCGTGCGATACTGCCAGAGCAATCAGGGATTTTTCACGAGCTGAAAGAGCCCCGGGCTTAAACACAGCTCCGTACCAATCGAAGAACTTGTCTCCCATTTCTTTCTGAAACTCGGTGATGTCTCCAAACTTTTTGAGGTCTTCGGAATTATAATAGGTCTTTGACATAGGTTAATTAAGTAAACATTCTGAAAATGGACTGTACCTAAGCTTGGCTTCTTGCACATACGAAGTTAATCAGCCATGCAGATTTAAGCCGCTTTGGCACTCCAAATGAAACAGAATGCCTCGAAGAAACAAATGATAGAAAGAATGAATCCCGGAATACACCGGGATTTAAAGCTTCTGTCGGCTGACATACAAAACCACAAAAGGAAGCTTATGTTCAGTATCAGGCAGAAATAGCATAGGCACTCACCTGCTGATTGCGGTAAGCCGAGGGGGTTAAGCCTGTGTAACTGGCAAATAGTCGGGTAAAAGAGCTTACATCTTTAAAACCTACCTCATTGCAAATAGCTTGTACATTGCTTTCTCTATGACGAAGCAACCATTTGGAACGCTCCATGCGCAATGCGGTCACAAACTTTTTAGGGGTTATTCCAAAAGTCTTCTTAAATGCTCTGTGAAAATGATAAGGACTAAGACAAGCTACTCTCGATAGCTCATTGAGGTTTATTTCTTCGCAATAATGAGCCTGAATGTAGTCTCTGGCAATAGAAAGCCGCTTGTACAACTCTACTTTAGTCGACTGCTTTACAATATTCTGATTTTCAAAGTGGGTGAGTTGAGAAGAACAGTCGGCAAAGACCATTTCCAGAATTCGATTGAAGATTGAGTAATCGTCTATTTCATCGATTGAAAGATAAAGTTTGGCGTGAATAATATCGCGAATCACGGGCCGCACCTCTTCATCTACAAAAAAGGTGTGCAACGGAAATTCGGGCACAGAACCTACTAAGTCGTAGATACCGTTTTGGCTTATCAACTCATCTTCACTGTTCATATGAAAGTTCACAAAGTCTTTGACAAAAGACTCGTTGAAACAGAACGCCAACATAGTGACATCCTCATTGTTCTGGGCTCTAACCGTGTAATTGGTACCCGCATTCATTACCAAAAACTGCTGCTGATTGACCTGGAGCAGCTTATCTTCAATGAGATACTCCTGTGTGCCGCTTATTCCAAACCGCACAGAAAACCTCGTTTTCTGGTTTTCGCCATACAGATTGCTGGAGCTAAAAAGGGCAAAACCATTATTGATTCCTTCCATTTCTCCATTATCCGACTTCCAATAAATCTGACCACCCATCTTGTGGATGGTGTGTTGACCTTTATATGCTATCATTTTTTTGACCTTTAACCTGAATGTAATACTTGAGCAAATTATCACTCAATCTATTTATGTAAGTGGTAACATAAATAGAGCCGATGGTATATTCTCTGACAGAAATCAGGCACAACACCTAACCAAGCGTATTTCTTCAGTGACATGGCTCAGACACACTTAGAAGACAATTAGGTGGAATTGGGAGTAAAAAAACAGGATGATACGGCCATAAAAAAAGCCCCCAAAAGTTGGGGGCTTTTTGGTGACCTCGCCAGGATTCAAACCTGGAACCTCCTGAGCCGTAATCAGGTGCTCTATTCAGTTAAGCTACGAGGCCGTACAATGACTTTGGTTAAAGTCCGTTAAAATAGGCTGCAAAGGTATGTAATTCTTTTTCTTTGCAAAAGAGCACTATTATAACTTTTAAAAAATACTAACTTTGCCACCGCTCAAATCGAGACATTCTATGAAAAAATTTGCGTTAGCCATCGTTGTTTTGTTCATGTTGGGAAATGTTGCCAAGGCACAAAGACCAGACCTTCCCGGAGCATTGATTATTGATATTGGGGTAAACAATTGGACCGATGTGCCTGACAATCTGATACTTAATAATTTTGAGTCAAAAACGGTAAACATCACTTACTATTACGACCTTCCCATAGGCAACAGTAAATTCACTTTTACTCCCGGACTAGGTTTAGGCCTCGAAAAATTTTCTTTAAAAGATAACTATACATTGACCAGTTCACTCGACAATACGGGCAACCTGGTGGTGGCCCCTGCCCAATTGACTAATCAACTAAGCAATGTATTCGAATTTGGTAAATCTAAATTCGCTGCCAACTACGTAGACATTCCTCTAGAAATACGATTCTATAAGCGCAAAAACCAATACTCAAGAGGCTTCAGAGCTGCACTTGGTGGCAAAGTGGGCATGTTGTATTCTTCATTTACCAAATACAAGTGGGAAGATACCACCGGTGAAAACCACATGGTAAAGAACAGAGCTGACTATGGTCTAACTCGTTTTAGATACGGTGTTCAGGGAAGAGTAGGCTTTGGTGGCTTTAGCCTCTTTGGCTATTATGAGCTGTCCGATAAGTTTGATGTAGCACCTGCCGGAGGAGAAAATACCCGAAACTTCACCTTTGGAGTTTCTCTGACAGGTTTCTAATAAAAAAGGCACCCACAGGTTAGTGCGGGTGCCTGGGGTTCTTCTAAAACAATTTTTTACTTGCCCAGAAAGTTGGGCTTTCTTTTTTCCAGGAAAGCCTGAACGCCTTCCGTATAATCGTGCGAGGCTCCTGCAATGTCTTGCATATATGCTTCGTACTCCAGCATTTCTGAAAGTGTAGCGTTTTGCGATTTGTTAAGCATAGCCTTCATAAGACCAATGGCCTTTGTGGGGGCAGCTGCATAATAATCGGTGTAGGTTTTCACCGCACTGTCCAGCTCATCATCGGCAACAGATTTATTAATTAGCCCCATGGCTTCGGCCTCTTTTGCTCCTACACGTGTACCCATAGTGGCCAACTCAAAGGCTTTGGCCGAACCTACCAACCGAGGAAGAAAGTAAGACGAGCCTGAGTCTAGTACCAAACCGATATTCACAAATACTTCTATAAGCTTGGCACTTTCGGCCGCCACAATCAGGTCACATGCTAAAGCAAACGAACAACCGGCACCGGCCGCCACACCATTTAACCTACAAATTACCGGCTTGGGCATATTGCGAATGGCCTGTATAATGGGGTTATACCGCTTATGCAGTGAATCTGAAAAAGACCTGTTTGGCTCTTTAGATGAGGCTTTCAGGTCTTGCCCACTACAGAAAGCCTTCCCCTCACCGGTTAACACCAGAACCCTTACCTCATCATTTTTCTTAGCGCTTTTTAGGGCGTCCTGTAACTCAAAGGTAATCTCGTTATTCAGTGCGTTGTACACTTCCGGCCTGTTCAATGTTATGGTGGCCACACCATTGGCAATTGTGTATTTAATAAATTCGTACATAGTCTACAGAAATAAGGATATGGAACCAAAACACACCCCAAAGCCCAGCATTGCTCCGGCCAAAACTTCTCTGGGTGTGTGAGCATTCAAATATAAACGAGCCCAAGATACCAGGCCACAAAGCAAGAGACTAACCAAGAGCACCGGAAAGAGTTCATGCGTACTTGGATAGGCTCTCTGAAGCGCCAAAACAAACCCCAGCCAACCAAAAACTCCGGCAGCATGAGCACTAATTTTCCAACGAAAGGTAATTCCATTGGTAGCCACCACTACCACCGTTATGGCTAAGAATGCCAGATTCAGCAATGGAGTCATCCAGCCTTGCCCTTCTATCATAAAAGTTACAATGAGGTAGAAAATAGAAATAAACAAGAATGGCATTAGTCTGTCTCTTCTATTTTTCATGTGTAAGTCCTTTATAACCTTAGTGATTTTGAACATTACCACTGTGAGAGCCGGAATTACAAAAGTGGTGATAAACACCAGCCCTACGACAGTTAGTTTGCCATTATTGGTGAGATTACTACTATCTCTTAAGTGAAAAAGTATGGTATAAAAAACCACTGAAGGCATTAGTAGTGGTTGAATCAGATAGGTTATAAGCTTGGCCGCAAAATTCAAATCAGAGTTCTTTTCTTAGTCGGGCTACAGGAATGTTTAATTGTTCTCGGTATTTGGCCACCGTACGTCTGGCAATATTATAGCCTTTGGCCTTCAACGCCTTTTCTAGTTTATCATCTGAAAGAGGCTTTCTCTTATTTTCTTTATCAATAAGCTCTGCCAATATGGTCTTAACCTCTCTGCTACTTACGTCTTCACCACTCATGGTAGAAATACCTTCGCTAAAGAAGTATTTCAGAGGAAATATACCGAAGTCTGTTTGTACGGATTTAGAGTTGGCCACCCTGGAAACGGTAGAAATATCCATCTGAATTTCGTTGGCAATATCTTTCAGAATCATAGGCCTCAACTTGGTCTCATCTCCCTCCAGAAAAAACTCGTACTGATACTTAACAATGGCCTCCATGGTTCTTAGCAGTGTATTCTGTCTTTGCTTTATGGCATCTATAAACCACTTGGCAGCATCTAACTTCTGCTTCACAAAGGTTACCGTTTCTTTGAGTTTCTTATCCTTCTTATCGCTCTTGTCATAGGCACTAAACATCTCGCTGTATGAGCGGCTCACCTTAAGCTCAGGAGCATTTCTGGAATTTAGTGTAAGATCGAGCTTGCCATTATTATTGGTAAGTAAAAAGTCCGGAATGAGGTACTGAGTTTTTACCAATCCACCGGAAACCCCACCTGGTTTTGGATTTAGGCGTGTAATAGAAGATATAGCCTCTTTAAAGAGTTCTTCATCTTCAAGATTGAGCTTCTTAATTATTTTGTCGTAGTGCTTCTTGGTAAATTCATCGAAACAAAGCGAAACAATGTTATAGGCCACCTCAAGCACCCTTTCCATTTCCTCATCTCCCTCGTTGTCCTCTTTCTTTCTGTCCAACTGAATAAGCAAGCACTCTTGTAGATTTCTGGCTCCAATTCCTGGCGGGTCAAACTTTTGAATTTCCAAAAGCAACTCTTCCAGCTCTTCCACATCAGTTTCAATATTCTGAGAAAAGGCAAGGTCATTTACAATAGCCTCTAGCTCTCTGCGTATGTATCCGTCAGATTCAATACTTCCCAGTAATTGTTTACCGATTCTCTCCTGCCGCTCATCGAGACCAAGAAACCCTAGCTGCGCCTCTAACTGATCATTGAGACTGGCCTGCATAGCAATTGGCATTTCCCGATCTTCATCGTCATTGTAGTTGCCATCGCCTTGCATTTTATATCCGGAATAATCATCATCTGCCAAATAGTCTTCTACATTCAGCTCATCCGATGAGTTGTCGTCAAAATTATCGTCAAAATCCTCACTCTCCTGCAAGTTTTCAGGTTCTTCTCTCCCCTCTTCCAAAGCCGGGTTTAACTCCAACTCTTCTTCAATTCGAGCATCCAACTCGGCAGTTGGCACCTGCAACAGTTTTATAAACTGAATCTGCTGCGGTGAGAGCTTTTGGCTTAAGGACTGACTTAAACTGAGTTTTTGCATGCGGTAATTTTTTCTGACCTTTCACTCAAAGATAAAGGAAAGACGTTTAGATTGAAGACACAAGCAACACTTTTTAACAAAAATCATGCAATTTTTAAAAATCGGGCATTGCAGCACCCCAGGCTATAAAACTATACAAAAGCACAGGTCTTTTTGGCCCTCTGTCTCCTCATGTATTTGGCCATGAATAAGTTGTGAATCCCCTTAAAAAATGATTGCTTTGCACTTCTTTTTGAATAGCACAATTCGGAACTATGAAAATGAGGAGAACTAAGATTTCCGCACTACTAAAAAGCACCTCCACTGGAATGGACGTGCATGTTAAAGGTTGGGTACGTACCAAAAGAGGCAATAAACACGTAAACTTTATTGCTTTAAACGATGGTTCAACCATTAACAATATCCAGGTAGTGGCCGATCCGAATACCATACCGGAAAACGTGCTTAAACTTGTAACCACCGGAGCCAGCCTGGCTGTTACCGGGCAATTGGTAGAAAGCCAGGGGTCTGGCCAAGCTGTAGAAATACACGCCAAAACTATAGTGGTGCTTGGTGCAGCCGACCCTGAGAAATACCCCTTGCAACCAAAGAAACACTCGTTTGAGTTTTTGCGCGAAATAGCTCACCTGAGACCAAGAACCAACACCTTTAGCGCTATCCTGCGCATGCGCCATGCCATGTCTTTTGCTGTGCATCAATTCTTCAACAACAAAGGGTTTAACTACATGCACACCCCTATTATTACGGGCAGCGATGCTGAAGGTGCCGGGGAAATGTTTCGCGTAACCACGCTTGATGCCAAAAACCCTCCATTAAAAGAAGATGGCTCTGTAGATTTTAGCGAAGACTTCTTTGGTAAAGAAACCAATCTTACTGTTTCTGGACAATTAGAAGGCGAATTGGGAGCATTGGCACTTGGTGAAATCTACACCTTTGGCCCTACATTTAGAGCCGAAAATTCCAACACCACTCGACACTTGGCCGAATTCTGGATGATTGAGCCTGAAATGGCCTTCTATGACCTGGAAGATAACATGGATCTGGCCGAAGAATTTTTGAAGTATCTGGTTCAGTACGCCCTTGATCATTGTGCAGACGATCTGGCCTTTCTGGAAAAAAGGCTTCTTGATGAAGAGAAAAATAAACCTGCTAACGAGCGAAGTGCCATGAGCCTTACCGATAAACTGCGGTTTGTTGTAGAGAATAAATTTGAAAGAGTTTCTTATACCGAAGCAGTTGATATACTCAGAAACTCTAACCCTAATAAAAAGAAGAAATTTCAATACCCCATTGAAGGTTGGGGCACCGACCTCCAGTCTGAACATGAACGCTACCTTGTAGAGAAGCATTTTCAGAAGCCGGTTATTCTTTCGGATTACCCAAAGGAAATTAAAGCCTTTTATATGCGGATGAATGACGATAACAAAACGGTAGCCGCCATGGACATACTTTTTCCGGGCATAGGCGAAATTGTTGGAGGTTCACAGCGTGAAGAACGACTGGATGTACTTAGTGCACGAATGACGGAAATGGGGATTCCGCACGAGGAAATGGACTGGTACCTCGATACCAGAAGGTTCGGAACTGTACCCCACAGTGGCTTTGGCCTGGGCTTTGAACGACTAATGATCTTTGTAACGGGCATGGGTAATATTAGAGATGTAATTCCTTTCCCGCGCACTCCGGGCAACGCAGAATTTTAAGTCTTACTTACTTCAAAAAAGAAAAGCACGCCAACCGAAGGTTAGCGTGCTTTTATATTTTTTATCAAAGCAACTATTTCTTGCTGAATCGAACCGTTTGTTGAAATTTTGACCGATCGTCTCGTACAATCACCAAATAATACCCTCTGGGAAAAGACTGCACATCAACCTTGTACTTTTTAGGTCCATTATCCTCTACTACCGCAGTCATTTTACTGCCTATAATGCTTCGAATCTCGAATTGAGGCTTCTCCAAATCTAGCTTAGTAAGATCAATGTTCAGAAAATCGGATGTTGGATTAGGGAAAATTCCAACTTTCACCTTTTCGTTGGGGTTGGTTGAGGTTGCTCCAGCCAAAGCCTTAGACTGTGCAGAAGCAGAATATGCAAGCAGCACTAGCGCCAACGTAAGCAGCCATTTGAAAAGCGATATGTGATGGTTGAAGACCCTCATTATTTAGTTAGACCCTTATTAAGTGTTTAAGGTTTAGATAAATGTAAGTTTTTTTTCAATAAATCACATGTTCTAAACGTTAAGATTCGATTTCGGTAAGAATTCCAGCAAATCTGATGCCATCAATGACAGTTTTCCTACATTTTTTGCCGCCTCATCTCCGGACTTACCATGCCAGTAAACAGCCAGCTGAGCCGCCTCCAGTGGGCTGAGGCCCTGTGCGAGTAAACCACTAATTACTCCGGCCAGCACATCGCCACTACCTGCTGTAGCCATTCCCGGATTACCGGTGGAGTTAAAATAAACATTACCGTTTGGCGCAACAATTGCTGTGTGGGCTCCCTTTAGTACTATAATCCATTCTCTCCTCATGGCCTGTTGCCTGGCCGTCTCTATACGGCCCAAACCATGCGAGTGTTCTCCGAACAACCGGTGAAACTCACCCACATGAGGAGTAATTATGGTATTGACAGGAAGCATATCTGCTAGCTCACTATGTTCTGAAAGTATATTTAAACCGTCAGCATCAATTACCAGTGGCCCTGAATATGACTCTAGCAATCCCCTCAAAGCCTCTACCGTAGCGATGTGTGTACCTACCCCCGGGCCAAAGCAAACCACGTTGGTCTTATCAAGGATTCCTGACGAACTAATGTGCGCATAGTCATCATCCAGAGTGAGCATGGCTTCGGGTAAACTGGTCTGAAGTATTGCCATTGCGCATTGTGGCACATGCAAAGTTAGAAGACCCGCCCCGGCTCGCATGGCTCCCTTGGCGCACAAATAGGCAGCCCCTATTTTCCCTAAACTACCGGCAAACACCTGCACATGACCAAAGTTTCCTTTATGCTGAAATTTATGCCGTTGAGGAAAAAGCTTTTCCACTGCTTTTGTGATGTAGTGGTAATGACCTCCTAACTGCTCAACAAAAGCCCTGTGTAGCCCTATATCTACTATTTTCAACTCTCCCGCGTAGATTCCACTTTCAGGCAGAAGCATACTAAGCTTGGGGCATTGGAAAGTGATAGTCATATCTGCCCTCACTATCTCACCTTCGCTATTTACTTCATCAGCAAACAAACCGGAAGGAATGTCTACTGAGATACGCATGGCCGAACTCCGGTTAAGCTGTTCTATTACCTTAGCCAAACCGCCAGTAACGGGCCGGTTGAGGCCGGAGCCGAATATAGCATCAATAAGCACATCCGTTTTGGGAGCACTGAAGTCTTCCGGAGAAACTACCTGCACCACATCACTCAACTTAGTCAGGTTTTTCTCACAATCCTCACTAAGCTTACCTTGCCATTGAAGCAACACAGGCTTCACCTGATATCCTTTGTTTCGTAAAAGGCGGGCAATAGCCAATCCGTCACCGCCATTATTTCCCATACCTGCCACTACGGTAATGGTCTGCTCCATCGAAACATGTGTACAGAATTCATCGACAAAGGCCTGAGAAGCCCTTTCCATTAAGGCCCATGAAGTAATTGGCTCATGCTTTATAGTATAGGCGTCTGCCTGTCGAATTTGGCTGGCACTTAGAATTTTGAGCATTAGAACTTAATATATGGTATTAGCTTCATCCGGGTAGAAGAGTCTAGTAAACTAAGCCTTCTCAAGTCTTCCGGAGTTTTGAATTTACCATATTTGCTCTTGGTCATCAATATTTCTTTAGTCAGTTCATAGCTTATGTAAGGATGACTGTTAAGTTGCTTGAAGGTGGCTATATTGATAGGAATCGCTTTAAGCGTTACCGAGTCGGCTACATGCAAAAAGCTTCTGATTTGTAGATAGAGACTGTCGCTCATACCATATAAATCAGCCAGTTGCTCCACGGAATGAAACCCTCCCAATGCTTCTCTGAACTTTATCATGCGACCAGCATAACCCGGGCCAATGCCATGTAGTTGTTGAAAATCAGCCGAATCAGCCTTATTGATATCAATCATAAGCCCCGGCTCTTCAAACCGACTTACCTGCTCCACCCATCGGGCGCTTTCGTTTCTCTTTTGGCCCTCTGACTTCCTAACGACAGCCTTCTTCTGTATTCCAATTGGTTGCCTGGGTAAATCAATAAATGGCTCTAACACCAAAAAAAGCGAATCGGGGAAATCATAAATCTTTGAAAGGTCATCTCTTACTCTAAAGAACCCTCCTCCATTTCTGTATCGCTCAATACGTTGAGCCAAAAAGCGAGGAATACCCACGGCCACCAAGTCATCTACAGAGGCTTGGTTGGGATCAAATTTTTTCAGTTCTACCTCTGGTTTAACCATGGTATCCCGAAAAGCCTCAATCTGAGTTAAAAGACTATCTAGCTTTAAACGATCAGCCTGATTATCATAAGTCCTGCCTGAAAAGCGGATATAGACCCTTGGAGCAACAAGACAACAACCAATCAGGACAAACAAAACCACTGTTCCTTTCGCCTCTGTTTTACTGAAACTTATAAGCCTGAAAAAGAGTTGTTTAGCACGATTGATCATGCTGGTGTTTATTTAATTGCGTGCTTTAAGATAAAAAATTCTTAATTTAGGAATATTATAATACGAGTACTTTGTTAAGTAGAATGATTCTAAATAGCAAACACTGATATTGATCACTTTTTTAACGGGAGAGTAGGGTTTATTTTTGCACAGCGTATTAGAAGAGGTAGGCGCAAATTAGAATGAGAGAGGGTTTTAAAGTTCTTAGTTTATCGTATAAAAAAGCACCGGTAGAAATACGTGAAGTGCTCTCGATAGATGATGCTCTAGCCAAAGAGTTTTTGGAAGAGTTCGTTCAAGTTGCTGAGGTGAGCGACCTTATGGTGCTATCTACCTGCAACCGCACTGAGATTTACTACAGCCACTCTCATAACCTTTCGAACGAACTGATCGGTTTTCTGTGCGCGAAAAAAGGGTTAACCAACTCCTCTCAATACGCTCAATACTTCGATAGTATTGACAAATCGGAAGATGCTGCTCAATATTTATTTAGGGTTTCTCTTGGCTTGGAAGCCCAGGTTGTAGGCGACCTTCAGATCATCAATCAGATAAAAAGAGCCTACCAAATGGCGGCCGATGCCAATACAGCCGGGCCATACCTGCACCGATTACTGCACACCATATTTTTTGCCAATAAACGAGTAGTGCAAGAAACAGCCTTTAGAGATGGTGCTGCCAGTGTTTCTTACGCAACCGCTGAGCTTATAAAAACCCTTGCTCAAGGATTTGTAGATGCTAAAATCCTCGTTATTGGCTTAGGCGAGATTGGCGAAGACCTCGCGAAAAACCTAATGGGTTCCGCATTTGAAATTACCCTTACCAACCGCAGCACTGATAAACTCAATGAAGTTGCCCTGCAATGTGGCTTTGGCAAAACGGAGTTTGAAGGCATAAAGAACAAACTGGCCGAGTATGACATTGTTGTTTCAAGCCTGCCCATAAAAGATTTTATAGACCTTAACGACCTGGAAGTATTGCCTGAGAATGGCCTGAAATACTTTATCGATTTGAGTATACCTCGCTCCATTTCACCGGCCGTGGAATCCATTAAGGGGGTGAGTCTGTACAATATTGATGAAATCAACGACAAGACTTCTCAGGCGGTACAAAAAAGAATAGATGCCATACCCCAGGTAGAAGCTATTATAGCCCAATCTATGACCGAATTTCTGGATTGGTCTCGCGAAATGGAGGTTTCACCCACCATACATAAACTTAAAAAAGCACTTGAAGACATCCGTCAGGAAGAACTCAAAAAGCACCTTAAGAACGCCAGCCCGGAAGTAGAAGCCTTTGCCGATAAGTTTTCTAAGAGCATTACCAACAAGATTATGAAGCTTCCTGTACTGCAATTAAAGGCCGCTTGTCAGCGTGGAGAGGCAGAAACGCTCATTGATGTCCTCAACGACCTTTTCAACCTGGAAAAAGATCCGGTAAAACAATAGTTCCTTTTATTGCATAAGCCTTTACTATAAAAGCTTTTTTTCTCAGCTTTCGGGTTGGTAGGTCACTTCTATGGTTTTTCGAGGCTTCGTTTTCTTAATTCTTTTTTTTGGCCCATGGCAAGCCGCAGCCAATCAGTATGAACCCTTTACCGAAAACGGAAAAGTGGGCCTCAAGGAGTCGGCTACACAAGCGGTAATAATTCCCCCTACCTACGAAGCGCTTGGCTGGTCAAACCATACCTTTCAGGTAATTGATGGAGTGCTTGGGGCGAGAAAAAACGAAAAGTGGGCTCTTATCAATACAGATGGTTCTAAAGTCACACAGCATCTCTACCAAGATCTTTTCCCAACCCCCAAGGGCCATATTATAGTTTCACAAAAATCTCAGCACAGCATTTTAAGGGAGTATGGAGTAATCGATAGTCGTGGGAAAATGATTGTTCTTACGGAATATAGCAAGCTTACACCCGCTCACGAAGGTCTGATAGCTACTCAGAAAAAAGGTGGACAATACCTAACGGGCTATATGAGTGAAAGAGGAAGCGTCATCATACCAATAGAACACATACAAATCACCCCTATCAATCAATTTCTAGCCGTTTCAAGCAAGGATGGTCTCACTGCTATTTTTAATGATAAAGGTAAAAGGCTCACTCATTTCGACTACAATAGAATAGAGGTTCTCGGAACCAACTATTTTAAAGTCTCCAGATATAATCATTTTGGATTACTCAATAATAACCTTGAGGCCGTAGTGCCAATGGATTACTCGCGAATCGACATAGAGGACAATCATATTGTAGCCTCCACCTACCCTCAGTGGGACGAGTATTCCTCAGAGGGCTTTACGAGGTCGCACTTTTTCAACACGATTGAGGTGCTAAGCAATGGGCACTTTGTGTCTAAGTCTCATAACGATGTAGGCTTACTCGATCGGGCAGCCAATTATCTCAGTTTTAGTGATGATCAAGAATTAATAAAAGCCGGAAGGCACGGCTATGTTACCAGAAACAAAAATGACAATCGTCTAAATGTTTATGACGTCAATGGTAAGTCATTATTCCGTGATTCGTTTGAGGAAGTGCAGCTTTATGATGAAGTATTTTTCGGGAAAATAAGCCAGGCCGATGGACACAACTGGTCTGTTTTTGACTATAGGGGTAAAAAAATCAATTTATTCAACTACCAATCCATCGTTTCTTTGAACAATGGCTACTTTCAAGCCCAAAGGAATGATAAAATAGGCCTTCTAGGCTCAAACGGTAAAGAAACAACTCCCTTCCTGTACGATTACCTCTCTGAGTTTACAAGCGACAGAGCCATTGCTTACTATAATGGTAATTATGGAATGATTAACAGTAAGGGTTTATGGATAATGACTCCCTATTATGACAGTTTAAGATTTATAGACCAGCAGTACGTTTACTATAAACAAGGAACTGAATGGGGACTGGCTGACTGGTATGGAAAACCTATATACAGAGACCAGTCTGATTTCAATTACTCTTCCGGAGCTATTGTAAAAATGAGTCCCGATGGCACCTATAGGTTATACCAATTCAATGGAACTCCTCTTTTGGAACACCACTACCAAAAGGTAATTTCCATAGACTCCAACACCTTGCTGCTGGAAAGGGACGGTAAGCGTTTCTTTTTTAAACCTACTGAGCAAGAGGCTTTTGCGCTGGACACTTCCATTGATTCCTTGGGAAAGCAACTCAACGATTTTATTCCAATTCGGAAAAATGCGCAATGGGGTTTCATTAATACGCGAGCACAACTTACCATAGCCAACCGCTACGAAGAGGTAGGTCAATACAGTGAAGGCTTATTTTCTGTGAAACTCATTGGGAAATGGGGTTTTGTAAATGAAGACGAAACCCTCATTATCCAACCAAATTTTGACCAAGTGGAGGCCTTCAGAAATGGCCTTTCCATTGTTGAAAGTGCAAGCCGTTGGGGAATCATAGACATTAATGGCCAAGCGGTAGTTTCGCTGAACTATGACCTGATCGAAAGAATTGAAGACTACTTTTTATTGTATGCCGATTCAAAAATCGGGCTAGCCTCTGGTGATGGTCAGATCATCAAAAACCCATCATTCGATAGTATTGTACCGTTGTCTAATGGCTATTTTCTGGTGGAGAGACAGGGACTATATGGAGTCATACATAAATCAGGCAATGATATACTACCCACCATTTACAAATCCATAAAACAGTATGGAGAACTTTTCTTAGGCTTTAAAGGTAGCGAAACCAAGAAATACAAGCTTAACTAGACACTCTTCTCACCGCACGGAGCATTGAGCTACCGCCCCACCATTAAAAGGAATAGCCTCAAAAGAAAAGAGGTTATCTCAAAAGTCTTAAAACTCGTCACAGGGTTCTCTGCTTAAATCGGATGGGCTATTGTTTTTTCACCAACGCTCCTTATCAGGCACTACGAAAACACAACCTCTGACGCAAGTTGGTTTACTTCAATAGAACCTGAATAAGTACCCTCTAATCACCATTCAGTCAGAAACCTCGAAGCCAGGGCCTCCTAATTTTGAAATTCAGATACCCTTATCGGCAGTCTGGCTAGGGATTGCACTCAACTGACTTATGGGCCACTTCCTTATGTTTTCTTTGTACCGGCTTTTAGACTAGCTTTTGGAACTTCCCCCATCGCTTCTTCGCTTTCCGGCACCTCCCGATTTTTGAGAAGGGTTAGCTATGGATTCTCTCATGTCGGTATCGGCTTTTATGTTTTCAAACTTGTAGTAGTCCATTACTCCAAGATTTCCTGATCTGAATGCCTCAGCGATAGCCTTTGGAATTTCAGCTTCCGCTTCGATTACCTTAGCTCTCGCCTCTTGAGACTTGGCTTTCATCTCTTGTTCGTTGGCAACGGCCATAGCTCTTCTTTCTTCGGCCTTGGCTTCGGCAACTTTTAAATCGGCCTGTGCCTGATCGGTTTGTAGTTGCGCTCCAATATTGGCTCCAACATCCACATCGGCTATATCGATGGAAAGAATTTCAAAAGCCGTTCCGGCATCTAAACCTCTTTGTAGCACCAGCTTCGAAATCTTATCAGGATTTTCTAACACTTCTTTATGGGTTCCTGCAGAACCAATGGATGTCACAATCCCTTCACCTACCCTGGCCAAAATAGTATCTTCTCCAGCACCTCCAACCAATTGTTGGATGTTGGCTCTTACGGTTACCCTGGCAATGGCTATCAACTGAATACCATCGGCCGCAACAGCCGCAACTTTAGGTGTAGTAATTACCTTGGGGTTTACAGAAATCTGTACCGCTTCGAATACATCTCTTCCGGCCAAATCAATGGCTGTCGCTTGTTTAAAAGTAAGGCTTATATTGGCCTTATCTGCAGAAATCAAGGCCTTGATGACAGAAGGGACATTACCTCCCGCCAAGTAGTGGGTTTCCAAATCAGCTGTACTAACTTCGAGCCCGGCTTTAGTTGCAGTAATCATGGATTCCACCACAATTCTAGGCGGAACCTTCCTGATCCGCATAAATACGAGCTCCAGCAGACCAACCCTTACATTCGAGAATTGTGCGGTAATCCACAGATTTACTGGCACAAAGTACAAGAACACGAAGAGTAATATAATACCGCCTATTACGGCTATGAGTACAGTATAATTTTCCATTAACTAGTGGTTATTGTTTCTACTATAATTTTGTTGCCCTCTACTTTGGTAATCTTAATGCTCGATCCGGAAGCTATGTGCTCCCCGCTAGACCTTACCTCATAGGTTTTATGATTAAATTCTCCTTTACCAATTGGTTTTAAATCGGAGAGTGCTATTCCACGCATCTCAATTTGGAGACCTGAATAATAGTCTTCATTCACTTTACTGTTGTTGGCGGTTTTGAGCGAAAATCTATGCCAAGACTTAGATCTAAAACTAAAAACAAGACCGACAATAGAAAGCATTAGGGTACCTGCCAACACCCAATTACCGGTACTGCTTCCAAGACTGGTATAACTGAGATAAATCCCCGTTAAGCATAGGCCTAAGCCAATAAGTCCGAGTATAGTGGTGCCTGGCACAAACAACAGCTCTAAGTAAATTAGAACTAGTCCAACAAGGATTAATAAAAGTACTGAAATCCAGTCGCCCATGGGTGTTTAACTAAATCACACCAATATACATATAAAATGAAACGGGCTTTAGTAAGCCTTCGCAAAAAGTACTCTTCCCTTAGAGGGTTTTCCGGAGTAGATACAAGCTCCCTCCTCCTGCTTTTGATCCAAAGGAATGCATCGGATTGTGGCTTTGGTTTCTTCCTTAATCTTTTCTTCCGTTTCGGCAGTTCCGTCCCAATGCGCTGAGACAAAGCCTCCCTTGCCTTCCAGTACTTCTTTAAACTCATCATACGAGTTCACCTCTGTAGTATGGCTTTCCCGGAAATTGATCGCCTTTTGGTAAATATTCTTTTGTATATCCTCAAGCAGGCTTTCAACCTTAAGGGCAATGTCTTCAGAAAGATCGAAAGACTGTTTCTCCCCGGTATCTCTTCTGGCTATTTCCAGTGTATTGTTTTCCAAATCGCGAGGGCCTATAGCCAACCGAACAGGCACCCCTTTAAGCTCCCACTCTGCAAATTTAAACCCGGGCTTGTGAGTATCCCGGCTGTCAAACTTTACACTAATGCCCTTTGCTCTTAGTTTAGACTGAATTTCAGCTACTTTTTCGCTGATTTGAGCCAATTGGTCATCGCCTTTGTAAATAGGAACAATCACCACCTGAATAGGGGCCAATTTTGGAGGCAACACCAAGCCCTGATCGTCTGAATGAGCCATAATAAGCGCTCCCATCAGGCGTGTACTTACCCCCCAAGACGTTCCCCATACGTATTCCAGCCCCCCCTCTTTAGTGGCAAACTTTACATCAAATGCTTTGGCAAAGTTCTGACCTAAGAAGTGCGAAGTACCAGCCTGCAACGCTTTCCCGTCTTGCATTAAGGCCTCTATACAATAGGTCTCAATGGCACCGGCAAATCGCTCAGCTTCAGACTTCACTCCTTTTACTACTGGCAACGCCATAAACTCCTCGGCAAACTGAGCATAGACATTCATCATTTGTACAGACTCATCAATAGCCTCTTGTTTGGTCGCATGTGCCGTATGTCCTTCCTGCCAAAGAAACTCAGCGGTACGCAAAAAAAGTCTTGTTCGCATCTCCCAACGAACCACATTGGCCCATTGGTTGACCAAAATTGGTAGGTCCCTGTAAGACTGAATCCAGTTTTTATAAGTACTCCAAATGACTGTTTCGGAGGTAGGCCTCACAATTAGCTCTTCTTCTAGTTTCGCTTCCGGATCTACTACCACACCGTTTCCGTTCTCATCGTTCTTAAGTCGGTAATGGGTTACCACAGCACATTCCTTAGCAAATCCCTCCACATGGTCGGCTTCCTTACTTAAATAGGACTTGGGAATAAACAAGGGGAAATAGGCGTTAGTATGCCCTGTTTCTTTAAACATGCGGTCGATTTCCGCTTGCATTTTCTCCCAAATACTAAACCCATAGGGCTTAATAACCATACATCCTCTAACCGGTGAGTTTTCAGCCAGATCGGCCTTCTTCACCAATTCGTTGTACCATAGGGAATAGTCTTCGCTGCGTTTAGGTAAACCTTTGCTCATTTCTTGATAGTTGGTATGATACTTGCTCTTTTACAGGCTGGAAAATATCGGACAAAGATAGAATTTTCAGGTATTTTCTCGACCAAATAAGAGAATTAGACGTTAAGTTTAAACCAGAAAGGATAGCCATGAAAAACTCCAGTTATTTTAAGATTGCATCAACCTTACTGACACTAGCCGTTTTTGCCGGCTGTGCCTCACTTCCTGTTCAACAAGGTGAATATGACGATGTATACTTTACATCGGCCGATAGAACCCAACCTAAGAAGGTTGTATTAAACCCGGAAAGCCAGGCTGACCTGGGTGAAGATGTAATTACTCTGGAGAAAAGCTCAGACGATAAAGTAGATGCTTCGCTCATTGAGAAATACAACAATGGTGAACCCAAAGAGGTGGTTTATTTTGAAGAATTGGAACCACGGGTATCCAAAGCCTCTGAGCTAAACTATGATGATTTTGTTTGGGACTATAATAATAACCTACTGAAGAATTATGACCTTCCACTTGACTGGGAAGACATGGATGCGGTTACTTTCAACGATATCATCAGAGCCGACTTTCAATTTAGAAATGCCTGGTATGAGCAATACTATCTGGGTAACACCCGGGCTATGGATAGTTATGCAAGCAATCAGAGCATAACTACCAGAAGAAATCCTACGGTCAATTTCAACATAAACTATGGTTTTGGTGCGGGCCTTGGTTGGGGAGCTTTCAATAGTCCTTACTATGTGTCTGGCCTTCCTTGGGGACATCCTTTCTATGGCGAGTTTTATGATCCTTACTTCTGGTCGGTGGGCTACAGACCCTTCTGGTCGAGAAGATTCGTTTCTTACTGGAGTTACGATCCGTTTTGGGATTTTGGATTCTACAACACCGTGGCTTGGGGCGGATACCCTCGTTGGGGCTGGAGAAACGACTACTGGTATTGGAGAAGAAACAACGTTATAATTGTTGATAACGACTACTACCAAAGAAGAAATGACTATACAAGGGGTGGAAGATTACGCTCTACATCAGTATCCAGTGTAAGGGCCGATGCCAACAATGGCACAAGAACCCGGTCGAGCCTTGCCGCTATAGATAACCCAAGAGGGTCACGATCTTCCGTTTCAAGCGGACGTGTATCAAGTAGCTCTAGTAACACTACGGGTGTCAGATCGAGCCGCTCTAGTGTAGACGCTGCTCTGGAAAGAAGTAGCCGTAGAGTGCGTACAGATGCTTACCGCTTCGATAACAACACCAGAGTAAGTAGTTCGGTTTACAGAACCAGTGCTTCTCGTTCAGCCAGAACAGCCGTATCGAACAGAACATATGACGATAGAAGAATAAGTTCTAGCAGGTCTTCTGCCAACTATCGCGTGCCAACCTACGGAAGACAGTCTGGCAGTTCGGCCAATACACGTAGCAGAATTTCCTTCGACCGTTCTTCATCGAGAAGTCGTTCTAGCTCCGGTACATTTAGCAGAGGTAGTTCTTCTGGCCGTAGCAGTAGCGGAGTTGGTGTTAGAAGTAGTGGAAGCAGTTCTTCCAGATCTTCCGGAGGGTCAGTTCGCAGTAGCGGGTCGAGCTCTGGCAGCCGATCATCCGGTTCGAGCAGCGGCTCTTCGAGATCGTCATCGGGTTCAAGCCGTTCGGGACGAGGCAACTAACAGTAAATCAAAAACTTAAAATATGAAAAGAATATATCAGCTATTTATAGTTGGTCTGGCAGTGGTTTGCCTGAACCAAAATGGTCAAGCACAAATTGAACCGGGAAGCTTTGGCTATTACCAAGATGCACTAAGGTTTTCGCAAACATTGCCCTTTGGCACCTCACGTTTTCAAGGCATTGGCGGAGCAGGGTCTGTACTTGGGGGCGACTTGGGGGCTTCGGCCATTAACCCGGCCGGCCTGGGTTTTTTCAACCGGTCACAGTTTGTCCTGACTCCGAGCCTGAACTTTAAAAAGTTTAACAATGATTTTCTTGGCAACAATGTATTGAATGAAGACACCAAGCTGGAGATCGCCAATTTTGGACTAGCGATAAACTTTAATAAAGGCGATCTGGAGCCTGGGGCATGGCGTGGAGGTACGCTGGCTGTAACCTACAACCGTACGAATAATTTCAACCAGCTCCTTTCCTATTCGGGTCAAAACAACAACAGCTCAATAATTGATGCCATGCTCGACAGGGCAGATGGTTTTTTCCCTGAAGAGCTGGGAGGTATTGAACAGGTTGGGTATGATCATTACCTGATCAATCCGCTGCCCGATGCCGAAGATGTTTATGTATCTTTTGTTCAAGGCTTTCCGCGCCAGAACGAACGCATTCTCAGAAGAGGAAGCACCGATCAGATTAACGTTTCTTTTGGAGGTAATTTTAATGACCAACTGTACCTAGCAGCTGGTTTCGGCTTTGTTTCTTCCGATTACTCTTCGCACCGGGTTTTTACGGAAAACTTTAACGACCCTGCATTATCCAGCTTTCAGGTAGATGAACGACTGGATGTGACTGGTTCAGGGCTCAACGTGAACCTGGGAGTAATTTTCAGACCATCAGACTTGGTACGATTGGGCGCATCATATACTTCTCCAACCTGGTATAGTTTCAGTGAAGAAAGCGATGCGATTTACCGCTCGGAATACAATAACTATGATGTAGCCAACTTCACTGACGACAATGGGAACAGAATTATTCAGGAAGACACCGTATTGAACTCATTACAAAGTGCTACTAATATTTTCTTTTCTGATTATAGATTGCGTACACCTTCAAAACTGAATTTGGGTGTGGCGTTCTTCATTGGCAAGAGCGGATTTATAACGGCCGATGTGGAGCGTCTAAACTATTCCAATGCCCATATATCTTCAATTGACTTTGACTCGGAGAGTGATAACGGCACCATCAACAATATTTATCAGGCCACCACTAATATCAGGCTTGGAGGTGAGTACAGGTATAACATATTCCGTTTCAGAATGGGGTATGCCTCTATGGGCGATCCGTTTAAAGAATCGTTCGATGGCCTGGATCGCTCCCGAACAACGGTTAGTGGAGGCTTTGGTGTAAATGTGGGAAGGTACTTTGTAGATCTGGCCATCTCCCAGACCAATTTCAAAGACTCATTTACTTCATACACCTTTGTTGATGGCAGTGGACCAACGGCTATAACAGAAAGTAAGCTCACCAAAGGGAGCCTCACTTTTGGGTTGAATTTTTAGTGAGCCACTCACTTTAATGAAGGTTCGAGATAATCATTTCTACCGTGATCTGATTATCTCGAATTTTTATTTTCGCCTGATTGTAAAAGCTTTCGCGGGTTTCTTTAAGCGCTCTTATTTCCTGAATTAAATCCTGCTGATCGTAACTCTTAAAGATTGGTCGTTTTTCAACACCCTCTTCCAGTATTCTTAGGGCTAAGTCACCGGGGCTCACATCTAGATACACAGTGGTGCCGTGTTCATTCATGGTATCTATATTGAAGTGATAGCAAGGAGCACCTCCCCCTGTGGCCATTACAAAATTCTCTTGCGTGGCGCATATCTCATGAAGAGCCTCCTTTTCCTGCAGTCTAAAATTCCCTTCGCCCTGCCGCTCAAAATACTCGGGAATGCTCATGCCAATTCTTGAAACAATGGCATGGTCAAGGTCTACAAAGGTTTTATTTAATCGCTCTGCAAGCTGGCTACCCAAAGTGGTTTTACCCGAGCCTGCCAAGCCTACCAAAAAAATATTTCCAGGAATAGTCTTCATTACTTATTCAGGACATTGAGCAATTCGGTTGCTGAGGGGATATCGTTATAGTGCCACTTTTTAATGACCTCTCCATCTTTTAACAGCACTAATCCGGGGTTGGAGCGAATCATTGTTTTCAACAACGTTTTATCGGAGTAATAGTAAGGAACTGCCAACTGAACATCGTGGCGCAGGCTCTCAAACTCTGCCCCTGCCGATGCTGTAACTGCCGCAATGCCAACTTCGGTTTCAATTGAGCTGATCAGGCTGTTCAACATGGAATAGGCTCTGCGCTCCGTATGCTCTACATCGTGCACCACCACCAATAGTTTCTTACCCGACAGCGACTCCATGGTAAAATCGTCCTCGTCTCCCCAAAGGGCATAATTCGTAATTTTTGGCACCTGGTTGGGGTCATTCGCAGGGGGCATCATAGCCTCTGGAATCACAGTGCCTGCTTTGTAAGCTCTAAAATCGATAAACGGAAGGTGGTTAATAGATAAATAGGCCACCGTAAGACAGAACACCGTAGACAGCCCAATCACTAAATGACGTTTGCCGGAAGGATTGGGATTGTTGTTGACCTTTCGGTTGATGAATAGCACAACAATAAACACCAACAGAATAATATCTTTAATGAACGACTGCCACGGAGTAAGCTTAATAGCATCACCAAAACAACCGCAATCGGTCACTTTATTAAAATAGGCACTGTAGAAGGTAAGAAACGTAAAGAACACAATCATTCCCAACAGTAAAGAAGTAACTAGTTTCTCCCGATACTTTATGAGAATGGCTATACCCAGAACCACCTCAAGAGTAGAAAGCAGTATACTAAAAAACAAAGCCAGGGGCTTTAGCGAATCAAAGAAGGGAGCTATGTCTACTGCAAAAACTGTGAAATACTCTTCCAGCTTTATTTGAGTACCCACAGGGTCGTTTACTTTAATAAGGCCAGAAAAGATAAAAAGCCCTCCCACTAAATAGCGGGCAATTGAGTTAAGTATTTTCATGATTTTACGAATCCCATTAGTATGAGACAAAATACAGAATAGTTGATCATATCCATATAATTGGCATCGATACCTTCAGAGATAATGGTTTTGCCCTTATTATCTTCAATCTGCTTTACACGCAACAACTTCATAAGAATTATGTCTGTCATTGAGCTGACCCGCATATCGCGCCAAGCCTCACCATAATCATGGTTTTTATTCATTAGCAGGGCCAGAGTTTCCTCCACGTACTTGTCATACAGTTTTTCCAGCACCTCAACCTCCATTTCCAGCGGATCTTTATCGGTCAGGTTCATTTGCATGAGTGCAATCACACAATAGTTAATGATGCCAATAAAATCACCCTCCAAGTCATCTTCAACCAATTGTTGGCCTTTCATTTGAACCGAGCGAATGCGCTGCGCCTTGATAAAAATCTGATCAGTTATAGAAGAAAGTCGTAATATTCTCCATGCCGTTCCATAGTCTTTGGCCTTCTTCAAAAATATGTCTTTACAGGCCTTAATAACTTCTTTATATTCGCCTACCGTTTGTTCCTCCAAGGTGCTGATTATTTAAAGTCGACAGAATTCTTGAGCGCGAAAGATAAGTTATTTGAGGTTAAATCCACATTGAACATCAATGGAAATCTGGTGAGTTTGGAAGAGCCTCAGGTAATGGGGATCATTAATGTTACCCCAGATTCTTTTTATTCGGACAGCCGGGTGAGCCAGGAAACGGCCATTCTCAAAAAGGCTGAACAAATGCTCACCGAAGGGGCATTGATTCTGGACATAGGCGGTTATTCTACACGCCCCGGTGCGGCAGAGGTATTACCACAAGAGGAAATAAAACGTGTTACCACAGCTCTAAACCTGATTGCGACTAAGTTTCCCGAAGCACTTCTTTCGGTAGACACCTTTCGCTCGGTTGTAGCTCGGCAGGCTGTATGTGCAGGGGCTCACATTGTTAACGATGTAAGCGGGGGCTCACTCGATGAGGACATGTGGCAAGAAGTAGCAAACCTGAAGGTGCCCTATATACTAATGCACATGCGAGGCACGCCTCAAACCATGAACTCAAAGAATGTGTATGATAATCTCCTGATCGATATTGGCAAGGAACTAAGAATAGCTGTGGAACAACTACAGCAACTGGGAGTTGCCGATATTGTGGTAGACCCCGGCTTTGGCTTTGCCAAAAGCATGGAGCAGAACTATGAATTACTGCGAAATTTAGGTTATCTTAAAAGACTTGGCCTACCTCTTTTGGTAGGGATGTCGCGCAAATCGATGATTTATAAAAAACTAAGCATTTCACCTGAAGAAGCTCTCAACGGCACCACGGCTTTGCACATGGCCGCTCTGCAGCAGGGAGCTTCTATACTGAGGGTGCACGATGTAAAAGAAGCCAAACAAACCATTGACCTTTATAAAGCACTAAACCCTTGATATTCGCTTTTAAAATAGGATTTCTTGACATACGGTGGATAGACATATTGGATATCCTACTGGTGAGCGTGTTGCTTTATCAGGTATACAAACTATTGAAGGGTAGTGTAGCTGTAAGGGTGCTCATAGGCTTTTTGGTTCTTTACCTGGCCTACTTGGTGGTACGGGCTGCAGAAATGGAGCTATTGGCCGGTATTTTAGGTCAATTTATGGGCGTGGGTGTGTTAGCAGCCATCATTATCTTTTCGCAAGAAATTAGAAAGTTTTTGATCGTACTGGGTAAAACTACCTTTAGAAAAGACGGCCTTATACAAACGGTTATGATCTGGAAGAGAAAAGAAGCTAGAGAACCGTTTAATATTACCCCCATTATTGAAGCCGCCAAGAGCCTTTCTTCTACCAACACCGGTGCGCTCATGGTCTTTTCCCGAAACTCAGAGCTTAAGTTTTATGCCGATAGTGGCGACCGGCTTGATGCGGTGCTCTCCAAAAGGTTACTCATTTCCATATTCAATAAGTACAGTCCGCTTCACGATGGTGCCATTATTATTTATGAAGGAAAAATTCTGGCTGCACGATGTATTCTTCCTGTGAGTGAACGCGACTTGCCTGCAAACTTTGGTATGCGCCATAGAGCTGCCCTGGGAATGTCAGAAGCTACCGATTCCTTAATACTGGCTGTTTCTGAAGAAACAGGGCAAATATCTATCATCAGAAATGGCTACATAGACTCGAACCTTTCTATACCGGAAATCAGAAAAAGAATTCTGGCTTATCTGTCAGATAAGGAAAACGCAAAAAGCAAGTCTAAACCTGAACAAGAAGATAATCTGGAGGTAGCCTCATAAGCTTTCACTATACGCGCTGTTTTTACTTACTTGAGTGTAACCAGCGTAACACCTGCCCCTCCTCTGTCGGCATGTTCGTCTTTTACCGAAGCTACTTCTTTATAGTTCTTTAAATGGTCTCGGGTTACTTGCCTTAACACGCCATTTCCCTTACCATGTACTATTTGCAGGTCTCTTATTCCTAATAAAATGGCCTCATCTAGCCAGGAAGACAGCAAAGGAATAACCTCTTCGGCACGCATTCCTCTCAGGTCTATTTTACTATTAAACTCCGCCTGTTTAGAGGCATAGTCATAACCGGAAAAGCCACCAGACTGCCCTTGCTGCTTATAGGCTTTTCTGGTCACCTTTTCGAGCCTGTTAAGTCTTACGAACGAAGTGAGTTCTCCTATGCTCAGTTCTGCATCTTTGCCTTTTATATTCACCACCTGTCCAATGGTATCCTGACCCTTGAGCTTCACATAGTCTCCAATGACAATGGCTTCGCTTTGGGCTCTGGCCAATTCGTACTCTTGTTCAACAGTGGTTTCCTGCTTTAGTTTTTCCAGCTTTTCGCGTTGCTTTTTAACGGCTGCTTTTTCAGCCTTTTTCTCCTGAATTTCGCGAATAACCCGCTCAACCTCCTTATTGGCTTCTTTTACAATGGCATTGGCTTTCTGCTTAGCCTCATTGAGTATTTTCTTTTCCTGTCGTTCAATATGCTCCTTTAGCTGCGCATATTGTGCCGTAAGCTCATCAAGTTCTTTTTCTCTGGTTTTCACCTTTTTCTCCGAAAGCTCCAGTTCGCGTTGTTGAATTTGAAGTTGCCCCAGCATTTGGTCAAAAGACACCTGCTTAATACCTATTCGCTTTTTGGCGTTTTCAATGGTTTGGTTGGGTAAGCCTATTTTACCGGCAATTTCTAAAGCAAAAGAGCTGCCCGGCTTACCAATCTCAAGTTCGTATAGAGGTTGCAAATTCTTGAGGTCATACTTCATGGCACCATTCACCAACCCCTCGTTCTTATCGGCATACTCCTTTAAATTCCCATAATGAGTGGTAATTACACCCATGCCTTTGCTTGCCTTTAACTCCATAAGAATGGCTTCGGCAATGGCTGCTCCATACTGGGGTTCTGTACCTGTTCCAAATTCATCGATCAGAAAAAGACTCTGTTTGTTTACATGTCCCAGCAAATGTTTCATGCTTATGAGGTGCGAACTATAGGTACTTAGATCGTTTTCAATGCTTTGTTCATCGCCAATATCAATAAACAGGTCTTTGAACAGAGTAAAGCGAGAGCTTTCGTGTACCGAAACCAACAACCCACACTGCAGCATATACTGCAAAAGGCCAACGGTTTTCAGACACACACTTTTTCCTCCTGCGTTGGGCCCTGAAATTATTAAGATGCGTTTTTGTGGTTCCAGATAAATATTGAGAGGCACTACTGCTTTGCCCAGTTCTTTATGTTTTAAAAGAAGTAAAGGGTGCTGAGCCACCTGCCAGTTAAACTCCCTTTTTTCTGACCACTGTGGTTTACGAGCATCTATCTTTATCGCAAAGCGAGCCTTGGCTCTGATAAAATCTATGAGACCAAGAAACTGCATGTACTGCCGCAGGTTTTCAATCTCCGGACGCAGGTAGCTGGTCAATTCCATGAGTATGCGCACCACTTCGCGCTGCTCGGCATACTCCAGTTCCTGCACTTCGTTGTTAATGGCAAATACTTCTGTAGGCTCCAGGTAAACCGTTTGTCCTGTGGCCGATTCTCCATGAATAAACCCTTTTACTCTCCTTTTGTATTCGGCCAAAACAGGGATTACCATTCGCCCATTCCGAATAGTTACCGATACATCTTCCGGAGTATAACCTTCCTTTTTGGTTCGTGTAATAATGCTGTCGAGCACATTGCGCAACCGCTGCTTTTCTGAAAGTATACCCTTCCGTATTTCATAGAGCCTGTCGGAGGCATTGTCTTTGAGCTTACCCCGTTCGTCAAAGACTCTGGCCAGCGACCAGAGCAAATCTTCATCGAACAGAATAGGGTAAGTGAGTTCTACCAAATGTGGGTAAGATTCTCTCTTTTGCTGAAAAAAATCCAGACACTTGTTTAAGGTCTTTAGGCTCAAAATAACATCGAACAACTCCTCCTCTAGCAGGTAGGAGTTATCTACCCTTATTTTACCGAAAAGCGGAGAAATATCGATGTAGTTGGAGTTAGGAAACAGCTCTTTCGATTCAATGATCTGCACAAACTCATCGGTTTGGCTGAGCCATTTGTCAATACTGTTCTTATCGGATGAAAAACGGATTTTGTCGACAAAACTTTTCCCCAGGTTGCTTTCACAGGCCTCTTTAAGGCTTTCTCTGATTTTATCGAAACCTAATTTAAGCTCAAGATTAGAAGGGTATAGCATTTAATAGTTACTACTGTATTGTTTGGAGTTTCGGGCCTTCAAACTGTCGAGTACAATATCTGTCACCTCGAGAAATAGTTCGGGCCTTGTTAAATAGAAATTATAGCTTTTTACATAACTGGCAGAGTCTAACCCATGTGCATTCAACACTCTTTTCTCAAGGGCTTTATAAAGCACCTCGGCCGAGTCGGCACTCAGCGAAATTGTGCCTACCTTGCCCTCTGCCATGCGAATGTCAATCATTAGATCAACCATCTGCTCTTTGGTTAAGATACCACTGGGTATGGTCTCCTCTTTTTTGCAGGCCACCAGTAAGAATGTAACCGCCAGTAAAAAAAGCTTTTTTGCCATGTATGAAGCCGTTTATTTTCGCCTCGTTATTACAACGACTTGCAAAGGTAAGAGTTATGTTGGTAGCCGGCTTGCAATTAACCAAAATTAAGACATTCAAAAAGCGGCTGGAATCAAATAAATCATATTTTTAGGCCTTCATTATGGAGCACATCATTTCCAAGCTTAGGAAGTACGAAATACAAATCAGGAAAGCCATTAACTCAAGGATGCAGGGCGATTTTCACTCCATCTTTAAGGGTTCTGGTCTTGAGTTTGATGGTGTGCGCGAATACCAGTATGGTGATGACACCCGAACCATCGATTGGAACGTTTCGGCCAAAGGTCATGGCACCTTTGTAAAAACCTTCAAGGAAGAAAAAGAACAAACTGTTTTTTTTCTGCTCGATGTTAGTGCCTCACAGGAAATTGGAACCCCGGGTGCTCAAAAGGTAGATGTGGGCAAGGAAATTACCGGTGTATTAACTCTAGCTGCGGTAAAACAACAAAACAGAGTTGGACTTCTGAGCTTTTCGGATCAGAAAGAAAAGTTTGTGAAGTCGGGCAAGGGAATTAAACACGGCTATGCCATAATTCATGAATTGTATAACAGTAAGCCCAGGTCATCTCGTACCAACATAGACATGGCCATTAAAAAGGCTCTGGAAATCATTCATAAGAAGAGCGTTATTTTGCTCATCTCCGATTTTATTGACGAAGGCTATGAACAAAGCCTCAGACTTTTGGCCAACAGGCACGATCTGGTGGTTCTTCATCTCAAAGACGATCGGGAAACACAATTACCCAACCTGGGTATAGTACCTGTGTATGACCAGGAGAGCAAAAAAACGGTTTGGGTAAACACCTCTTCTAAAGACTTCCGAAAAAAACTGGAGAAAACATATACCGTAAACAAAGGGGAGCTGGAAAGATTCTGCAGAAAGAATCAGATCAATTATCTGGAAATAAACACCAAAGACAACTACGTTCCTCAACTCATAAAGCTATTCAAGATCAGAAACAAAACGATGAAACGTGACTAGAAGGGTAGCAGTATTTCTGATTTTCTTTTCGTTGGCATGGTCCCTGGCTCAGGCACAGGAAACCAAGCCCATAGGCTATTTTCTCAAAGACAGTGTTAAAATCGGGGAGTCGGTGGCTTATTCGCTCAGCTATAAAGACAGAAAGAACCGACCGGTTATTTTCCCCGATTCACTCTTCAATTTTGCTCCCTTTGAGCTGTTAGACAAAGCCTACTTCGACACCCGATCCGATACCATAAACAGTATTGATAGTGCGGTGTATTACCTGGCCACTTTTGAAATTGATACGGTTCAGTTTTTGGCCCTTCCCGTGTTTGTATTTACCGGCAAAGACAGCATACCGGTATATAGCGCCAAAGATTCCATAGTATTGAACCAGGTGGTAACCCAAATGCCCGACAGCGTAAACCTGGCCGAAACCAATGCTTTTCAGCCGGTTTCTTTACAGTTTAACTACCCCTACTGGACTATAGGACTAGTTTTGCTGGGCCTGATTTGCCTGGTAGTTCTCATTGTTTGGGGCAAGGAGATAAGAAAACGAATTAGGCTATACCGCCTTAAAAAGAAGCTTGAGAAATTTCAGATTGAATTTGACCGAGAGATTGAGGCCATTTCTTCAGAAACAAACAAGACCAAAATTGAGTCGTTACTTAAATTTTGGAAAACCTACATGGAATCGCTGGAGCAAGTGCCCTTTACCAAGTTAACGACAAAAGAAATAGTGAAAATCCAGCAGAATTCTTCGCTGGAAGAAACACTCAAGTCTATAGACAGAAACATTTACAGCCCTATTGCAGTAAGTGCTTTGCAAAACGATTTCGAATTTCTTAAAGATTATTCGATTGACAGGTACAACCACATAACGGAAGAAATTAAGAATGCTTGACGAGTCGGTTTACAAGTGGTTTTCGCTAGAATGGTTCACTCCATCAGCCTTTAAGTCGTTCGACTGGGAGTTCTTCTTTGTGTTTTACACCATTCCTGTGGTGCTACTGCTTTTCTTGCTTAAGTGGCTGATAGGCACCCGCGTAAAACAAAAACTTCCCGTAGCTCTTCCCAAAAAAGAGATTCAGAAACACTGGACCAGCTATCTGCGATTTATACCCAACGCACTTATGGCGCTGACACTGCTGATGCTGTTGATTGCCCTAGCCCGACCGCAACGCACCAATGAATTGGTAGAACAATGGTCTGAGGGAATTGACATTGCCCTGGTCATAGACATTTCGGAGTCTATGCAAATTGAAGATTTTAAACCTAACCGACTGGAAGCCGCCAAGCGTACGGCACGTGATTTTATTTCGGGCAGAAGCCAGGATCGAATAGGCTTAGTCATCTTTTCGGGCGATGCCTACTCGCTTTCACCGCTAACTACAGACTATGAACTGCTCTATAAGTTTATCGATGAGGAGATTGACTTTAATAAAATAGAAAACCGAGGCACAGCCATTGGCAGTGCCATAGCAGTGGGCACCAACCGCATGCGCGAGTCGGAAGCAGCCAGCAAAGTAATGATACTTCTTTCGGACGGTGACAACACGGCCGGAAACATTGATCCTATAACGGCCGCAGAGTTGGCCGCAGCTTATGACATTAAAATATACACCATTGGCATAGGTAAAGAAGGCAAAGTACCTTATGGTAAAGACTTCTTTGGAAGAACCAATTATGTAGAAAACACCCTAGACGAGACTACCCTTAGAGAAATTGCCAAAATTGGTTCCGGGCAATTCTATAGGGTTTCTGACAATGAAGCTCTGGCTAATGTTTTTGAGCTTATTGACCAATACGAAAAGGCAGAAATTAAAGAGACGCGCTATAAGAACACCACCGACTTTTACCCCATTTACGTGAAGTGGGGCCTCCTGTTTTTCTTACTCTTCTTAGCTTCTAAAAGCACTTTTGTGAGCAACATACTGGAAGACTAAAACTCCCTGCCCTGGCTACGGTTATGAAACTAAAACAAGGCCATGCCCTTTTGCTCGAGCACAAAATTGAAAAGCTTTACACTAAAGAGTAACAAAGCCAACCCCACCACCCGGTTCATTATCTTCATAAACCTTGGCGTTACTATTTGACTTAGTTTGGTGGCAAAATAAGACTTGGCCACATCGGCCATAAACACAGTGGCTATGAGTACAATAAAAAAGGAGATCGCCTCACCATTGGTGTACTTAAAGTCCAGTGTAACCTTGCTAATAATGCCCAGCCAGAAAAATAACACGAAGGGGTTAATCCCGTTGAGGAAAAACCCCTTTAATATTTGCTGAAACCATTTGGTAGACTCCTGATGCTTTTGCCTGAGTCCTTTCTGGGGCACAGGTTTAAGTAGATAAATTGTACCAAACACCAACATAATGCTCCCGCCAATTCCTCCTAACCAAATATTGAAAGAGGCATTATCTACCAGTTGCGATACCCCCAGGTATGTAACCACAATATAAAAGCTATCGCTAAGGGCAATACCCATGGCCATAAAAAGCCCCGAAGAAAACCCCTTCTCAATAGAGTTTTGTATGAGTGTAAAAAATACCGGACCTATTAGTACAGAAAGTAACAGGCCAAAAAGCAATCCATTAATAACAATATCCATAGACCAGTGCTTAAGCTTGCTTCAGATAAGCAAGCCAGCTTTCGAGTTTTTCCCTTTTAAGTACACGAGGAAACTTAGTTTGTCCTCCTTCTTTTCCAATCGATTTCATCCACCCATAAAAGACCTCATTGGGCAGTACTTTCAGATAAATATTCTTGAGAGCGTGTTTGCGCTCTACTGCATAGTCATCGTTCAGTTGTTTAAGGTATTCATCAATTTTCAGTCGTAGAGCTTCCTCATCTACCGTACCATCTACACCAACGTACCAATGATGGGCAAAGAGGCTTCCGTCCGGTAAACCGGCCACTGTAAACTCCTTAACAACTATGTCGAAATCCTGAGCGGCCATTTGCACCGCTCTGTTCATGTTATCTACCGAAAGATGTTCGCCACAAAGACTCAGGAAATGCTTTGTTCTGCCCGTAATAATAATTTCCGAAGCATGCTTATCCACAATCTTCACGGTATCGCCTATTAAGTAGCGCCAGGCACCGGAAACTGTCGAAATAAGGAGAGCATATTCCTTATCTTCCTCTACCTGATCTACCATGAGTGCCTGAGCCCCGGGTTTTATTTGCCCCTCATCGTCAAAGTTCTGCTCATTAAACGGCACAAACTCCAGAAAAATACCGCCATTGAGCATAAGCCTCATGGAGCGCTTTCCGGGTGAATCCTGAAACGCAATAAAGCCTTCTGAAGCCAGGTAAGTATCAATGTAGTGAATTGGTCTACCTAGCAGTTTGTCAAAACCTTTTCTGTAGGGCTCAAACGCCACACCTCCATGTACGAAAGCCTCAAGATTGGGCCATATATCATGAATATTATTGAGCTTATTTTTCTCTATAATTCGCTCCAGCAAAATGGTCATCCAGGCAGGCACCCCCGCCATCATACCAATATTCCATTTGTGAGCATTCTCCACAATCTCTTCAAGCTTGGTTTCCCAATCTTTGTGTTTCTTAATTTTTGGACTCGGCCTGGAAAATCCCTGGATCCAAAGAGGAAGCTGACCGGTAGTAATACCACTTAGATCTCCATAGTAGAAATTTCCTGAAAAATTGAGCGAAGTACTTCCTCCCAGCATGAGCATGCCCGACTGAAAGAACTTATCGGGTAAATCATACTTAGAAAGTGTATAAATATGCCTTGTGCCGGTCTTGCGAATTTGCCGGATCATGTCTTTGGTTACCGGAATAAACTTCGAAGAAGCTCCTGATGTGCCTGAACTCAGGGCAAAATATTTGGTTTTTCCGGGCCAGCTTACGTCCGGTTCTCCCTCGCGCACTCTATACCACCAATTATCATTCATTGAATCATAATCGTGAATAGGAATATTCTCTTTAAATCTCTCGTAGAAGTCGTGTTGGCCAAAGCTTCTGAATTGTTCAAGAATGCCAACAAAATTATATTCTCTTCCAAATGCCGTATTCCTGGCGCTTATGAGTAGTTTAGATAACTCTTTCTTTTGCAGATCATAGGGAGAAGTGTAGTCTTGTTCGAGCGTCTCGCGCAGTTTTATCCCCTTCTTTAAAATCGATCCAATTATTGGCATATATCTTATTTCGGTTTATTGAACAGTAAGCCTCAAGCAGCTGTTTTTATGCTAAATTGCGCCCCATTCGGGCAATCAAATATAATAGAAATCTAAACTCCACATTAAAAAGCATCCTAATGAGTATTGCAGAAAATATTGCACATTTTAATAAGGAACTAGCTCCGTTTAAGGCAAGGCTTATTGCCGTGAGTAAGACTAAGCCCAACAGCGATTTGTTACAGGCCTACGAAAGCGGACAAAGAGATTTAGGAGAAAATAAGGTTCAGGAGCTAACGGCCAAGTATGAAGCACTGCCTAAAGACATTCGATGGCACATGATTGGCCACCTGCAAAGAAACAAAGTCAAATACATTGCCCCTTTTGTTCACCTGATTCATGGAGTGGACAGCCTGCGCCTGCTCAGGGAAATTAACAAACAAGCACAGAAGCACGATCGGGTAATCGACTGCCTGCTTCAGGTTTTTATTGCCAGTGAAGAAACAAAGTTCGGACTCGATAAAGACGAACTCTTTGATCTGCTAAAGTCTCCAGACCTGGCAGAAATGGAGAATATACGCATAGTTGGGTTTATGGGCATGGCCACCAATACAGAAAATCAGGAACAGGTGAGAAGCGAATTCCGCTACCTCAAAAATTTATTCGATGAAGTAGCAGAAGCCTTCCGTTCGGAGAAAGTACAAATGAAAGAACTTTCTATGGGCATGACGGGAGATTATAAGATTGCGTTGGAAGAAGGCAGTACCATGGTTCGAGTGGGTAGTGCCATATTTGGTGAACGAAATTATCATTAACTGACCTTTTATAGGATAAAACAAGAAGTGAAATGACCGCAAAAACAGTAATAATATTAGCCGGTGTACTCGGAGCCTTGAGTGTTGGCCTGGGAGCATTTGGAGCTCATGGACTTGAGGCTACACTCTCTGCCAACGGACGAATTGAAACCTACGAAACTGCCGTTAAATATCAATTCTATCATACCTTGGCCCTACTGCTTGTTGGTCTCATAATGCTACACACCAACACCCCTTATTTTAGCTACGCCTCCTGGGCTTTTGTAGCGGGTATTCTGGTCTTTAGCGGCTCTCTCTACACCCTTAGCTTGACCAACATTACCTGGCTCGGGGCTATTACTCCCATTGGTGGATTGGCCTTTATTGCAGGGTGGATATTCCTTCTGATTGGTGCCAATAAGGCTTTGTAGGTACTATTAGTACTCCCGGCTAGTCTGCGCTTTTGGCCTGCGGCTAAAAGAATCTGGGGTGAAAATTGACCAAATAAAGCTCTTTAGTAGCCCGGGTCACGGCCGTATAGAGCCAGCGTATATACTCCTGATTAACCATTTCTTCAGTTAGGTAACCCTGATCTACAAAAACCGCTTCCCACTGCCCTCCCTGCGATTTATGACAAGTGAGGGCATAGGCAAATTTCACTTGCAGTGCATTCAGGTAAGGATCGCTCTTAAGGGCTTTTGCGCGCTCGCGTTTGGTGCTTAGGTCTGCATAGTCTTCCGCCACCTGTTCATAGAGATTCTTATACGCCTTATCGTTCAAAGAAGCCTCAGGCGAATAGAGTGTGTCTAAAATCACCTTTGCCTCAAATGGCTCCTGGTCGGGGTAATCGAGCAGGCGAAGCGATAGTTCGGCAAAGCGCAAGCCATACAATTCTTCGAAACGCTTTATCTTCAATACCTCCACAAAATCGCCATTGGCTAAAAAACCGGCCGGTGCATTCTCTGGTAAAAAATGATAGTTGTTTCTCACAATCATAAGAATATCTCCGGCCTCCAGTTCATCTTCCCTATACTGTATGGCCCTTCGTATATACTGATTGTATTGAACAGCATTTTTATTGCTTCGGCATATGATGGCTGTATTTTCTACCCCATACTTATCGTAGGCATAGCGCAAGCCATCTTCCAACCGCTCTCCTGTCATTTTAAAAATATCCTTAAAGCGTCCCGTGGTAAGCTTCAGTCTAAAACTCTCCTTCGGCAATTCACTGCGTAAATGGGTAGCATTGTAAAGAATGCCCGAGTCCTCATCCTGACGCATAACCTCTGTAAGCTCCAAACTCTGAACTTCAGCTTTGAAATGATGCTGCAAGTAAGGCTTTTCTAAAGCCGGACTTTCCAAATTACCGACCGGAGGCAACTGTGCGGTGTCTCCAATAAGCAATAAGCGATTTCCCTCTTGTGAAAACACATAGTCCATAAGGTCGGTGAGCAAGCCCTTTTGTCCGTACTCGGCACTATCTGAGATCATAGAGGCCTCATCGACTATGAACACGGTGTTTTTGTGATAGTTGGACTGTCTTTTAAACTCCAGCCCTCCACCGGGTTCTGCGGTTTGCTGAAAAACCTTTTTGTGAATTGTAAAAGCCGTTCGTTTGCTATAACCCGACATGACTTTGGCCGCTCGGCCGGTGGGTGCCATTAGCACATATTTAAACTGAAAAAAAGGAAGCGTCTGAACAATAGCACTTACCACTGTTGTTTTGCCGGTTCCTGCATAGCCTTTAAGAACCAACACAGGTTTGTGGAGTCGCTTGTTGAGTAAAAAGTCATCAAACAAGCTAAAAAGCCTCTTCTGGCCTTCTGTTGGCTGGAAGGGAAATTTTTGCAGCAGTATTTCCGAAGGCCTGGCCAATCTTATGATTTTCTTTTCGCTACATCTTCAGGAAACAAAGTCACCATGGTGGTAGTGGCTTTGGCAATGAGAGTTCTTTTATCGCCATCTATACACCAAACTTCAGCCTCACAGAAGTTCATTTTTTTACCCTGTTTCACCACCCAGCCTTTGGCATAAAGCTTTTGTCCCCGGCCGGGAGCGAAATACGATATTTTTATTTCTCCTGTTACCACATGCTGGTCTTCAGCAACCACCGTGTAGGCCGAAAATCCCGCTACTATGTCGGCTACAGTAGCTGTTACCCCGCCATGTACTAAACCCGTTTGTTGCTGGTGCTCTTCTCTAAGCTCCAACCATCCTTCGGTTCTTCCTTCATCGATCACGTTCAGATCGAAGCCCACCAGCTTCATAAAGTGCTGCCGCTCCAAAAACTTCTCAATTCGTGCTTTATAGTTCTGATTGAATACCTTTACCATAATCTATTTTCCACAAATATATTGGTAAGGCCTTAGCCACGAAGAACCATGGGCAAAATTCAGGATCAAATTGAATTGCAATACGGACAAAAATTAAGGGTAAGGGTGTGTGGCATATGTATTGAAAACAACCGACTGCTGCTAGTACACCACAGGGCTTTAGGGGTAGCCAATGGGCTGTGGGCTCCTCCCGGAGGTGGAATGAACTATGGAGAAACAGCCGAACAAGCACTCATTCGGGAGTTCAAAGAAGAAACAGGCTGTACCATTGCCATAAAAAAATTTCTTTTTGTTCATGAATATTTAGATCCTCCCCTGCATGGCATAGAACTCTTTTTTGAAGTAGAAATTTGTTCCGGTACTCCTATTTTAGGCACCGACCCTGAGATGGATGTTGATGCTCAACTGCTTACGCAAATAGGATTTTACGATCTTAAGAAAGTACAAGAAACAGAAATGAGTAGTTTGCACTATGTATTGCAAAACGTAAAGAGCCTGAATGAATTGATTAATCTAAAAGGTTATTTCAAATTTCATTAATTATCCATAAAATAGCGGTCGCAGAACTATAGATTACCTAATAAATTAGTTAATTTTACGAAAATTCAACCTCCAAGATGAACCTAACTAAAGTACTCACGATTCTATTCTTCATCATCGCCTTAGGCGTTGGGTATTTGCTCTATGACAGCATTAATACCACCATTCTCGAAGCAAAAGAGATTGAAAGAATAGAAAACATGGTGAAAACCAAGCTTGAAAAAATCAGAGACGCTCAGACTGCCTACCATGCAACATATGGTGACTACGCAGACACCTGGGAGAAACTGATCGCATATGTTGATACCGGAAAAATCTATCTGATTCAGAGAACTGAGAAGATCACTATGCTTGCCTACGGTGCCGAGAAGTCTGAGTTTATCTACGACACCATTGGTGCTGTACCGGTAAAAGACTCTTTGTTCCGACCAGGTTTTGACCCAAGAACTTTGCCTGAGTTGCCTCATGCACCCGGCAAATACTTCTCTTTGTATGCAAAAGACTCTGTAAGAAATGGAGTGAGTGTAGACTACATTGAGGTTGTAGATACTTATCCGTTCGACAGAACAAGAACTGAAGATCATGAAATCGAAAAGAGAAGACCTCTACGATTCGGTTCTAAAACTGATATCACTACTGCTGGTAACTGGAACTAAACTGTGCGAGCAGCCGAGACTTCTCAAATAATATCAATAAAAGACGAAAGGCTGGATATTGACAAAATAAGTCAATACCGCCTTTCTTTTTTTGTGTCGGATATTGATTGCCAAATCACTGTATTCGATGTAAAAAAGAAACAACTATTGCTCTTTGAAAACCGAGAGCTAACCCCGGCCAAAAGCCTAATTGAAAATCTCAATACCATTTATGACGATCATATTCTGATTGCTGCCGGCTTTTGGAAAGAGATTCAGGTGTTTGTGAGAAACCGACAGTTTGCACTGGTTCCGGTTCCTGTTTTCGACCGGAGTTTGTGCAAAGACTATGTTCAACTCAATGAGGTAACGGACCCCAATAAAGACGAATACCACTTTAAGGTATTGGACGATGTGGGTGCGGCCGTGGCTTTTGGCTATCTCACAGAACTAAAGCAGTGGTTTAAAGAAAAGTATCCCAAGCTTTCGCTTTATTTTAACCACCAGTCTGTAGCTTACCTCAAAGGGCTGCAAAAGCAAATAAAGAGTAAAGCTCCGGCCAGCCTTTACCTTACACTAAACAACAGCGATGTGCAAGTTGTGGGCTACAACCTACAAAGACTGGCCATATACAATCAGTTTCGGTTTACTGATGCCAAACACCTGACCAAGCTCATTCTTCTGACCCTGCAGCAGTTTAGTGCCGAAGGCCAGTCTACCCCCATCATACTTCATGGAATTAAGGAAAAAGTAGACCTTAACATGCCCATACTAAAGAAATACTTTCGTCACATTGAGTTAGGCAAACGCCCGGAAGGAGTGCTTATGCACCCCATATTCAATGAGTTGGAAGATCAGGAGTATTTTGAAGTGCTAGCCAACTTATAATTATCCGCTACCAATTGATCGTTAGTGGTAAGGAGGCATTCCATAAAATTCAGTTATTTTCGGGAATACGGTTTAAAGACCAATCCAAAGCCATAAAAAATGAAGCGAATAGCGATTTTCCCGGGTTCGTTCGACCCATTTACCAAAGGCCATGAAGACATTGTATTGAGAGGCCTTAAAATTGTAGACGAAATTGTGATTGGCATAGGCTACAACAGCCAAAAGCAGAACCGCTACTTCGATATCTCCTACATGGAAGAAAAGATCAAAGAAACCTTTGCTCATGTGCCCCAGGTATCGGTGGTTGTATACAACGAACTCACGGCCTCTTTGGCTTCTAAAATTGGCGCCAGTGTAATACTTAGGGGTTTACGCAACACTACTGACTTTGAGTATGAGAATAGCATTTCTCAGGTAAACCGTTATCTCAATACCGAGCTAGAAAGCATTTTTCTAATCACATCACCGGAGTTGGCGGCTGTCAATTCATCGATTATTCGCGAGGTGCACCGCTACGGTGGAGATGTTCAAAAATACCTTCCTTATACACTCTGAGTCTTTTTAAGTTTTTTAAACTTATTGTAGACATGAGCTATTGACATGTAGGTGTTGTAGAGGGCTACATTCAGCTCGTTCTCGCTCATCCAACGTACCTCATCTATATCTTCTTCCAGCTGAGGTTTCATTTTGGAATCATCGAGGCAGTCCATCAGATACCAAACGGTCTTTTTAAGAATGCTTTTATCTCCCTTGGTATATGTATGCCAGGTGGTGCATATTTTCTGGTTCACTCTTACCTTAATATTACACTCCTCCTGCACCTCACGCTTGGCTCCCTCAACAAAAGACTCGCCCTTCTCAATTTTACCTTTGGGTAAGTCCCACTTCCCCAGTCGGTGAATGAGCAAAATACTACCATCGCGGTATACCACTCCCCCTCCGGCTTTCAGTATTTTAAACTTACTCTTGATATAGTCAATTGCCTCGTCATAGTTCTCTGTGAGCACAGTAATAGAAGACAAATTCTTGAGCTTCTTATTGTGCATTATAAAGAGAACCGACTTAATGGTACTATGGGTAGCATTTCGAATGAGCAGATGACCTTTGAACAACTTTTCGTTGATCAGCAGATCATCATCTTCGACAATACCGTTAAACTGCGCCAGATCACCCACTTCATCCGGCTTTTTAATTCTGAGAGGTTTGTCTTTAATATAGATCCTCATGGATTGAGTAGATTCGGGGTCAATATGAAAAAAAATTCGCTAACAAGGTGAATGAACTTCCTGTCAATTTCAGAAAAAAAATCTACTAACTTCGCGGCATGCAAAATCTACAAGCTGACAGAACCACGGCCTTAAAAATTGCTTCAGACCTACTGGCTATTGAGGCCATTAAGTTAAATATAGAAAATCCCTTTACCTGGAGCTCCGGCTGGAAGTCTCCCATCTATTGCGACAACCGTATGTCGCTTTCTTACCCGGCTACCAGAACTTTTATTAAAGAAAAACTAGCTGATGCTGCTCGGCAATATTTTCCGGAAGTAGAAGCCGTGGCCGGAGTGGCTACTGCCGGTATTCCGCAGGGAGCTTTGTTGGCCGATTTGCTAGAAGTACCGTTTATTTATGTGCGGTCCAAACCCAAGGGCCATGGTATGGAAAACCTTATTGAAGGCAAAGTAGATCCGGGCAAAAAAGTGGTGGTGGTAGAAGACCTTGTTTCTACCGGAGGCAGCTCACTGAAAGCTGCTGAGGCACTAAGATCGGCCGGTTACGAAGTACTGGGCATGTTAGCCATTTTCACTTATGGTTTTCCTTTAGCCGAAGAAAATTTTCAGAAAGCCAACATCACGCTTCACTGCCTGAGCAACTATAGTATAATGCTAGAACAGGCCATTGAAATGGGCTACATTAATAAGGAACATTTGGCTTCTCTGGAGGAATGGAGAAAAGCTCCTGCTCTTTGGAGACAATAAAATCGGCAGTGTATGGCTAAATTTTAAAGTCCGGGCCAATAGCCTTTGTTGTGGTTAACCCTATCCACACTAAAACTTTTCTTCTATTCCCAGGCCAAACAGTGCAAAGTCATACTTCACAGGGTCTTGTGCATCGAATGTCTTAAGGTTGCTAGTGAGTTCAAGAGCCATTCGCCAGTCTGTTGGCTTTCGGGTAATTAGACCTAACTTTCGGGCCACTCGTTCCACATGTAAATCGCAGGGGCAAACCAACTGAGATGGGTTTATGCGCCTCCAGAGGCCAAAGTCTACTCCCTTATTATCTCTTCTCACCATCCACCTGAGAAACATATTTATCCGTTTACAAGCCGATTTTCTAGCCGGTGTAGCAATGTGTTTTCGGGTACGTTGCGGAGCATCCGGTAAACTGAAAAACAAATCGTGAAAATGAGTCAGGGCGTTTCCTACATCAGCATCATTCTCTTGTAACCCCATTAGGAAAGCATCTTCCAAACTATTATGATGTTGATAGTAATGTTTAAAAAAGGCCACAAAATAGAGCGTATCTGTAGTATTGAAGGTGCGGTGTTTAAACCGAAGCAATGTTTTCAGGTCTGCTTCAGAATGATGGAGCACAAACTGGTACGGTGTATTATCCATAAGAGCAAACAGCTCTTTGCACTTATTTATAATAGTAACACGCTGCCCCCAGGCCAATATAGATGCCCAAAAACCAGCAATTTCAATATCCTGTAGCGAACTATAGGCGTGTGGTATTACTATCGGGTCATTTTCAATAAATCCAGGCTGGTTGTATTCTTCAACCTTGGCATCGAGGAAATCTCTGAGAGCCGAAGCTTCCGTATGCATCTACTGTACGTAAGTAATCTGCACCCTAAAGCGCTTATCAACCGCTTTCAGGTGATCATAGGCCCTTTGGTTAAGCTTAATGATGATGTCTTCATTCTCTGAGGTTTCAGGAATGGTTCCGATTACACGAACGTACACCGTAAGATCGTTCATCAGGTTTTTCACTTTTATTACCGTGCCTTTTCTTGCGGTTCGGTGCAGGGCAAAAAACTTATTAGACGGTTCGCTTTCATCAATAACCTCCGCCAATCCTTCCTTCTGGAATTGCTGAAAGGGTGTACCCGGATAATTTACCTCCTCAGGCTGCTCTTCTTTTGGTTGCACTTTGGTGGTTGGTAGTGAGGCTGTACTGTTGAACGGAACCTCAGAGGTTTTCACTGAATCGGGCGTATTGATATGTTTGGTTTCGGCCTGAGAAGTGGTTTCTACCATCGGTATGTCTTTTTCAACAGGCACCAGCACATCTTTCTTAATAATGAGCTTTTGACCCAAGTCTATTGCATTAGAGGGAAGTTTATTCCAGTTTTTAATATCTGAAACCTGCACCTCATACTTTCTGGCAATGGCAAAAAGCGTTTCTCCGGCTTTAACCGTATGAGTAACCTCTTTGGTCTGTTTGGTCACCTCCGCATCGGGCGATATTACTTCTCCTCCATAGGGAATCTTGAGGGTTTGCCCTATTTGCAGGCCGTTGGCCAAAACAGGATTTGCCTTATTAATTTCGGACACGGTTGTTTTGTACCTGCGCGAAAGACTATACAAGGTTTGCTGAGCCTGTACTTTATGAATTACAAACACCTTATCGCCCTGACGCTCAATACCTAAGGAATCGGTCTGCGCAAATAAGGCACCCATGCATACTATACCAAATACAATCGTGTAACTAATTTTTCTCATCAATGCTGTAAATCTTCAACTCGTTCTTTCCGGTAACAAATATAAGTGCGTCTTGAACTATAAAAAAAGCCCCGGAGACCAGCCCTTTCACTCCACTATCTAGCGATTCTCGAAGCAAAAGGTTGCCGCTCTCATCGAAGACACACAGAGTTAACGCTTTTAATTCATCCATCACATGATTGGCGGCTATAAAAATCGTTCCATTCGCTTCCAGATAGTCGCAACTGCCTTTTAATTCTAGCCCGGCCTTCAAATCCAAAAACCTGGCCAATGTTTCAAAGTGAGGATTATCGACCTCATAATGAACAGGATATTGTTCCAGCGGCACTTCTCTATCAACCTTCTGTGCCTCTGTCCAGTCACCTTTAAGCACATCAAAGCTCAACTTCTCTTCAGCTTCCGGCATTGTCAAATACAGTAAGCGATTTTGCGCGCCTAACAATTTCACATTTTCCAAACTCCAAACTACCTCCTGCTTTTGGAGGTCAAACCCAAACACCGATCGAGATTCAATGTTTTGGGTATCTTCAAACTTTTGAAAAACAACCACATTGTTGTATAGATGGTAAGCACTAACCCACCAAGGATCTTCAAACTCCAGGCCTTGCCACAGCAGCTCCTTTTTTTTAAGATCTACCAAGGCAAAAGCAGAATGAAAATTCTCAGGGTTGCGTGTATTAATCAGTAGCTTATCATCATGACATTTCACCTCCCAAACGGGCGATTCAAACGGTTGTGAAAATTTAAGGTTTAGCACCGAAGACACTGGCTTTCTTTGTAATTTGAACAAAAATAAGTGAATAAAGTGGGGAACAAAGGCATCAGATACATTACCCGATCAATAATAGGCTTAAGTGTCGTATTACTGTTTTTTACCGGCTGGGCGAGTGAACAGGCTAAGTACCAGGAAGGAACTATAAAGGTATTCCTTATGGAGGTTAAGGGAGATATTGACCCACGCATGAACCGTTATGTAGACCTTGCCCTTACTCAGGCCACTGAACAGGAGGCCGACCTCATTATTATTGAAATGGACACCTATGGCGGAGCGGTTATTGATGCGAACGACATTCGCACAAGAATTTTAGATTATGAAAAACCGGTTTGGGTATTTATAAATAACGATGCAGCTAGTGCCGGAGCACTTATTTCTATTGCTTGCGATAGCATATACATGGTTCCCGGTGCAAATATTGGAGCTGCTACGGTAGTTAATGGCACCGATGGCATGGCCGCACCCGATAAATACCAGTCGTATATGCGGGGAATAATGCGATCAACAGCTGAAAAAAATGGGCGCGATCCGCTCATTGCCGAGGGCATGGTAGACGACCGGGTGGTGATAGAGGGTATAACTGAAGAAGGGAAAGTAATCACCTTTACTACTTCTGAGGCCCTAAAACACGGCTATTGCGAAGCCGAGGTAGCGAGTATCCAGGATATTTTAGAGAAGAACGAAATTGTAGACTATCAACTGATTCGATATACACTTCCCCGAACTGAAAGAATCATTGCCTTCTTTCTCAATCCAGTGGTAAGCGGTTTACTTATTCTTGTAATTACCGGAGGAATATTCTTTGAATTACAAACCCCTGGAGTAGGCTTTCCTCTTGCTGCTGCGGGAGTTGCACTCGTTCTGTACCTTGTGCCATATTACCTCAATGGTCTCGCGGCCAACTGGGAAATAGCTGTGTTTTTTGTAGGACTGGCCCTCATTGCTCTGGAGGTCTTTGTCATTCCAGGCTTTGGAGTAGCCGGCATTGCCGGCATAATTTGTACGGTAGGGTCGCTTATTTTCATGATGTTGGGCAACGATAACTTTAACTTCGATTATGTACCCACCAAAGAAATAACCAAAGCTGCTGCCACCGTTGGCTTAGGTGTGTTTGGCTCAGTCGTTCTACTCATTATAATGGGCTATCGATTCACCCAAACCAGTATGTTTCAGCGAATAGCACTTACCACCACTCAGCGCAAGGATGAGGGATATACCTCCACTTTTTATAATGAAGACCTGGTGGGTAAAGAGGGAGTAGCAGCTACTATTCTAAGGCCAAGTGGCCGAGTAGAAATAAACGATGAGTTGTACGATGCATACACCCGTGGAGAGTATATTGAAGCCGGACAACCCATTGAGGTGGTTAGCCAGCAAGGCACATCGTTGCAGGTAAGAACTAAGAAAAAATGAAACACGAAAAATATTCTGCAGAGAGTAGGGCTATTTCAGGAGGGCACGACCCTTCTTCGGCCTATAATTCCATAAAGCCCCCCATCTATCAGACATCCACCTTTAAGTTCAACACCGCGGAAGAAGGCAAAGCATTCTTTATGAATGCTTCCGGAGACATCCCTCTGGAAGAACGAAATGCGAGTCTTATTTATACTCGCCTCAATCACCCTAATGCCATAACTGCCGAGTATCGGTTGGCTCAACTGGATGGAGCAGAAGATGCTGCCTTTTTTGAAAGTGGTATGGCAGCCATTTCCACTACTATTCTTAGCTTTTGCCAGGCCGGTGATTTAATTGTGATGTCTTCTCCCCTCTATGGTGGAACGGATACCTTTATAAAAAAACATGCGGTGCAGATGGGTATTGAGTGGGCTGAAATGGAGCGAGGCGCCACCCAAAAAGAAGTTGAGCAACTACTTGCCAACCACCCCAAAAGGGATAAACTAAAGATGATTTACCTTGAAACCCCTGCTAACCCTACACTCACTCTGGTAGATATTGAAATGGTGCGAAAGCTTCGGGATAGACTGGCCCCTAATGCTGTAATTGCAGTAGACAACACTTACATGGGTCCCCTGTTTCAGCAACCACTTGCGCATGGTGCAGACATTAACCTTTACTCGGCTACCAAATACATCGGAGGCCATAGCGATATTATAGCAGGAGCAGCCAGTGGTAGTGAAAAGCTAATGAAGCTGGTGAAACAGAAAAGAGCCATTCTGGGAAATACCGCCTCACCGTTTACCTCATGGTTACTCTCCAGAAGCATGGAAACCATTGGCCTGAGAATGGAAAAACAGGCGAGTAATGCTCATAAATTGGCCGAATACCTTGCAGCTCACCCCAAAGTAAAGGCTACATACTACCTGGGACTTATGCCTGAGAGCGATCCACAATATGCGCTCTTCAAAAGACAAAACAACTCCGGTGGTGCTATGATTGCCTTTGAAGTACATGGTGGAGAAGCGGAAGCCTATAGGTTTCTCAACGCGTTGGAATTGGCTCACCTGGCTATTTCGTTGGGCAGTACGGAAACGTTGGTTTCTCACCCGTACACTATGAGTAGCTCCAACATGGATGAAGCCGACCGCTTGAAAAATGGCATCACTCCTTCATTAATCAGAGTTTCTGTTGGCATTGAAAATATTGATGATTTAGTGAAAGACTTCGACCAAGCTTTAAGAACTGCCTAACTCTCAACGTTATTCCAGAATTTTTCTTCCCATTTTTGAGGAGGAAGAAAAATGTCAGGAATCTCCCGAACAATATGCCCGAACAACAAACCCTTTACGAACGCATAGGCGAAGAAAACATACTCCGGTTGGTAGATGATTTCTACAATGGAATTGAAAAGGATGAACTGATCCGCCCGATGTATCCCGAAGACTTACTCCCTGCCAAAAACCGACTCAAGCTATTCCTTATACAGGCTTTAGGTGGAAGACAAACCTATACCGATGAACGCGGCCATCCCATGCTCAGGCGTAGACACTTTCAATGGCAAATTGGTAAAGAAGAAGCCACCCATTGGCTCAAACACATGCATGCCGCTCTTGAAAAAGCCACTTTTGCAGAAAAAGACAAAGATGCATTTTGGGACTATGTATATCAGGCGGCTTTGCATATGATAAACAAATGAAAACCAATCCAAAATCATTTTCCCTATCTTCGCCACTTTATGAGAAGATTACTCCTTAGGTTATATTCTTTCTATGGCCTTTTGGTATTTGCGCTTATTTTTTCACCTGAACGGAGTCTGATACGGGATTTCTCCCTTGAGTTGTTCCAGTTATTTTAAAATAAGCTTATTGAATTTCCTTAGTTGCTTATCCAGCCTTCTGACTTCCTTTTTTGGAGATTAATGGTCTTTCTGATTTCTGCCCCTGAGCTTTAAAAGCTAATAAAAGAAAGCTCAATACGAAGCATAGATAAAACGTCTTGCCAATAAGTATTATAAAAGGGTGTGTGCTATAGCTCATGAAGTCTGAATATCCTAAATCTTAAGCAGTTGAGAAATTCTTTTTTAAAAGAAAGTTTCAATTTTTTGTTTTGTCTGTATTATTTAACGGTAAGTTAAATCCCATACAAAAAGAACAGTCCTATTGAGACCTATCTTTAACCAATTCCGATAAAACAATGAAAAAGACACAATACCTACTTGTTTTAGTTTCTATGTTCATGGCAAGTGCTTGTGTAAGCAGCCGACTTAGAACCAGTGTAGTAGAAGGTTATCAAGGACCTATTTCTGAGAAAAAGGTTCACATTTCTATTGAAGCTCTTCCAAAATTTAAATACATGCTTGAATCTGTATTTGCAAAGGAACTTAAGAAAGGTTTTGAGCAAAGAGACTTAACTGTCTCTCAAATTATTCTCAATAAACCGGAATCTGAGACAATTCAAAAGCTAAATGAAAAGGTAATATTTAATACTGATGCCGACTATATTCTGAGAGTATCTCAAATAGATGCGGGGCTTGCCTCACTTATGATTACACCGCCCTCATTGAACAGCATAAACACGTTCACTCCAGCCACCTACTCATTTAAAGAGTACACTTATTTTGAGCTTCAATTTGTAGATAGGCAAACAAGCTTTGTTATCTGGACAGCCAATGGCGCAACTACGCGTGACTATAGAGGCACTTCAGATGAACAAGCCATCTTAAAACTGGCAGAAAAAGTCATTAAAAAATTAGAAAAGGATGCAATCATTGCCACTCTAAATGATAAACAATGAACTGATTGGTGCTTGTTGCACCAACTTTCCTCTAATTGAGGCATAATCTTGGACAAAGAAAAAATCTAATACCTGGAAACACTAAGAGAAAGTATGAAAATCGGTGCTCACGGTATCTTGTTACCAGTGGGAAGCAGTATTTGTATTACAGATTAGAGGCAATTATGACATTAGATAGCTCTAAATATCAACACCCTTGATATGTATACTATAAAAATTGTATTTAAAGCATATGACCAAGCTCTGGAAAATAAGGATCGGTTTTAATTTTCATATATCAAGTTGACGACAGGATATAGATTACAATGGCTATACATAATAAGCTCATTAGAGATATTACGAGTTTCATAACAACAATCAGGGGCTTATCTGACTTATAGATTTTAAATATATAGGGAATAAAAATGACATACAGGTTTCCTATCTCTACCTTGGAGCCATCATCTGTTTTAATTACATTCTTTGTCCCCCCAGATAAGAGATAATTGAGATAAGCACCAAATCTTATTCGATGTAAGTCATTATAATTTAAACTTAAATACATCCAATGAATTTTTGCTTTTAATAGAATTATAAAAATAATAGAAGGGAATATTAATATCTCCATTATCGATCAGTTGTAATCTTTACTCCAAGGCGGTAATTAAATTTAATTCCAAAACCAAGAATCTTGAATCCAGCGTCCTCTTGAGTTCCAACAAATGTACTTACTCTATCATTAGTAAGATTGTGAGTTTGCACTGATTCAAAAAAAGCAGTACCAAATCCGTAATGATACTCTTCGAATTGAAGATTTCTTCGATTGGAGATTGTACCCTTTGTTCCTGCTTTAAGATCAATAGGTAACCCATTAACAATTGTTGGTATCTCTAGACTAATGCCCTGTGTAAATCTCGCGGATTCGTCATATCTAGATAAAACATATCTATCCGTCTTGATCCAGCTTTCATTGTTAAGAATATCAACTCCACCTTTTGCAGCGAATTCAAAAAGATCCACTGAGAATAGATTAAATGATGCACCATAAACGCCTAAATCAAGTCCAGTTTGAATACCTACATTTCCTTTTGCACTTATATCATAAATGAGCTCTATCTGAGTAGAGTATTTAAATATTCTTTCATAACCAGAATGGGCACCTTCGAGATCCACCTTAGATCCAACGAACCATTCTCCTTTATCTTCACCAAACTCAATCTCATCACCTCCATTTATTAATTTATACAACCATGCTCCAAATCGAGTCTTAAACCTACCATCCGGATCAATATTCCCAACTGGGCTATTACCCATACCAAGATATGGTGACCAAAATTGTCTTCTCGGATCAATTGAATTCCATCTTCCAATTTTCGAATCCCACATTCTGGCTTCAAAAGCATTCCAACCTGTTTCAATGTCTTTCTCAGCAAACTGCCCCTGCTGGCCAAAGCGGTAGTCCCTGGGGCTAATATAGTGTTCAAAAGCGCATGAAATTCTTCATCACTTAGTTTCTTGTAAGAGTACATTATTACACAGAAGCTCCCCTTTAAGTTCTGAATGAAAACCAATCCAAAATCATTTTCCCTATCTTCGCCACTTTATGAGAAGAGTACTCCTTAGGTTATATTCTTTCTATGGCCTTTTGGTATTTGCGCTTATTTTTTTGGTGCTTCTACCATTTTTTCTTTTGGCTATTTTTATTCGCCCGCTTGAAGGCATAGCACCTTTTATCAATCATGTGTGGGCTCGGTTATTCTTCTTTTTTCTATTTCTCAATCGTACACGGGTTATATATAGAGCGAAACCGAAAGCATCGCAGCGGTACATCTTCTGTGCCAACCACACCTCTTTCCTCGATATTCCAAGCTTAGGACTCATCAACCATAAATTTAAATTCATTGGCAAGGCCTCGCTAAAAAAAGTGCCGGTTTGGGGCTTCATGTATAGCAGGCTTCATATTTTAGTAGATAGAGCCAGCCTAAAAAGCAGACACAAAAGCTGGCTAAAAGCTCAGGAAGAAATAAGAAGAGGGTTTAGTGTGGTTTTTTTTCCTGAAGGTGGCATACTCACCAAAAACCCTCCACACACTGTTACTTTTAAAGAAGGTAGCTTTCGTATTGCAGTGAACGAACAAATCCCCATTGTTCCCGTCAGCATTCCCTATAATCATCTACTTTTGCCAGACAAGTCGCCTCTAACCATGCACCCAGGCCGTATCGAAATGGTTGTACACGAACCCATTTGGCCTGAAGGCACTGGCGATGAAGCCGTGGAAAAGCTAAAAAAAGAAGTCCGGAAAGTCATAGAAGATACGCTCAACAGTTATGAAAGTAGATAAGGAAACCCTACAGAAAGTGGCTCATCTTGCCCGGCTGAACATTAAGCCTGAAGAAGAAGACCAACTGTTAAAAGACATGGGAGAAATATTGAACTGGGTAGAAAAGCTTCGCGAGGTAAACACGGAGGGCGTTGAGCCGCTCACCCATATGACCGGGGAAGTTAATGTGCTCAGAGCGGATAAAGCCGAAGCAACCATTGACAGGCAACAAGCATTGAAAAATGCCCCGCAACAGGACGGCAAGTTCTTTATAGTTCCACAGGTTATGAAACGAAATGATTAGTCTTATTTGGCGTTGACTGTTCATCAAACAACCATTGTACCTTGAATACCACCGCATTTAACCTACTAAAGACACTATGCATAACTCTGGCTATACTTGCCCTTCTATGGGTTGGATATGCCTGGTGGGTTGGCGATAATCTTGTGCTGCCCTGGCAAGTAGAGTCGACTCTCAAAACTCGCCCCTTCTTGTTAGAATACTTTCAACTGAACAGCAAACCTTCCGGAGTTGTGGCCGACCAGATTATAAGCTGGCAAAAATTCACTACCGGGGAAATGCAGTATCTATTATGGCCTCAGTATGCCCTACTAGCCATTTTTATGATATTGCTCATTGTAGGCTCTGTGGCATCTACTTACCTCAACCGCTTCAGCTATTTTGTTTTTTCCGGATTACTCATTTTTGCTTTTATACAATTAAGACTGGAAGAACTAGGAGTGGCGCACCCATACCTAACCTATGGGCTAATTGGAGGTTATCTGCTGCTAAGTTACTTTTTTCATGCATTTAAAAGACAATCCAGTGTTCTCACAAGAACGCTTTCAATGACCCTTTTCTATGGTACCTTTCTGGCACTCATTCATTGGCTGCCCAATATGCAATACCCCGGTGTTGTTATGTTATCATTCGGTATAACGGGTCCACTATTATGGGCAGCTCTTTTTATTGTATTTATAGCAGGCGACAACCTGTTTAGCCTATTTAAACTCACCACGCAAGGGGCTCCCAAAGGTAAAAATGGGCTTATGCACTTTGGCATCGTAGGACTCATATACCTTGGCCTCACCGGCCTTCTTTTCGCTCAAAAAAATGAAGATATCAGGTTCTCTCTTTACTTAGTTGAACCACTCACCCTGCTCCTGGCCTCCATGGTTTCCGGTTACTTATGTTTCGATCAAAAGATCACAACCATTAATGTAGGGGGAGATATCATTGTCCTTAAAAAATGGCTTTACCCATTGGCTTGCGCACTTACCCTGGGACTTATGGCCTATGCTAAAATTAATGCCATAGATTCCCTGCAGAACGCGCTGGAATGGGTAATCATTATTGGCCATTTAGCTTTTGGTGCAGCGTTCTTCATCTATGCTTTAATCAACTTTATTCCTCCACTGCTACAAAACATACAAGTGTGGCACATGTTCTTTCAAGGTCCGCGTACTCCCATGCTAACCGTTCGGTTGTTCAGTATAATACTCGTAGTAGGCGGTTTCCTTTATTTAGAATATCGGCCATACCATCAGGCCAAAGCGGGGCAATATGCCATGTTGGCCTGCCTGGCTGAAAAAATAGACAACAAGCTTTTGGCTACTCAATACTACCGTCAAAGTGTTTTCTTCGACTTCTATAACTACCGTTCCAACTATGCGCTGGCTCAATTGGCTACCTCAGCATTGGAGAAAGAAGAAATACCCCAGCACTATTCGGCTATTGTGAGAGGTCGGCCCAATGCCAAAGCCCGAGTAGCCCTGGGTAATTATTATGCTCAAAACAGCGATCTCTACCGCAGCCTTAGTTCACTCATGTATTCACCTGAAATTGAACAAAGCCCTGAGGCAAGGAACAATTTGGGCATGGCTCATTACGAATATCAAAACTATGACTCGGCCTATAAGTACTTTAGCTCAACCCGGAAAAATGCTGCCATGGTGGGCGAAGCCAATCTTTCGGCCTTGAATTATGATGTAGCGGCTCTAGTTGATTTCGACACCACCATTCAGTATGAGTATATTGAGGACCTACACCTCAAAATAAATAGGCAGGCTCTGGCCAACGCTCAAAACCAATACTTCCCCTTCGACCATGAGCTTCACCCCGACACCCTTCTGAGCCGTGAAACTCTCTTTTACTTATATAATGCCGCTCTGGCACAAAAAAGACCCGATGCCCAAAAACTCATTGAAACCATCACCTACTATCAAAGCAGTCCCAAAAACCTGGCCTACAATACATTTTTGCAAACCGCTCTCAGCTTTGCCTACTACCATGCGGGGGAAGTGACCAAAGCTTTCTTAAGTATCGATGAAGTGATCGCTTCCGACTACGGAGCAGCCGCCTTCCCTTATTACGTAAAGGCCATTTGGGCCTATGATCAGGGCCAGGCCAACCTCACCGTTGAGTGTATTAACAATGCTCGCAAAAGAGGTTATAATGAACAAGGTCTTTTAGATTTTATGGAAGATCTTAAAACAGTTAAAAACTACGATCGGGCAGCCGATTTTAGTAAAGAACTCAAAGCACTAGTAAACAACAAAGCTCAGTTGACTGACCAAGAGTATATCGATAGCCTCATACATTTGGCCGGCAAAAACGCTTTCGACACTCACTCCACGCTTCAGACTTTTGAGTTGTTGGAAAATGAAGGAGCCGAAGCAGAAAAGCTATACAACATTATGGTAGACAACCTGAAGGTTAATCCCAACTCAGCTGAGTTTCACGAGGTATACATTTACCTGTGCGCAAAAAACCGTTTTAGAACTTTTGCCGAAACAAGTTTTGAAAAGCTCGAGACCCTGGTGAGTCAGGAAAAGCTTGAGACCATTCGTAAGGAGTTCGAGCGGCTACTCGAACGAAATGCACCCACTTTAAACCAGTAAAAAGCTTCCGAACCACTACACCAATAGACGAGGGCTTCTATAACTCATGCCAGACATGAGCCTGTAATCCTGTACCTCTTCCGTTCACGGAAAGTCTTTTCAGTGCTCCAATATCTTTTGATTCTTTTGTTTAGAGGGAAAGTGAAAAATAGGTTTTCAGCCATACACAAGCACTTTTCCCATTGGCGATACCCCAAACACAATAAACATCGGTAACACAGGGTTTAAACCATTTACATAATAAACAAGTATTGTATTAAACTTTTCGGCATTTAGATACGTCCAACGAATATGAGCAAAACTGTAATCAAGACATCTGATATCTCCAAGATATACCAGATGGGCAGCGAGACCATCCGAGCACTCAAGTCGGTTAGCATAGAAATCATGCAAGGTGAATACGTAGCCTTTATGGGGCCTTCCGGTTCCGGTAAATCTACCCTTATGAACATGATTGGCTGCCTGGATACCCCTTCAGGAGGTCAGTACATTCTCAATGGACAAGATGTATCTGATATGACTGAAAACGAATTGGCAGAGATCAGAAACAAAGAAATTGGTTTCGTATTTCAAACCTTTAACCTTTTACCAAGAGCTACTTCGTTGGAAAATGTGGCCCTTCCGCTTATTTATGCCGGATATAGCAAGGCGGAAAGAGAGGAGAAAGCCATGGCTGCTTTAGCCGGAGTTGGTCTCGATACCCGTGCTCATCACAAACCCAATGAGCTATCGGGTGGTCAGAGGCAACGTGTAGCCATTGCCAGAGCACTGGTAAACGACCCTTCTATTATTTTGGCCGATGAGCCAACCGGTAACCTTGATACCAAAACGTCTTACGACATTATGGATCTGTTTGCCCAGCTACACGAAAAAGGCAATACCATTATTATGGTAACTCACGAAGACGATATTGCCCAGTATTCCCACCGAATTGTAAGGTTGAGAGACGGCCTCATTGAAAAAGATGAAGTAAACCATAACCCTACCAAAGTGAATATTCTGAAGGCACAAATGGCCAATCAGGAAGAACATTAACAAAGGTTCAACCGGCTGTTTTTGAGGCTAAATCTGTAACTTAAGCCCCTCGAAACAGAACAGTTGCATGAAGATATATACCAAAACCGGAGATACAGGCACCACCTCATTATTGGGTGGTGCTCGTGTTTCAAAGGCACACATACGCATTGAGGCATATGGCACAGTCGATGAACTAAATAGCTATATAGGCCTCCTCCGCGATCAGCCGGTGAATCAAAATAGAAAAGACATTCTCAAAACCATTCAAGACAGGCTTTTTACTCTTGGTGCCGACCTGGCTACCGAACCCGGCAAAGACAAAGTAGTTAAACCCGACTTGTTCGAAAGCGATATAGACCTGCTAGAAACAGAGATGGATCGAATGGATGAGCAACTGCCTGCGCTAACCAGCTTTATACTCCCCGGAGGTCATCAGTCGGTATCCTTTGCCCACCTCGCCCGCTGTGTTTGCCGAAGGGCTGAACGCATAAGCATAGCTTTAAATGATCAGGAAAAGGTTTCTCCTCTGGTAATTAAGTACCTCAACCGCCTTTCTGACTACCTCTTTGTGCTAGGCCGGCTTATGGCTCAGGAATTGAATGCCGAAGAAGTGAAGTGGGAGCCCCGTAAGAAATAAATTGCCCCAAAATTTATTAGGCAAAAAGATTTAATTGCGGAATATTTGACCGAAACACCAGTCGTTCAGCATATTATATTCTGATAAACAGAAATATAACTTACTGAATTAGAGAATCTTACATAAACAACACGGTTTGCACCAAGCCTGTTTTTAGTTAAATTTGTACACTACCTATAACCCTTTAATCATGATAGAAACGTCTGCCATCAGAATAGAGAAAACCACTCAATCGCGAATTAATGAGCTCGATGAAAACAATATACCCTTTGGTAGACTCTATTCAGACCATATGTTTCTGGCCGATTATAAGGATGGCCAATGGCAAGATTTACGGATAGTCCCCTATCAAAACATTTCGCTTTCTCCTGCCAATTCTGCCTTGCATTATGGTATTACCATTTTCGAAGGGCTGAAAGCCTACCGCAACAAAGATGGCGAAGTAGTAGTATTCAGGCCGGAAGCTAACGCCAAGCGACTGAACATTTCTGCAGAACGAATGTGTATTCCTGCAGTACCCGAAGGCTTATTTATGGAAGCCCTTAACGAACTACTCAAAATTGATGCTTCGTGGGTTCCTTCTGCCCCCGGCACAGCCCTGTATATAAGACCATTTGTCTTTGGTATGGACGAATACATTGGTATCAGACCATCTGAGAATTTCAGATTTATGATCATTACCGGCCCGGTCGGATCGTATTACACCAAACCGGTACGAGTAAAAATTGAAACTAAATTTTCCAGAGCGTTCGAAGGTGGAACAGGATTTGCTAAAGCCGGAGGCAACTACGCTGCCAGTCTGTATCCTGCTCGTTTGGCTCAAAAAATGGGCTTCGACCAACTCATCTGGACCGATGGAAAAACCCATCAGTACATTGAAGAGTCCGGTACCATGAATGTCATGTTTATGATTGATGATGTGCTTATTACTGCTCCAACCTCAGGAACAATACTTAAAGGAATAACCCGCGACTCTGTACTTACCATAGCAAGAGAATGGGGAGTGAAAGTAGAAGAAAGACCAGTGGCAGTGGCTGAGGTAGTTGCGGCTGCTAAAGAAGGACGCCTCAAAGAAGCTTTTGGAGTGGGTACGGCCGCCACCATAGCCCCTATTGCTACTATAGGCTACGAAGATGAAGTTTATGATCTGCCTGCTGCAGATGATTCCTTCTTCTCCAGAAAAATACTTAAAGAACTAAGCGGTATACGTTCTGGCGAAATAGCCGATAAACACGGTTGGATATATAAGATTTAACTCGCTTTAACGAAGTTTTTGCCTTACTTAGCAGCAAGATGAAAGTCAGAAAAATAATTTACTTTCTTTTGCTGCTTTTTTCATTTTCAGCCCTAGAGGCTCAGGAATATCTGTTAGTAAGAAAAAAAGGCTCTACCCGAAGATACGAATACCGGGTGGGCGACACTTTTGTTTATCGACAGCAAGGAATGGATCAGTTTTTCAAAGACGTGATAACTGATTTTGTAGACAGTACCATTGTGCTGGAGAACAACATTGTTCTCATTAGTCAGCTGGAGGAAATAGACATTCAGAACGCTTTTACCAATCGCCCCCAGATTTTACGGCAAGGCGAAGCCCTACTCCCCACCATCGGTTACGGCCTGTTGGCTCTCGATCTGTTTAATCATACCATTATCGATGGTAACGACTTTTCATTCGACAAAGGCACCACCATAACCAGCGGTGCGTTTGTTGCAGCAGGCTACGGGCTTAAGATTTTTAGGAGAAAACGCGTAGATTTAACCAAGGAGAAGTTTGAGGCCTATCTGGTTTTGCGCTAGAAGTTGGTGTTGAGTGTAGCCGCAGGCCAATGCCTACTCCCATTTTCTGCTACCTGCTATGAGAAAAACACTTCACACGCTAATTGCTTTACTAGCTCTTTTTTCTGTTGCTACTCAGTTCTACTTGATGCTGGAAAACCGCACCACAAGCCTTACGGAAATGATTATCCGTTTTTTCAGCTTCTTCACTATTCTTACCAACACGCTCGTAGCCCTTTACTTCGGCATACTAAGCCTCAACCGCAAAAAAATGCCAGGCTTTTTATCGCACACCGAATCACTCACTTTTGTAACCGTCTACATCTTTGTGGTGGGACTCGTGTACCAAATAGCACTGCGCCATGTTTGGGAGCCTACAGGTTTGCAAATGGTAGTAGATGAGTTACTCCATACAGCAATCCCCATACTAGTATTCCTCTACTGGGCGCTTTACTCCACTCGCACGGCCTTTGAATGGAACCATCTACCCAAACTATTGGCCTATCCGGGCATCTATTTAGTTTACATTCTCTGCAGGGGTAAACTATCGGACTTTTATCCATACCCCTTTCTTGATGTAGCCAACCTGGGTTGGACCCTCACACTGCAAAACATTACCGTTCTTTTCCTCCTTTTCATAGTGTTGTTCCTTGCTTTTAAGGGGTTGAGAAAAATTCTACCCTAAGAAGAGTAACACTTAATACTTTCTTAGCTCCATACTCCTTGTAAAAGCCCAACGGTTTCACCACTTTTGCAGCTCCAAAAAAATTATTCATGAACACAGATCAGTTGAAAGACTTGAAGGCGCGTATCACGGCCTTGAGGAGGTATCTTTGACTACGATGTCAAGAAAAAAGAAATAGAAGAGGAAGAACTGGTGACAGCCCAACCAGACTTCTGGAACGACCCCAAAGAGGCTGAGAAAATTCTTAAAACCATTCGAGCAAAAAAGGTATGGACAGAAAGCTTCGAAAAAGCTAAAGAAGCTGTAGATGACCTGGACACCTTGTACGAATTTTACGAAATGGGCGAAGGAGAAGAGGCCGAAGTGGAAGCCGCTTATCAAACAGCTCTAGACGTACTGGAAGAGGTTGAATTTAAAAAAATGCTTAGTGGCGAAGAGGATCAACTTAACGCCATTATAGAAATAAACCCCGGAGCCGGTGGCACGGAAAGTAATGACTGGGCGGAGATACTCATGCGCATGTACATTATGTGGGGAGAACGGCATGGCATGAAGGTAAAGCAGGTTAACTACCAGCCGGGCGAGGTAGCCGGTCTCAAATCATGTACCCTGGAGTTTGAAGGCGAATTCGCCTATGGCCAACTGAAGTCAGAATCGGGAGTGCACCGTTTGGTTCGTATTTCTCCTTTCGACTCTGGCGGACGAAGACATACTTCTTTCGCTTCAGTGTTTGCTTATCCTGTCATAGACGATTCCATAGAGATAGAAATAAACCCGGCAGATATTACCTGGGATACTTTTCGTTCGGGTGGTGCCGGTGGGCAAAACGTTAACAAAGTTGAAACTGGTGTGCGTCTGAAACATGCCCCCACAGGCATAGTTATTGAAAACACCGAAACACGCTCTCAGCTAGACAATAAAGAGCGAGCTTTGGCATTGCTAAAGTCAAGGCTATATCAGCTGGAGATGGAAAAGCGCAATGCCGAACGCGACAAACTGGAGGGTGAAAAGAAAAGAGTAGACTTTGGTTCGCAAATTAGAAACTACGTATTACACCCCTACAAATTGGTGAAAGACAACCGAACCGGAGTAGAGCGTACTGATGTGCAAAATGTACTGGATGGAGAACTAGACGACTTCATTAAAGCCTACTTGATGCAGCAGTAAAGCATGACAGAGCAAAACAGCATTTTTTCCCTGCAGTTCATTTTGCTCTGCCTTAGCTCGTTTCTCTTTTTTTCGAGCTTCAACATGATTGTGCCCGACCTGTACGACTACCTCACCACGCTTGGCGGTGGCGAACTAAAAGGGTTGGTGATTGCTCTATTTACGGTTACAGCCGGATTATCGCGCCCATTTAGTGGAAAACTGTCAGACACGGTCGGGCGAATACCGGTTATGATTTTTGGAGCAGCCGTGTGTTTTGTGGTCGGCTTTCTTTATCCATTGTTGAGTAGTGTTTGGGCATTCATGCTGCTACGCTTTCTGCATGGATTTTCTACCGGCTTTAAACCTACCGGCACCTCGGCCTATATTGCCGATATTGTACCCAACCACAGGCGTGGAGAAGCCATGGGCTATTCAGGGCTGTTTGGTAGCCTGGGCATGGCAGCAGGCCCTAGTTACGGCCCGAAAATAACTGCATGGTTTGGTCTGGACACCATGTTCTATACCTCATCTGTTTTGGCCATTCTTTCGGTGCTCATTCTGGTAGGCATGAAAGAAACGCTTCCCGAAAAGCAGCCCTTTCGTTTGGCATTGCTCAGGATTAGAAAAACCGATGTATTCGAACCAAGGGTAATTAATCCTTCGATATTGTTCTTGCTCACCTCCTTCTCTTTTGGCGCAGCCCTAACGCTAATGCCCGACCTGGCGATTAGTGTTGGCTTCGATCAGGAAAGCAAGGGCATATTTTTCCGCTATTTCGTTTTCTCTTCCCTTCTCATTCGTATTCTGGCCGGTAAAATTTCAGATAAAAAAGGGAGGGTTTATGTGCTTAAGTGGGCCACTATAGCAATAGCTCTGGCCGATATTATGGTGGCTTTTACACATACCAAACCCATGCTACTGGCCAGTTCAATTGCTTTTGGTATTGCCGTTGGCTTAAACACGCCCACCATTTATGCCTGGACCATAGATCTAAGCCATGACAAAGCCCGCGGACGCGGCATTGCTACCATGTATATAGCCCTGGAAATAGGTATTGGATTAGGAGCTTTTGCGGCCGGACTCATCTATGGCAATGTGATTGAAAATTTACGAGAAGCCTTTCTGGCTTGTGCCATACTCTCTCTTTTGGGCTTCTTATTTTTAAACTTCGGCTTATCTTGGGGAGAAAAACTGTTTAACAACCCTTCCGATGAGGTTTAACCCAAAAGCTACGCCCTTTTTTTTGCTCAGCGTCTTTCATTTGGCCGCGTTATTAGCCGACTGGACTCTCGTGGGTCAGATCACTAAACCTTTACTCATTCCTTCTCTGTTTTTATACTTTGTTAGAACCACTCCCAAAAGCCCTCTGAATGGATACATCAAGGCAGCTCTGGTTTTTTCATTTTTGGGAGACACCCTTCTTATTTTTAGCGGAAACAATGCCTGGTTTTTTCTGGCCGGTTTGCTAAGCTTTTTGTTGGCTCATGTAGTCTATCTTCTTGTGAACATGAGCGCAGTAACGGTTTTGGAAAAAGGTTTTAAACCGCAATGGCAAGACATTCCCTTTATGCTGTATGGTTTGGCCATGTTTTCAGTAGTTAAGCCAGGACTAGGGAATATGTATGCGCCTGCTTTGCTTTACACAGTTATTATTTGCCTAATGGCAATCACGGCCAGAAAACGATGGAAGAGGACGGACTCCGGTAGTTTTTGGCTTATAATGGCTGGGGCTCTATTTTTTGTATTGAGCGACAGCATTCTTGCCTACAATCGGTTTGTAGCACAAGCCTCCTGGGGTACCCCGGCTATTATGGCCACCTATTTAACCGCACAATTTCTGCTAATTGAAGGTTATCGCGAGTTTATTCTAAAAGTGAAAAATCCAGAAGCGAATTAATTATTTCGCCTAACTCTGCCAGAACCTGAAACACTAGTGTTCACTCCAGTGGGTTGACCCGAATAGTACACACTACCACTGCCGGAAATTCTTACCTCCAGTTCGCCAAAAACTGCAACTGATGCCCTCCCAGACCCGGTGATGGTTATGTTGTAGTCATCGGCCTTTAGACTTTCTGCATAGTACTTACCTGAGCCGCTTATGCCTAGTGATGCTTCTTGGGCCGACCCTTTAAGGTCTATGTTGCCGGAACCGGAAATCTTAGACTGTATTGTTTTAGCATCTACTTCCAGCTCTATATCTCCCGAACCGGAAATGGACAATCTCAAATCGTCAGTTTTTATAAGTCTTTGCCCTATAACATCTCCTGCTCCGCTAACAACCACCTCTCTAAGATCGCGAACGGTAATGTACACATTCACCCTACCAGTGCCTCGGTCGCCCCAGCTAAACCAACTTCTTCTTGATCGGCTTGAAATACTCAGTCTATTGCCTCGCACTTCGGTAATCACTTCTTCGAGTGTCTCACCATCAGCCTCCACAATCACCTCATTCTTATTGCCTTGCGTTACATATACTTTGCCGGAAATATTCATGGCAATGCCGTTGAAGTCTCCCACATTTCTGGTTTCTTTTTGCTGAGACCAGGCTGATAGAACCACAAAGCTCAGCAACACAACAAAAATTGTTCTTCTCATAATCGACATATTTTACAAAGTATAGACCTAATGAAACGGCCAAGGTTGCATGCCTTCTATTGGGCCAATATCTTTTTTGTAGCCAATCTATTAAATCTGGTGTACAAAGCAACTGCGGCCACGGTAAGGCCAATTAACAAACCATACCAAACGCCCTGAGGGCCCAAATCGAGTACAAATCCAAACACATAACTGCTTGGTATAGCCAGCCCCCAATAAGAAAGTAAGGTAATCCAGGTAGGTACCCGCACATCTGACATACCCCGCAAGCAGCCCAAACCAACCACCTGAACTCCATCTGACAACTGGAAGAGACCGGCAATTACAATCAGTGAGCTGGCAATACCCACCACTTCGGCATCATCTACATACAGCTTTGGAAAAAAACCGTTAAACAGAATGTAAACCAGCGAACAGGCCGCCATAAAAACCAAAGCCATAATGAAGCTGGTATTTCCTGCCCTTCTCAAATTCGGAAAATCTCCTTTCCCCAATTGGTTACCCACCCTAACAGTTGAAGCTGCCGATATTCCGGAGGCCATCATATAACTAATGGCCACCAGGCTAATGGCAATTTGGTGGGAAGCCAGAGGAACTGTGCCCAACCAGCCCATCATTACGGCCGCCATAGCAAAAGCCCCTACCTCAAAGATGAACTGCCCTCCCGTAGGAATACCAATTTTTAGCATGGGCTTAAAGAAGTCCGCCTTAAACCTGTTCAATACAAACCCGGCTCTAAAAGCCTTGAAACGATGATAGCGTCTCACAAATACCAGCATGGCAATGGCCATTAGCACTCTGGAAACTAGCGTAGACCAGCCGGCTCCATTGAGCCCTAACTCCGGGAAGCCCCACTTACCAAAAATGAGCAGGTAATTAAGCAACACATTTAAGCCGTTGGCCAAAATGGTAATGTACATAGTGGGCTTGGTAATAGACATCCCTTCAGAAAACTGGCGGAACCCCTGAAAAACAATAAGCGGAAAAAGAGAGGAGGCAATTATGAAAAAGTAGGGAGTCCCTAAATCAATTACTTCTGCCGGTTGTCCCATATAAGGAAAAACTGCGGTAAGTGAATACATGAGCATTACCATTAGCAGGCCTAATACCAGACACAAAATAATTCCGTGTCTTAGCAAGCGAGTAATCAGGTCGTTGTCCTTTTTACCATCAGCCTGAGCCACCATGGGGGTTATACCATACGAAACACCAATGCCGAACATCATAAACACCGCCAGAAAATTACTGGCAAACGAAGAAGCAGCCAACTCTTTAGGCCCAAGCTGCCCCACCATTATACTATCGACAATACCTACCATAATATGCCCCAACTGACTGAGCATAACCGGATAGGCCAACAAAACCGTTTTGTTAAAATGATCTTTATAGGATAATAATTGCGCCACTAGATATTTTTTATTCGGGCATACTTGAGTAGCCCACCCACACTCAGACTATCGGTAATACGACCATCCATTACCCATTCTATAGCCTCTTTTACAGGAAGCTTCTTGATAGCTATATCTTCCGTCTCGTCAAACTGAGTTTCACCTTGTGAAAGTTCCGTTGCCACGAAAACCATACCCAACTCATCGGTCACAGAATTGGAGGTGTGGATTTTGCACAGAAATTCCAGCTTTTGAGCAATGAGTCCGGTCTCCTCTTTTAGCTCGCGCAAAGCACCTTCCTCATAGCTTTCGGTAAAGGGCACCGCACCCATAGGAATCTCCCAACTGTATTCGCTGAGCGTATATCTGTATTGGCCCACCAACCAGGTATTGCCTTCACCGTCTACAGGAATAACTCCCACAGCCCTCCCTTTGAACGATACCTTACCATATATACCCGGCTTTCCGGAAGGGTTAATTACCTGATACTCATTGAGCCTTATCCATTGGTTTTCATAAATCAACTTTTCGCCAAGGGTCTTCCAGGGACTTTTCTCTTTGCTCATGGCCCAAAAATAGAGAAAGCTTTCAAGTTGTTGAGGGCTATTGTTAAGTTTAAACCACAATGTTAAAGGCATACTACAAAGAGGGAATTGTTGAGGCAGGTTGCGATGAAGCCGGCAGGGGACCTCTGGCCGGACCGGTAGTAGCAGCGGCAGTAATTCTGCCAACAGACTACAAGCATCAGCTTTTAAACGATTCGAAAAAACTGAATAAAAAGCAGTTGAATGAACTGGAAGAAGTGATTAAGCACCATGCGCTGGCCTACTCTGTGCAAGAGGTAAGTCACTCTAAAATCGATGAGATTAACATACTAAACGCCAGCTACCTGGCCATGCATTTGGCCATAAAAGACCTAAGTATTACTCCTGAATTGTTGCTTATTGATGGTAATCGGTTTAAGCCCTATCCCGGCATTGCCCATGAGTGCATAGTAAAAGGCGATGGCAAATACATGAGTATAGCTGCTGCATCCATACTGGCCAAAACACATCGCGACAGAATTATGACCCAACTGGCTGAGCAATATCCCGGTTACGGATGGGAAACCAATGCAGGCTACCCCACCACTAAGCACCGCGAAGCCATCAGAACACTGGGCATAACACCCTACCATCGTAAATCATTCAGGCTATTGCCCGAGCAGCTGGAACTGTTTTAGCAAATTTTCAGCCCGACAGAGCGAAGAGAAGACTTTAAACACCAAAGAAACCGGCTCAATGCTGTTGATATACCTTGGCCACAATTCGCCAGCCGCTATCAAATTTGAGCAAACTCAAATAGTCTGTATACACATGTTTCCCCTGGTTGAACAACTCTACCTTTACCTGTGCAGCATGGCCCGTAACATCTACTAAGGCAAACTTATGATCCCACTTGTTTTTGGGGTCGCCAGGGTCGTAGTTGTTGGCCTTTCTTTTTTCAACCCCATCGGCCCAAACCGCAATAGGGTATTTACTTATAGACTCACCTTTGGGAGAGTAAATAGCAAAATCTTCATGAAACCCCTTTCGCATGGCATCTGCATTCAGCTCATTAAATGCCCCGTTGATATAGGCCTTCAAGATCAGCTGTTTTACTTCCTCTTCTGCCTTTGCTTCAATAGCATTTTTGTGGGTAAAAGATAGGGTTAGCAGTGCCACGAGCATAAGTGACGTGCTAAGGATCAGTATTCTTTTCATAATGGAGAGCTTTTGGTTTATAAACTTCCTAACTCATTCACGAAGCCATGGGTTACAAAGGCTTGAGTCAAAACGGAACGTCATTCCCCTATAGGTCAGTGATCTCCATCGTTTTTTGAGCTAAAACTATAAAGAAATGCCTCTAAAGAGGAATGACGTGCTATTTGTGCAATTCTTGCTATTCGTAGCGGAGCGACTCCACGGGGTTTCTTTTGGCTGCGTTAATCACTTTACCGGAGATAGAAATGAGGGTCACTAACAGTATGATAACAATAGGAACCAGCGCACTAATGAAGTTTGGAGTTACATGATAAGTCCAGATTGTGCCCATTAGAAGACCGGCTAGATAAATACCCAGCCCTCCTCCTAGTATTGAGGCTACGCCTACAATAATGAGAAACGGACGATTAATAAGCGTGGTGATTTTGGCTATTGAAGCTCCTAACACCTTTCGAATACCAATTTCCTTGGTTCTGCTTTGAATGTTTATAGATACCAGAGTGAACAGACCTATGGCAGAAAGTACCACGGCTATTACAGCCAGGAATATGAACATCTGCACAATATTCTTGTTTACATCGCGCGCTTCACCCAAAACGTTTATATCGTGGGTATAAATGGAGGTTGGTCTGTCGGGCACTACTTCTGCCCAGGTAGACTCCAGAAAATCGCGCGTAGCCCCCATTTCCTCATCGCTCACTCTCACAATCACCATGTTCAGGTCGCTTTCATTGCGTAGCCTGAGCATTACGGGGTTTATGGGCACCCAGAGACCAAACACGTAGAAGTCCTTTACAAGTCCTACCACGGTATATTGCAATGAGTCGTTCATAGTTACTCGCTGTCCTACGGGATTCTCCCAACCCATACGAGCCGCCATTCTTTCGTTAACCACAACGCTTCGGGCCTTATCGGCCTCCTTATTGGCTGCATCGAAGCTCCTGCCGTCTAATACCTGTAGGCCGATAGTTTCAACATAATTGAGCCCCACATCTAATATGGTTGCCTGCACCTCAGAGCTCTCCGCCTTTAATTTGGTTTGATATGATCTCCACCCCACATGGCCGCTGGTTAGGGCCACTTCATCGATGGATGGGTTGCTGACTATTGCTGTTTTGAATCGCTCGGCTTCATTGGCACTATTTAACTGTACCATTAAAACGCCTTCTTTTTCGTAACCCAGATCAAGATTCTCCTGAAAATTTGAGTTTTGAACGAAGGCAAAGCCTAATACCAATGAAAGCACAGAAATAAGCATTTGGATGCCCAACAACACCTTTGAGAGCAAGCTTGATGAGCTTACTTTGAGCGTTCCACGCAAAATGGCAACTGGCTTGTATCTACTCACAAATATGGCGGGGTACCCTCCGGCCAATACCGCTGTAAGAACTAAAGTAGAGCAGAGGAAAATAATCATTCCCGGATTGTTCCAAAGGGTGAGCACTACATTGACATTGGGCCACATGTCGCTGTATTTGGGTACTAGCCACAACGAGAATAAAAGGGCTAATCCCAGAGCCAGGAAACACAACACCAGGTTTTCGCCTAAAAATTGAAACACCAGTTGACCGCGCGAGCCCCCCACTGTTTTGCGAATACCAATTTCTTTCAGGCGTTTGTTAGACATGGCTATGGCCGTGTTGGTAAAGTTGAAGCAAGCCAACAGCAATATGAGCAAGGCCATAATGTTGGGGGCAGTGATATGAGCAGGATGTAGGGTTTCGTTACCCAAAGTGGTGCCATCAACATCTCTTTGGTTAAAAGCTACATCGGCCATGGCTTGCACCCAGAAAGAATTAATTGGGAAATCCTTTTTTACCTCGGCTTGTAATGGCGCATACTTTTGAATCATGCCCGGCAAGGCCTGAGCTACCTGCGGATCTGCGGTTTGAATGAAAAGGCCATCTACAAAGATGGACCAATCGTCTTTGTCTACATTGAAGTTGCGGTGAAAGTTTTCGAAATCTGTAATGAGCTGAAACTGCAATGAACTCTGCAGGCCCGGTTCTTCAAACACTCCCCCCACAGTAAGGAGTATGTTGGGTCGCTCTGAAAGCACCAACTCAACGGTTTCTCCAACGGCATTTTCTTTGCCAAACAAAGAAATGGCTGTTCGGTTAGAGATTAGCACACTGGAAAGCTCTTTGTAACTGGCCGCATCGCCATGCAAGATGGGAAAGGTGAACATTTCCAAAAAATCATCATCTACAAAAGCCATAGTGCGATTGAACACATTGCTTTCGCGTTTAATTGTAACCCCTGATCGTTCGAACCGGCTCACCCGTTCTACTCCCGGCACTTCCGATTTGAGTAAAGGCCCCAATGGCAGGGGAGCTTGACCAAAAGGCTGGCGGGCTCCATTCTGATCGATGTACACCGATACCTGATAGAGCTGGTCATAGTTCTTGTGCTGTTTATCAAAATTGAGTGCAAACTCGTAGTTCAGAAAAGCTACAATACAACAGGCTAGCGCCAAACCGAGACCAATAATGTTAATGAACACGAAAACCTTGCTTTTGAGCAGGCTTCTTACCGTTACTTTTAAAAAATTTTTAAACATGAGTTTTGACCTTTGTTTTGGTTTGAAATTCTACTTCTAATCAAGCCGAAAAACAGCCTTGAGCTCTCTTTAATTCGCTGCTCCGGCAAGCATTCAGTATTAAAGACAGGTAGCTGACAAGCTCCTCTCTGCAAATTAGAAGCGTTGGCATATTTGGTTTATAACCAAATAGATGCACAAAATCATTTATGGGTTGCCTGAACCCGAAAACAGCCTGAGAATTAATTTAACCAAAGCCTTTTTTTTATACCTCAATGCTTACTTTTGTCGAGCAAAACGAGATAGAAATGGAATTAAAAAAAGTAGCATTAAACGACCTTCACGAAAGTCTGGGGGCTAAAATGGTTCCCTTTGCCGGTTACAACATGCCCGTGCGGTACACCTCAGACATTGAGGAACACAACACCGTTAGAAATGGTGTGGGAGTATTCGATGTTTCACACATGGGAGAATTTGTTTTAGAAGGACCTGATGCACTTGATTTAATTCAACGAGTAACCAGCAACGATGCATCTAAACTAGTTGACGGGCAGGCCCAGTATTCTTACTTACCCAATGACAAAGGGGGAATAGTGGACGACTTGCTGGTGTATCGCTTCAATGAGCAAAAATACATGCTCGTAGTCAATGCCTCAAACATTGAAAAAGATTGGGAGTGGATTAGCCGGTTCAACCACAAAGGAGTAAGCATGAGAAACGTTTCAGATTCTCATTCACTTTTTGCTGTGCAAGGTCCAAAGGCTGTTGCCACGCTTCAGAAGCTAACTTCTGTAGATTTATCTTCCATTAAGTTTTACAACTTTGTGGTAGGGCCAATGGCAGGAGTTGAGTATGTTATAATTTCGGCAACAGGCTATACCGGTGCCGGTGGTTTTGAGATATATGTACACAACGACCATGCAGAATCGGTTTGGAAGCAGATTTTTGAAGCCGGAGCCGAATTTGATATTAAACCCATTGGTTTAGGAGCCAGAGATACCCTGCGTCTGGAAATGGGTTACTGCCTCTATGGAAACGACATTACAGACGAGACCTCTCCTATTGCTGCCGGTTTGGGTTGGGTAACCAAGTTTACCAAGGAGTTCACTAACTCAGAGGCTATTCAAAAGCAAAAAGAGGAAGGGGTTTCCACCAGGCTTATTGCCTTTAAAATGATTGACAAAGGAATTCCCAGAAGTCATTATGAGCTAATGGATGCCGAAGAAAACGTTATCGGTGAGGTAACCTCGGGAAGCATGTCGCCTACTCTGGGTATTGGCATCGGCTTGGGCTATGTGAAGAAAGAATTTAGCAAGGCAGGTACCGAAATTTATGTTGCTGTACGCAATAGAAGATTAAAAGCGGAAGTAGTAAAACTTCCTTTTGTGCAGAAGTAAAGGAAATCAAAGGGTGGTGAACAACCAGCAAGTGAACCACCCTGAATTTATTTCAGGGTCCTCTTCTGCTGAGATTCCGAAATGAATTCAGAATGAGACCCACACCATTGATAGTTACCAACTAAGAATTAACAAATAAATTACCCTTCCATTAATGAACATAGACGTTTGCTACACTCCGGAATTGATCCATCAGTTTGACGTTACTGACAAAACCGTTGTAGTTATTGACATTCTCAGGGCGACCTCGTGCATGGTAGCCGGCCTGGGTACGGGTGTGGCAAGCATTACCCCGGTAGCTACCGTTGAAGAGTGTGAAGCTCTTGGTGCTCAAGGTTATGTAATGGCCGGAGAGCGAAACGGGCAAAAGCTGCCCCAGTTTCAGCTGGGCAATTCACCATTCGATTATATGGAAAAGGGGCTAAAGGGAAAGAAGGTTGCGACCACCACTACCAATGGCACTCGCGCACTGGACTTATCTAAAGAAGCTCCCGAAGTAATTATTGGCGCATTTTTAAACCTTAAGGCAGTAGTTAACCATCTCTCCAAAACCAGACGAGATATATTGCTTTTCTGTGCCGGATGGAAGGGTAAGTATAACCTGGAAGACAGCCTTTTTGCCGGAGCTGTTTTAGATGGACTTAAGAAGCAAGCCGAGTTCGATTCTGACGCGGCCACGGCTGCTTTTTACCTTTTTCAATCAATGGGTAAAGACCCCTACTATTTCATTAGCCGAAGCAACCATGCCAAACGCCTTACAAAATTCGGTATCATGAAAGACATAGAATACTGCTCGCGCTGCAACGAGTTTGATGTTGTGCCGAAACTCAAGAATGGGGAATTGGTGATTTAATTCGTTGCAGAAGGGTAGAGTATTCCATTCATAAAGTTAGCCTATTGATTCCCACTCTATCTATACTAACATAGCTAGTTAAGATTACTGCATAGCAGTGTAATTGTAATAAAGTATAGGATTACTTGGTTAGATCACCTAAAAACAATAGACAACTCCAGCTACAAGCTGTGTCTTCAAAGTACCTTATAAGAGCCATTTGTGAAGACACAAACGGTAACAAAATATCAAAACAGGGACCAATCGGTAACTCTAATAAAATAGTAAGCCATATTAAGATAAACTGTGCTCAAAACAACCGGATTGCCAAATCAAGGATCCTTACTAGCGATAAATGATGCCTCACAAATGACGAATCGGACCAATCCCTGATTCCCCGTTAACTGATAACTCTTAACCAACCTACCCAGCCTGCGGCTTCAAATCTACCTGAACCTCTGCATTTTTAAGCACCTTCTTCAGGCGTTGGCTTTTTTCCCTGAGGCCATATACCCACCGGTTCATAGGCTGGAATATTTTAGGTAAATCGGTGCGGAAAACATCGCAGAAAAGCACCACACGGGTTTCATCTGTTTTATTCCACACCGCATGTTTAAAGGTGTCGTCAAAGAGCACATCTTCACCTTCCTTCCAGTCGTAGCGCTGGCCACCATTCACTATATAACACTCCCCTTCTTTGGGAATAATTAGTCCGAGGTGATAGCGGTACACTCCTTTATAAAAACCATTATGTGGGGGAATATGCTTTTGAGGCCCTAAGATTGAAAACATGGCCGTGGTAATGCCCGGAATCTGCTTGAGCAACTCCGTTGTTTTAGGGGCTTTGGCACAGTTAGACTCCTGCCAGTTATCGTAAGCCTTAAACATAAAAACTCTCCAGGGCGATTTGTCCCCATCGTTGATAAAACGCTGAATTTTGTCTACCTCATGAAATTTCGGAATGTTCTGCTCATTCCTTAGTATTTCCAATAGTTCGGCCTGAATTACCTTCCAGTTGTCTTTAAGCAGTTGGTGGTCTTTAAAATGCTTTTCCAAATCTACCATAGGCGGATTTCTATAGAAAAGCCTAAGTACCAATGAAAAGGTAATGGCTATAAGGCTAGGCTCTACAAAGTAGAGAATCACATTCAGAACAATGAACGCGACAATTACAACTCCTATGATTTCAAGAACTAACATGACCAGTGTTATTCATTTGTTTGATTGATGCGTGTCTAACGATTACTAACCAATGCAAAGTTTCCTGAAGCAGAAAAATTATTGCATCGTCACTTTAAATGTTGAGTTGGTAACCACCGTCATAGGAATTACCATACCCTGAGCTTCTACATCACCGGTTACACTTTGTTTAATAGTCACCGTTTCGGGCAATCCATTGCTCGTGCTAATCACATATTTATTTTCCTGTGTACCCGAGAGTTTGGTTTTCATTACCATACCCATTTGTTCAATGTTTCCATCGAGGTTCACCTTGGCATTTGCCAAAATGGTATTAGCATTTTCGTAGCTATAGGTTGTAGCTGTTTCGATTGGGGCATTGTTCACTACCAGTTTGTTTGTCTTTTGCCATGTCTGGCTGTTGCCTTCAGGGTATATATTGAACTGCTGATTGAGTGAACTCAAGATGGTTTCTTTATCGTACACAGAAATAATCTGCCCTACTTCGCTACCGTATATCGTGCCTTGCAAATCTGACTTCAATCCGTTGACAAGCTCTTCCAGACCATAAACAGCTGTTACCTTGCCCTGAGCCGTCATAGTAAATTCATAAGATTTATCCACCATTAACCTAAACGGTAAATTCTGTTCGCCCTCGTTTTCAGAAGACATTTCCATTTGCATCATATCGGCATTGATGGCAAATGAACGCTTAAGTGCAGTGGTTTTGATGCGATATTCACCATTTTCCACGGCCAGTACTTCAAAAAAGTCTTTGGTTTGCTGAACCTGCTCCATCTCAGTAGACTGTCCCATAACCTGTTGGGTAATGTCTTGATTGAGGCTCATTTCAATACTGAACTTATCGCCTTTCTTTAAGGTGTATTTAGAAATGTTTTGAGCAGGTAATTGAGTGAATATGCAGGCAAGCAATGCCCAGGTAAATATCGTTTTCATGATTTAGAGTTTGCGCGAATATAACGGATAATAGTTAGGATTTTAGTTTTTCATTATTCTTGTGCCGGTCTTTGTCGCGCGCGGTCTTTTTGGCCATTCTGCGCTCCCATGCCGCCTGCAGATCGGTTCCCGTTTGATTGGCCAGACAAACCACCACAAAAAGCACATCGGCTAGTTCTTCGCCCAAATCTTTGGCTTTGTCTGACTCTTTTTCTGACTGTTCCCCATATCTTCTGGCAATAATTCTGGCTACCTCACCTACTTCTTCACTGAGCTGAGCCATGTTGGTCAATTCATTGAAGTACCTTACTCCCACTGTTTTTATCCAGTGATCTACTTCTTCCTGCAGGGCAGAAATTCCCTTTATTTCTGTACTCATTATTTTTTGTCTTTTGTGTCTATGATAATGGTTACCGGACCATCGTTAATCAAAGATACTTTCATATCGGCTCCAAACTCACCCGAAGCCACTTCTTTTCCTAAGTCAATTGCCAATTGTGTCTTAAAGGCTTCATAAAGCGGAATAGCGATGTCGGGTTTTGCTGCTTTAATGTATGAAGGCCTGTTGCCTTTTTTGGTGCTGGCATGTAGTGTAAACTGACTTATTACCAAAGCTTCTCCTCCACTGTCAATCAGGCTCTTGTTCATCACCCCATTTTCATCATCGAAAATGCGCATATTGGCAATTTTTCGACTTAGCCATTCTACATCTTCCTGACTGTCGGCCTCCTCAATACCCAACAGAATCATCACCCCTTGACCAATGGCCGATTTTAATTCTCCACCTATGGCTACTGACGATTTCGAAACTCGTTGTACTACTGCTATCATGTTTCAAAAAAAGGATTTAGCCTTCTAAAATCGAAGGCGGGGGATAAATAATTCAAAAAGACAAAGCCATCATTCCGGAATTTTTCTCTCAACTTTTTTGAGAGAAAAAATATAGGGTTACTTACTGAAGTCGCAAGAAGTATATTTCTGAACCTTGCCTC
>NZ_DBHC01000026.1:0-7504 GCF_002296035.1 Roseivirga sp. UBA838
AAATGCGATCTAAATGAGTAACCCGATAATAGAGTATAAGTGATTGAAGGTTCAGGATATTTCAAAAATCATTCATTTGAATTTTAAAACTCTTAATTTTATAGAGTTTCAAAATGATTCTTTTCCACTTAGCTGATATAGTTCCTTTTTACGAGCGTAAAGCCCGGTTAGCGAACGATTCCTGTAACATTGACCATTTACTTTACGCAAAATTCTTCTTGTATTTTCTATTAATGAGTTTCTAACGAATGAATATTAATCCAACTGTAATTGCCATACCGATCTACTTCCTGCTCATAGGCTTTGAGTTTATTGTGCTGCGTCTAAAAAAGCATAAGTCATATAGGCTGAAAGATGCTATGACTAACATTAACTGCGGAGTTGTTTCTCAGATTACGGGAGCCTTTTTGCTGGTTACCCTTTTTAGTGCCTATACGCTTATCGAAGAAAAATTCGGTTTTTTCAATATCCCAATTGTCTGGTGGGCCTTCCCTTTGGCCTTTGTGTTCTTTGACTTTATGTATTACTGGGCACACCGACTTAGCCATGAAATTAATTTGTTCTGGGGTGGTCATAGTGTTCATCATCAAAGTGAAGAATACAACCTATCGGTGGCTTTAAGGCAAAGCTCTACTCAAATTCTATGGACTTTCTTGTTTTATCTTCCTCTGGCCCTTGCAGGAATAGACCCTATTGTATTTATCACCTCTCAGGGCTTAAACCTCGTTTACCAATTTTGGATACACACAGAATCGATCAAAAAGATGCCAAGATGGTTCGAGTTCATTTTCAATACACCATCGCACCACAGAGTACACCACGCCCGAAACCCCAAGTACATTGATAAAAACCATGCCGGTACACTGATAATCTGGGACAGGTTATTTAAGACTTTTGAAAAGGAAGATGAGCCGCCTCATTATGGTATAACCAAGCCTCTGAAAAGCTGGAATCCAGTTTGGGCTAACTTTGCCCACTATTCTGCCATTTTGAGCGATTTAAAACGTGTCCCTTCCGTAAAGGATAAGGTTAGACTACTATTTAAAAAGCCCGGCTGGAAACCTGAATATATGGGAGGGTTTGAAAAAGCTCCTGATATTGACCCGGCTTATGAAAAGTTTGAAAACCGTACCTCTGTAAGGCTCAACTTTTACGTAAGCTTCCAATTTCTGGTACTGATGACTTCAACAATGTTTTTTCTGTACTATGTGAACGAACTGGAGATTTCTAAAAAAATCATTTCTGCCTTGTTCATAATCTTTTCTGTAGCCTCTTTCGGCTTTTTATTCGAAAACAGAAAGTGGAGCCGACTTATTGAGTTTATAAGGTTGATCGCTGTTCCAATAGCCTTTATTTCTCTCTTCTACTCAAAGTGGTTGACTGTGGCATCATTGATAGCCATTGCTTATCTTATTATTTCATTAATCTGGTTTATCCAAATAAAAGGCAGATTGGATCTTTTGGCGCAGAAATAATATATTAGAACTACTTCAGGCGCATGGCGTATGTTTTCACACTTTGCCACCATTTGTAGCTTTACAAATAACTCTTACATGGCATTGTGAATATATACTTACTTCTATGTGACTGAATGAGTAACTTTAACTATTTAACAAATTCTAAAAGCCACCGGTATGAGTCTGGATCCTACTATAATAGCCATTCCGGTATATTTTCTCTTAATTGGTCTGGAGTTGGTTGCTCATCGATTTCAGTCTATTCGTTCTTATAGACTCAACGATGCCATTACCAATATTAATTGTGGTGTTACATCACAGGTTACCGGGGCCTTTCTTAAAGTATTTACCATAGGCTTTTACACATTCATCTTCGAAACATTCAGGTTTATTACTATTGAAAACTCGGTACTCACCTGGATTGTAGCTTTTATAGCCTATGATTTTTTCTATTACTGGGCCCATCGCATGAGCCACGAAGTAAACCTGTTTTGGGGTGGCCATAGTGTGCATCATCAAAGCGAAGAGTACAACCTTTCTGTGGCCCTTCGGCAAAGTTCTACTCAAACCATCTGGACTTTCATCTTTTACACCCCCATGGCACTGGTGGGTTTTCATCCGCTAATACTTCTCTCGGTCTCAGGCTTTAATCTGTTATACCAATTCTGGATACACACGGAATCCATCAACAAGCTTCCGCAATGGTTCGAAGCCATATTCAATACCCCCTCGCATCACAGGGTGCATCATGCACGGAACCCAAAGTATATTGATAAAAATCATGGAGGTACTTTTATAATCTGGGACCGGCTCTTTGGCACTTTTAAGCAAGAAGAAGAGAGACCTACCTACGGAATCACCAAAAACCTGAACAGTTGGAACCCTGTTTGGGCCAATGTGGCTCACTACTCTGACATGCTGCGCGATATGCGAACCATTCCGAAATGGAGTGATAGGCTACGTTATGTATTTCAAAAGCCGGGTTGGTTGCCCGACTATCTTGGCGGATACAGAGCTCCGTACGACATAGACCGAACCTCCTACCGTAAATTCGATTTGCATGCTGCAAAGGTGGTGAATGCCTATGTACTGGTGCAATACATAGTTTTGCTAGCTGGCACTGCCCTTTTCTTGTTTAATCTTGAGACTTTTGAAAACCAAATGATTCAAAAACTGGTACTGGCACTAATAATTATAGTATCGACTGTAAGTTTTGGTGCAATGTTCGAGGGTAGAAAGTGGGTTAGTTGGCTGGAAATTTTCCGTTTGGTGGCCATTCCAACCAGTCTTCTGGTATTATTTCCTCATATTTTAGACCATACCATACTGTCTGCTAGTTTAGCAACCTATATCTTTGGCACGGCCATTTGGTTCTTTGCCATTAAAAAGGCCATTGTACAACCCACGAATTCCTAAACTGTGAAGAAAGTTCTGATGTGTTTAATGGTATTTGCTTCTTTGAGCTGTACCAAAACAGCCGACTTGGGCAATTTTAATGTTGAAACCTGGAAGGGTGATCCCAATGGATGTAAAGGCGACAGGGCTCAAATGATTGACCAAATTTTTGAAGTAAAACCCAAATTGTTAGGGCTCTATCAGAAAAGTATAATTAAAGCACTGGGAGCTCCTGAAACAGAAGAACTATACGAACGAAGCCAAACCTATTATATCTATGCCATAGACCCCTCCGAAAAATGTGATGGAGGCCCGGCCGAAGACCCCAGAGTGTTGCGCATTCGGTTTACCGCCCTGGGAATAGCGAACGAAGTGGATATTCGCTAAAACAACTAAAATTTTAGTATTTAAGCAGATTGTCAAAGGAAATTTCTTCAATATATTTTTTTGAAGAATATAATTTTTCAATAACCAAAATATTCATAACTTAAAGACATAGATTATCAAGCTAACTGCTTTATTGGCATTTGTGCAATCGTTATACACTGCCGCGTCAGTAAGATAAATTAGCTTAGGTTAGTTTTAGTTTTATAGGTAGTTTAGGGAAGGTTAACTGCTCCTCAAGTTAACCTTCCGCCTTTTTAAGCTTTATTTCTCTGTCGAATATCTCAATGTGCCCGGCTTTATACAACCCTCCGAGCACCTTTTTAAAGTTCTTTTTGCTCATTCCAAAGGCCTGCTGAATCTCTTCAGGAGAGCTCTTATCGCCCAGGGCAAGACTTCCTCCTGCTTCTCTAAGGGCATTCAATACCGAATCAGACATATCGAGCACAGCCTCATAGCCCTGCTTTTGCAGGCTCACATCTATCTTTCCGTCTTCTCTAATGTGCTTTATGTAGCCCAGGCGGTTATCGCCCAACCTAATGTCTTCAAAAATTTCATTGTCATAGACAAGCCCCACATACTCACTATTGATCACTACTTTATACCCCAGGTCTGTTTTTTGCCATATAACGAGTTTTACCTCCTGCCCTTCTTCCAGACCATCGGCAGTGTCAGAAACGAAGCCAGCAATTTTGGTTGAGCCTATCATGCGATTGGTCTTATAGTCGAGCAATATCATAACTGCATACTGCCCTCCTTCACGCATGTCGGCATGCTGTTCTTTTTTGGGCACCAAAAGATCCTTCTCTAGTCCGTTGTCTACAAAAGCTCCAAAATCGGTTATCTGTTTTACCTTCAAACCAACGATTTCACCAACCTGACCATAGGGCCACCGGGTAACCGCAATGGGTCGGCTCATATGATCTGTGTAAACAAACACCTTTAGTTTGTCTCCAATCTCGTATTGTTCCGGTAAATATTTTGCAGGAATCAGTACTTCTTCTTTACCATCGGTGAGGTAGCAACCAAAATCTACTTCTCTGGCAATTTCCAGCTCTTGAATTTTCCCTATATCCATAATGAATTCGTCAATCTATTCGTATTTTGAATACCAATGCAAAAGTACCATTAATCGGCAGCCAATTCTCAATTGCTTTGAAACTATTCCGAAACACACTCATTATTTTCCTCCTTTGCAACCTCTACACTCCTTCAGTAGCCCAGAAGCACTTTTTGGCTTCAGAAGCTTTTGACGGCAGTTTTAGAGGAACAGAACGCTTTCGGGTAGCTTTTTACAACGTAGAAAATCTTTTCGACTATTTTGACGATAGTACCACGCTTGACGATGAATTTTTACCTCGTGGTGGCAATCGCTGGACAAAAGAGCGCTACTTAGCAAAACAACAAAAACTGGCCAAAACCATAGTGGCTATGGGCGGCTGGGAAGCTCCCGAGCTTATCGGGTTTTGTGAAGTGGAAAACCGATACGTTCTCACCACACTCACTCAGTTTACCCCACTAAAATCAGTGAGTTATGAAATTATTCATCAAGACTCGAAAGACCGCAGGGGCATTGATGTAGCCGCCATTTACCGCCCCGATAAATTCAAACTTATCGATTACTTCTACTACCCCGTTCGGTTTCCTTTTGACACAGCAAGCAGAACCCGTGATATACTCTATGTGATTGGCGAACTACCCAATGGCGATACCTTGCATTATTTTGTGAATCACTGGCCATCCAAATTTGGCGGTGAGTTTGAGACACAACCTAAACGCCTATTCGCAGCTCAGCTTGTTAGGGCTAAAGCAGACTCTATACTAAGTGTTAACCCCGGGGCCAATATCATTATAGGGGGCGACTTTAATGATGAACCTGAAGAAGAAAGTATGATTACCGGTTTGCGCGTTAAAACCGAAATAGAACAAACAGCAAGCACCGATCTGTTTAATCTTATGTACCCGATTCGCTATCAGGCAGGTACTCACAGTTTCGAAAATAAATGGGGTATTCTAGATCAGTTTATAGTATCGGGAAACCTCCTGAAAGGTGGTGGCCGTACCTCCGTATTCAAACGCACGGCTCAAATTTTCGACTTGGACTTTCTCTTAACAGAAGGCGCAACAGGTGCTACCAGACCCTTCAGGACGTACCAGGGACCACAATATCTGGGAGGTTATAGCGATCATTTACCCATTTTATTAGACTTGGTATTGCGCTATACGGACAATTGACGCAAACAGTCTAGCATAGCCTTGACCTCCTCTTTGGAGGTGTGCTTTTGGCCGGGCAACAAGGCAGCACTATGGTATTCCTGGGCTTCAAGTGAAAGTAAATGTTTAATGTTCTCCGACCGAATGCCCCCTCCGGGCATAATGATTAGGTCATCATCGGCTTCCTCTATTAACTCCCCTAACCTGTCGTAGCCCGCCAGAGCAGTAGCGGCCCCTCCTGAGGTAAGTACTCTTTGAACTCCCAATTCACGAAGGGTATCCAATGCCTCAAAAGGATTCACTGTTTCATCAAAGGCCTTATGAAAAGTTACGTCCATATAACCAGCCTCCTGCATGAGTTCATACGTCATCCTTTCGTGTATTTTTCTATCGGGAGTAAGCGCCCCAATCACCACTCCTTCACAGCCCATTTTGCTACAAAACGCCACATCTTCTTTCATCTGTTCTAACTCTAGCAAAGAGTAACAAAAGTCTCCGGACCTTGGCCTGATCAACACATAGACAGGGATATCCACCATCTCCTTCACCAAATGAATCATCCCTTTACTGGGCGTAAGCCCCCCTACAGAAAGTTCGGCACACAATTCAATTCTATCGGCTTTGGCCGCATTGGCATTTAAGGCCGATTCCACACTACCGGCACAAATTTCTAATAAGGGCATATCTGGTATTTTTAGGGGTTACTTAAGAAGCATGGCATATCTTTCAACACTCTACCATGGTTTGTGTCTTCACAAATGATCCTTACAAAACGCTGTAAAGACACCGCGTGACTTTATGCTGTCTATTCACTTATATGTGACCCAAATTAAGTAACCCTATTCCTTTTTCGAAAATAACAAAGTACTCCAATCCGGATCACAGAGAAGTATATAATATGGGAAAGCAGATATTAATTCGTCCAGTGGCCTGTGAATGGGATGTCAAATACATTGGCATACGCTTTCCTTTGGGACTATGGTATTTTCAAAGAAAAATCTTGTCATAACCTTTCAAGAGGCCTTTTTGGATATTTAATCAATTCCTTACACCGATCGCAGGTTAAAAGTAGATGATGCAATTATATTTGTACAAACGTAAACAAACCTAAAGATTAGCAAATGGAGAATATTTCAGTGATTGGTTCTGGTACTATGGGTAACGGCATAGCCCATGTTTTTGCTCAGAGTGGATTTAAAGTAAACCTGGTAGATATATCGCAAGAGGCCCTAGACAGAGCCCTGAAAACCATTGAAAAGAATTTAGATAGAATGCTGGCCAAAGAAAAGATTGATGAGGCCACAAAAAATGCTACCCTTTCTAACATTACTACTTACACTGACCTGAAGTCTGGTGTGGCACAGGCCGACTTGGTGGTTGAAGCTGCAACCGAAAACGTTAACATTAAACTGAAAATATTTGAAGACCTGGAGTCTTTTACCAAACCGGAATGCATTCTTGCCTCCAATACGTCTTCAATTCCAATTACCAAGATTGGGTCAGTAACCAAAAGGGCCGATAAGGTAATTGGTATGCACTTTATGAACCCCGTGCCGGTTATGAAGCTGGTAGAAGTAATCAGAGGCTATGCTACTTCCGATGCAGTAACTCAGCAGATAATGGAGGCCTCTAAAAAGCTGGGCAAGGTGCCTGTGGAGGTAAACGACTATCCCGGTTTTATTTCCAACCGCATTTTAATGCCAATGATTAACGAAGCCATTATCTCTCTTTTTGAAGGTGTGGCCGGAGTTGAAGAAATTGATACTGTAATGAAACTTGGAATGGCTCATCCGATGGGGCCTTTACAATTAGCTGATTTCATCGGTTTGGATGTTTGCCTTTCCATTATGAATGTACTTTACGAAGGTTTTGGCAACCCGAAATATGCTCCGTGCCCGCTGCTTGTTAACATGGTTACTGCCGGATATCTGGGTGTGAAATCGGGTGAAGGATTCTACGACTGGTCTCATGGAACCAAAGACCTTGTGGTTTCCGGCCAGTTCAGCAAAAAATAAAATAGGGTTACTCACTTAACCTGAGTTCGATGTACGAAA
>NZ_DBHC01000013.1:0-30058 GCF_002296035.1 Roseivirga sp. UBA838
CTTACATCGAACTCAGGTTAAATAAAGAATCTCAAAAGTGGTACAGGCAGGCTATAGGAAGGCTCTTTTACCTCGCCACCTTTGAGATTCTGACACTTACTTTTTGAGCAAATCTCTTATTTCAGTAAGAAGTAGCTCTTCTTTAGATGGTGCAGGAGGAGCTGCCGGCTTGGCTTCTTCTTTCTTCTCCCACTTTTCCTTCATTCGGTTATATCCCTTTACAATCATGAATACGGCCATAGCCACAATAAGGAAGGTGAGTATGGTATTGATAAACACTCCATAGTTGATGGCTACCTCTGCCGTGCCTTCTGCTGTTGCCTCTTGCAACACAATTTTCATGGTAGAAAAATCAACGCCTCCAAGCAGCAAGCCAATAGGCGGCATGAGCACGTCATTGACCAAAGATTTGGCAATAGCTCCAAAATAAGTGGCCATAATAAGACCAACGGCAATTTCTACTACATTGCCTTTCGAGATGAATTTCTGAAATTCTTTCATTAGTAATTAACGTTTAAGGTTGATTGTTGGCCCCGAAGGGTATGAAGAAAGATAAGAAATAATCTCTGGTGGAGGGAGGGTGAATATACACACTTTTTTGATAATGAGACGATTGTAACCAGAGAGCCCTAGACTCAAACAACTACTATCTTGCAAAAAAAAACAGATTTATCGGCCTGCCCTTTTCTCAAGCGTTGCTTTGCGCCTGTAACCAGTGGAGCTTTATTGCCCTGACATTAACTGGGCTATCATGCGGGTGCTTTTGTATTGCTCGAAGAGCACTTTTAGAAAAACCGTAATAGGAATGGACATTATGAGTCCGGGTACTCCCCATACAAACCCCCATAGCATAAGGGCAATGAGTATGGTAATGACATTGATAGAGAAAGACTTGCCCATGAAAATGGGTTCCAGAACTCCGCCAAATAAGGCCTGAACACCCGTGGCCGATAATGCGAAGAACAACAGCATAGACGCGGAGTCTATTTCTACAAAAGCAAAAATGGTAACGGTTATTACGCAAATTACCGACCCCACCATTTGAACAAAGTTGATGGCAAAGCCGAACAGACCCCAGAAAATAGGGAAGCTTACGCCAAAAAACCAGCAGACCAGTCCGGTGCCAATTCCCGTAAGCAAGCTCACAAAGAACTTCACCTTAATGAAGGTGAGCAGGTCTTTTTCTATTTTCCGGAAGGTCTTTATAGAAGCAAACTGCTGCTTTATAAGCGTAGATCGCATTATTTTTTGCACATCGAATGACTCTGCCAACAAAAGAAGTACAAAGAATATGGTGGTGAGCAACATAGATATTGTTCCACTCACAAAATCGACCGTAGGTACCAGATTTTTCATTACGGCCTCTTTGCTCACCAGGTCTTTGAGTGTTTCTTCGCCTTTGAGAAAATCTACACCAAAAAAGCCTTCCAGACTTGCAATGAGCTGTCCTAGTTTAGCTTTCGCTCGTTCAAAAAACTGATTGTCCGTAGCCAGAATTTCACGACTAGAAAGCTGCATGAGTTCTCCAAAGAGCTTAAAGCATATGGCCATAATAACCACCACTATAAATATGTTGAGGTATTTGGGGCTGCCTTTCTTTTTGAGCCACCGCATGAGTGGTAGAAATATGAGTGCAATGAACATGCTCGATACCAAAGGAATGAAAATAAAAGACAGGGTTTTGAGCATGTAGAAAACCAGTGGCACCACTATTATAAGCAGTAATATGTTGGTTGTTTTTCTGTCGTTCATTGCTGTGCGTTAAGGCCCGCAAAGTTATACCACATAGGGTAAGAAATGTTTAGTACACCCAAATAAGTTTATGTGAACTTATTGGCTCACCCTAAAGTACAGTTCATCGACTCCCGTGTTTTTAGACTGTATATGGTAGGCGGAAATAATTACTTCATAGGAGCCCGTTTTTTCCAGCGGCAGATTGGCCACGAAAGTATTATTCTCCTTTAGTTGCATGGTTACGGTACGAACATATTCACCATCAATAGAGACCATTGCCTCTACCTCCATGCGCCCCGCATCCCAGAGGCCTCCGTCAGAAATGGTGCAACCACACATCATTACTATATTGGCTTTTAATTCTACGCTTGTCGTTTCTTTCAAAGAGAAACCCTGATGGGTCTGTGGGTAAAGGCCATCGACCACAAAACCCGGTATTTCCACAAGAATGCCCTCGCCATCCATGGGTTTGCCGGGAATGAGCCATGCCTGAGTTTGAGCCATAACGCGTGCTTCTTCGTGGTGTGCTGGCGCCTGCGCTTCTATGGTTACCAGCAAAGGCTTGCTCAGAGACAAGTTGGCTTCAAAGTAGGCAGCCCCATCGGTGATGGATTGGTACCGCTCTCTGGCATTGCGCATAATGAGGTCTGTATTGCCCGTTCCACCTTTAGTATATCCTTTAGCCAGTATTTCATTGGTTTGGGCATCACGGATTATGATAAGCGAACCGCCCATGCTGGAGCCAATAAATTTGGCGTCTTTGGCCTGAGTGCGAACCACAACTTTCGTAGCCTTAGCTTGTTGCGCCATAAGGGTGGGAGCAGCAAAAAGGAGAATAGCAATCAGAATATTTTTCATGGTAAAGAGGTATACTTCAAAGTTAACCATTCGCCACCGCAAATTCATAGTCCAGAAGAAGACTACTGCACGGCTTTCCCTTTTAACAATCGGTTCAGGCTATTGTTCTTTGTGCATTTAGAGCTAAATTCGAAACCAAACAAACGTTAGTTATGGGATTGACAACTGCACAAAAAGAAATTTTGGATAAAGCCATTGAGGCATTACACACCCGGGTTTTTCATGCCCAATATCCTGAACACCCATCTCCGGCCATTTATGGAGAAACAGCCGATGAGGAAGGTAAGAATGCCTTTAAACAACTTCGTAAAGGTAAGTTTGAGGAGCTACAACAAAGTGGTGAAGAGGCATGGGTAGGCGAAGAGCACTCTCCTTATTTCGATGAACCCGTAGGTACTACCTATCCGCAGTTTTCTAATGATGTACTGCTTGAGCGTGCTGAAAAAGCTTTCCATAGCTGGAGAAAGGTATCTAAAGAAGATCGGGCAGCGGTACTAATCGATTCGTTAGAACGATTTTCTAAGCGTTTTTTTGAAAATGCCTATGCTACTATGCATACCACAGGGCAGGGCTATATGATGGCTTTTCAGGCCTCTGGTCCGCATGCGGCAGACCGGGCACTGGAGGCGGTAGCAGCCGGTTATGAGGAGTTGGGTCGTTTCCCGGAAAAAGCAGTTTGGGAAAAGCCCATGGGTAAGTATAACCTGACTATAAACAAAGAGTGGAGAGCTGTGCCAAAAGGCATTGGATTGGTAATAGGCTGCTCTACCTTCCCTACATGGAATTCTGTGCCGGGCGTTTATGCCAACATGATTACCGGAAACTCAGTAATTGTAAAACCCCACCCGGGAGCAGTTTTACCAATGGCCATTGTGGTGGCAGAGATTAGAAATGCCTTGCGAAGTGCGGGCTTCGATCCGGAGGTTTGCCAATTGGCAGTAGATACCAAAGACAAACCCATAGCCAAAGAATTGGCCGAACATCCCAAAGTGAAGCTGGTAGACTTTACCGGTAATTCTGAGTTCGGAAGCTATCTGGAATCTTTGCCCAAAGCAGTATTTACTGAGAAAACAGGGGTGAATTCTATGATTTTGGATTCTACCGATAATCTGGATAAGATGATTCAGAACATTACATTTTCGGTAGCACTCTATTCCGGGCAAATGTGTACTGCTCCACAAAACTTTTTTATTCCCGAAGGCGGAGTAAAGACACCGGAAGGAGTAGTGAGCTTTGATGAGGTGGCTCAAAAGATTGTAGAATTTACAAACGGACTTATAGACAACCCGAAAGCCGGGCCTTTTGTAGCCGGAACCATTCAAAACCCATTGACAGCCGAAAGAACAACTTCTGCTGCCAAGTCTATTGGAGGCAAGGTAAGGTTGGAAACCCGTAGCATTGAGCAATCGGTGCCTTATTTTAAGAATGCCAGAACCCAAACACCTACTTATATTGAGCTGACTGCGGCCGATAAGGATAAGTTTTCTAAAGAAATGTTTGGACCAATAGCCTTCCTCATCAAGACTAAAGATACACGCGAATCAGTGGCACTGGCTCGTGAAATGGCCGAAACCTATGGTGCAATATCGTGCGGAGCTTACACCACAGATGAGGAAATGAAAGAATATATTGCCGATGAGATGTCACTGGCAGCAACCCCGGTTTCGTTTAATCTTACCGGTCAAATCTTTGTAAACCAAAACGCTGCGTTTTCTGATTTCCACGTAACAGGAGGCAATCCTGCCGGAAATGCTTCTTTCACTAACCCGGACTATGTCAACAGACGGTTTACCTGGGTGGGGATGCGAGAACCTGCATAGGCCGGTGAAATATTAGGAATTCCCTGTTTGAGGGTGGGCCGGGGATGACGGTTCCGTATGATTGCCGTCATCCCTAGCCTGATTAGCAATCACGAACCATCACCACTATCATCATCCCCGACTTAATGATCAGGAATGACGAACCCTCATCAATAGTGTCATCCCCGACTTGATCGGGGATCTCTGTTTAAACTCATCTCACTTTTGCTCTCTTAATCATGCTTGCAAACAATCCGGGTAGAAAACGCTTAACGTAAGCTCCGTAAGATTCTTTTCCAATGTAGACTTCCCTTTTCTCTTTAATCATTGCTCTGATAATGGCTTTGGCGCATTCATCTGGTGTGAGTCCATTGGCCTGAGCACTGTCCATACTGCCCAGTGCTGAGCCATCACCAGTGAAGGCATTAATACTTACATTCGTTTTAACAAAGCCGGGGGCGGCAATGGTCACTTTAATACCACTGTCTTCCAATTCCGCTCGCATGCTGTCGTAGAACCCATGCAGTGCATGTTTGCTTGCTGCATAACCAGATCGATATGGAGTGCCGAAGATTCCGGTTAGGCTGGTAACCACTACAAAGTGTCCAGAGCCTCTTTCCAGCATATGAGGGAGAAGTGCCTTTGTAAGCCCGACTGACCCGAAGTAGTTTACTTCCATCAGGTCGCGGTCCACTTGAAGCACTGTGTCTTTGACCAGCGATCTTTGGCTGCGGCCTCCATTGTTGATTAGGATGTCTACTTGGTGAAAGGCAGAAATGGCTTCCTGAACTTTAGGCTCGAAGGTTTCCGATTGCATCAAATCGAGTGGAAGCACTTTGATTCTATCCTGATTCAAACATTCAGATTTTACCCTTTTGAGTTCTTCTTCTCTTCTTGAAGAAAGGATAAGATTAATTGGAAACTGGGAAAGCTGTTTGGCGAGTGCTTCGCCAATGCCTGACGATGCTCCTGTGAGCCAGATGGTTTTGTTTTGTAGGTTCATACCCATATTAGTTATTGTCTGACCTGCGTAGGCAAGAATCCCTCTTAATTTGGCCAAATTAAATCATGGGTAAAAACGGTTATGTATACATCCTGTCAAATACTCATAGAACTGTATTTTATATCGGAGTTACTTCCGATTTGGAAAGCAGAGCCTATCAGCATGAAAATGGTTTAATGAAGGGGGGGCTAGGAAATACAATTGTGTTTGATTTACTATGAGGTTTTCAATCATATTGAGTCTGCCGTTGCTCGAGAGAAATTACTCAAGAAGAGGAAAAGGGAATGGAAGGAGAGAATCATTAAAGAAATGAATCCGGAAATGAGAAGGTTGAATGATGATGTTTTTCGATTCAAAAAAGGAGATTCCTACCTGCGCAGGAATGACAGACCTGGAGTTGGTCACGTCCCGATAGTTATCGGGATTGGGCTCAACGCGCGCGAATCAGCAAGCATCAGTTAAGTCCATGGACTTCTGCCACAGATGGATGATGGCACGGACTATCTCCCTCTTTGAAAAGGGGGGTGAGGGGATTAGTCTATTTCTTGAGATAAGTTACAAAGTCAAAAGCATATTGGTGCTTTTCGTCTGCCGGGTGGTGAACGCGGGTTTCTTCCTTCCAGTTTTTGTGTTCGAACTCGGGGAAGAATGTGTCAGCCTCTTCGATAATGGCATTGACCTCCGTGATATGCATTTTATCGACCAGTCCTTTGTCTAGCGAGTCCTTGTAAATGACTCCGCCACCAATAATGAACACTTCCTCTACCTTCAGTTCATTTTGGGCTAACTCAAAGGCAGCTTCGAGACTATTGACGGCAAAGTGACCTTTCGGAGCCTCATAGTCTTTTTGTCTGGTAACGATAATGAAGGTTCTTTTGGGGAGAAGTCCGGGCAGCGAATCGAAGGTTTTTCGACCTAAGATCACAGCATGATCTAAGGTGACTTGCTTAAAGAAGCGGAAGTCATCTGGCAATCGCCAAAGTAGGTCATTATCCTTTCCTATGGCGTTGTTCTTTGATTTTGCGACTACTATTGTTCTGATCATAGGCTATTCCCTCTTAAGAAATCTTCAATCTTCATGCGCTTTTTGCCCTGCATTTGCAGTTCTTTAATGGCCAGTGCCTTTCCTCCGGTTTGTATATGGAGGTAGGTTTTATTGTCAGTAGAGTAGTCTCCGGGATTTTCTCCGGCCACTGCAAAGTCGAGCTTCTCGGTGTCGTAAATCTTAAACTGTACCCCATTTATTGTGGTCCAGGCTGCAGGGTAGGGCGACAATCCACGGATGAAGTTATACACTTCTTCCGAAGATTTTTTCCAGTCGATTTCGCAGGTTTCTTTAAAAATTTTAGGGGCATGTTTAATTTCTCCGCTTTCGTCTTGCGGTAGTTGCGGATAGTCGCCCTGTTGAATGGCTTTAACCGTTTTTAGCACAAGATTGGCTCCCTTCGCCATTAAACGTTCATACAAATCACCCACATTGTCGTCTTCTTCGATAGGTTCTTTTTCCTGAAAAATAATATTGCCGGTATCGATCTCATGCTTGAGGAAGAAGGTAGTTACTCCTGTTTCCTTTTCTCCGTTAATAATCGCCCAGTTAATTGGCGCTGCTCCACGATATTGTGGAAGCAGTGAAGCATGCAAGTTGAAAGTTCCAATCTCTGGCATATCCCAGACAACTTCCGGCAACATGCGAAAAGCGACCACAATTTGCAGGTTGGCTTTGTAGCTTCTCAGCTCTTCAATAAACTCAGGAGACTTTAGATTGGTGGGTTGAAGCACCGGAATGTTTTGAGAAACGGCATAGTCCTTTACAGGAGAAGTGGCCAGCTTTTGTCCCCTGCCCTTGGGTTTGTCAGGAGCTGTAATCACTGCCACCACATTGAAGCCATTTTCAACCAGTTTTTGTAAGCTTGGTACCGCAAATTCCGGGGTACCCATATATATAATTCGGAGGTCTGTCATTCAGTGATTTTCTGAAGGCAAAAATAGGGAATGTATTGGAAGGTTCATTGCCTTTGAAAGTTCAAGTATTCACCCCCAACTCCTTCCGATAGCTATCGGGAGCGGTGTCCGAAGGACGGAGGTGGATTTTTCATCCCGACCTAAGGAGGGATCGGCTAGAACGGTTTCTAGTTATTGATATTCAATTCACTTTTCTTTTGATTCTCCAAAAGAAAAGTAACAAACCTGCCTGCCGGCAGGCAGGAGAAAAAGCGACCAACCTGCCTTTGCCGAAGCGGCTACGCGCAGGCAGGCATCAAAACCATCGAAGTAACAAGGTGCTTTTAGCTAATAGCTCGGTCGATGGTCACGCTGTTTTTGGATCCCAGCCCTCCTTGGGAGTTAGAGGCTGCTGGTTACTAATTCCTTTCCTTAATTAATGTCATTCCTGCGCAGGCAGGAATCCCCACAAAAAATATCAGGAGATTCCCGTTTACACTGGGATGACGCTACTTTCTTCATGTTTTAAATCTTAAGGAGCTGCAGATAGGCGGAGAGGGTCACTCAAAATCCTGATACAACAAATACTTCTTGCGAATTGCTTTGTAAGCATTCAGCTTAGGTTGCCAGGTGGCTCTGATTTGCTCTTCGCTTAAGCCAGACTCTACTTGCTTACGAAATTCCTTGGTGCCGGCTAGTAGGTCAATGTAATCTCTAAAGAAGGTAGTATCATCTTTCAGTTCATTGTGATACTGAAGCAGATATTTGAGGGTGAATTCATGAGGGGCTTCTATGCCTACAAAACTCTGCCCAAAGCATTCTTTCCCTTCCAATGGTGGGTATTTGGAACCTGCATTGGGCTTTGGAGTGAATGAGTAAGAACCAAGCGTATAATCAGGGTGGCCAATAACCTCGAAAGGATGGTCAGTGCCTCGGCCTACGCTTACCACAGTGCCTTCAAATAGGGCCAGACTGGGGTAAAGGACAATAGAATTATCTGTTGGCAGGTTGGGCGATGGACTGATAGGTAATGAGTAGGTCTGCGTATGGTCCCAACCTTTCATTGGAACGACTGTCAAGTCGGCCTTTACTCCCCCTTCAAGCCAACCTTCTCCATTAATCATCTTGGCCAATTCACCAACAGTTAGCCCATGAACTACGGGTATTGGATGCATGGCCACAAAGCTGTTGATGTCGTCATCTTTGACAGGGCCATCCACATACATGCCGTTGGGATTGGGCCGGTCGAGAACCAGCACTTTTTTGCCATTTTCGGCTGCCGCTTCCATCACATAATGCATGGTGCTGATAAAAGTGTAAAAACGCACGCCAACATCCTGAATGTCGAAAATGAGTACATCCACATCGGCTAGCATTTCGGCCGAAGGCTTTTTGGTTTTGCCATAAATAGAAATGATGGGCAGGCCGGTTTTAGGGTCTTTGGTATTGTCGATAGTTTCACCATCAGGTGCTTCTCCTCTAAAGCCATGCTCGGGAGCCATCACTTTCACCACATTTACCCCTCTGCTTAAAAGGGTGTCAACCAAATGGGTTTGACCTATGGTTGAGGTTTGGTTTACCACCAAAGCCACTCGTTTGCCTTCAAATAAAGGTAGGTATGCGTCCATGCGCTCGGCACCCAGGCTTAGGTCTTGAGTTTCTTGTGCTTGCGAACAGGCAAAACATGAAAAAATGAGAAGGGATAGGAATAGGCGAATCATCTGCTTCGTTTATCTTTGAGCGTTGAGGCTAAAATAACCATTATCTTGAACCTCCCTTACTTCGTTTCTAAAAGAATAAATAATACCGAAAAAGGTAGTTTTTCTGGTACCATCCATAAAGTGGCTATCGCTAGTGTGGCATTGGGTATAGCCATTATGGTTATTTCTTTTATGGTTTTGGGAGGTTTTCAGAACAGCATTAAAGACAAGATATTTAGTTTTTCGGGCCATCTGCAAGTTAGAAAGTTCACCTTGGCCAACGCCTACGAAGAAGATCCTATTACTTTGGAAACCTCTGTACGCGAACAGGTATTAGCGCATTCTCAAATACGCCACATTCAGGAATTTGCTCATAAGCCGGGCCTCATATCTATGAACAATGAGGTTTTTGGCCTTTTATTTAAAGGAATGGGGCCTAGTTTCGATACACTTTCTTTTGCTCCTTACTTGCAGGAGGGCAGTTTTCCTGTGTTTTCTCAGTCGGGCGAGTTTTCGAACGAGGTACTCATTAGTGAGAAACAAGCCAGACAAATGCAAGTGGGAGTTGGCGATAAGGTGGTGGCGTATTTTATAATGGATCCTCCAAGGGTTCGAAGCCTGGTGGTTAAGGGCATCTTTACTTCGGGTTTGGAAGATTTCGATGCTCAGGTGGTGATTGGAGATATTGGACTTGTGAGAAGTCTAAACGGATGGAGCGATGATCAGGTAGGGGGCTATGAGGTTTTTGTAGAAGACTATGCCCATATTGAAGCGGGACACGATGCGCTCAACGACATAGTTAACGGAGAAGAGTATGGCTATCTGACTATCCGAATGGATGAGAAATTTGCCAATGTTTTCGATTGGCTCAATTTACTGACTCAAAATGTGTACATATTGATCGGCCTCATTCTGTTTGTGGCCTGTTTCAATATGGTTTCGGTGCTTTTCATACTCATTATGGAACGCACCTCAATGATTGGTTCATTCAAAGCGTTTGGGGCTACCAATCAGCTCATTAGGCGTATTTTTACTTTTAATGGTGTAAGGCTGGTACTAAAGGGGCTATTAATAGGAAACGGCATTGCCCTTATTTTTGGTTGGCTACAATACAGTTATCAGGTCATTCCTCTCGATGCGGCCACTTATTACATGAGCCATGTACCAATTGACTGGAACTGGTGGAGATTTGTGGCCATTAATGCAATTACCTTACTGTTGGTTGGAGTAACACTTATTTTACCTACGGCTATTATTTCACGGGTTAGTCCCGTTAAAGCCATCCGCTTCGATTAGTCCGGGCTGAAGCGGCATTTCTCTCCTAAAGGTTCGAAACAGGCTGTTGAGTTTAATTTGAATAACCCCCAATACGGCTTCTTTTATAATACCCCCACTCATTTTCGATTCACCTTTGGTGCGGTCTGTAAATATGATGGGTACCTCCTCAATACTGAATCCGTATTTCCAGGTAAGAAATTTCATTTCTATTTGGAAGGCATAGCCCATGAATCGAACCCTGTCCAGTTCAATGGTTTCCAACACAGAGCGATGGTAACATTTAAACCCCGCAGTGGTATCGTTAATGGGCATGCCCGTAATAAGGCGCACATAATGGCTGGCAAAATAGCTGAGCATAACCCTGCTCATGGGCCAGTTTACTACATTCACCCCTGTAACATAGCGCGAACCAATAGACATATGACTCCCTTTCAGAGCACAGGCTTCATAGAGCCGGATAAGGTCTTGCGGATTGTGCGAGAAATCTGCATCCATTTCAAAAATATACTCGTAGTCGCGCCTGAGCGCCCATCTGAAGCCATGAATGTATGCCGTACCCAAACCCAATTTGCCCTTTCTTTCTTCCAGATAGAGCCTGCCCTCATACTGAGGCATAAGTTTTTTTACAATTTTGGCCGTACCATCAGGAGAATTGTCATCGATTATCAGTAGATGAAAATCTTTTGGAAGAGCCATTACGGTCTGAATCATTTCCGCAATGTTCTCTTTTTCGTTATAAGTGGGAATTAATACAATACTATCACTCATAGGAATCGGCAAAGCTAAACGATTTCCAATAAAGAGCGATTCAGGGATGGAAATTAACTTTCCTTATTTTAGCTCTAAATTGAATATAAGGAGAAACGACTGTTTGAGCACAGCGTTGATCGGTTTTCTATAAAAGATGTTAAGATGAATCTTGCGAAATGCGTATTTCTAGATAGAGACGGGGTGCTCAACGAAGAGTTGGGATTTCAGATTACTGATCTGAAAGATTTTAGGCTTAAGCAGGGAGTAGGGGGCTTTTTACGAAGCTTGAAAGATGCAGGCTATCTATTGATTGTAGTAACCAACCAGAGTGGTATTGCTAAGGGGAGCTATACTGAAGCATTTGTGTATGAATGTCATGCCATTGTACAGCATGCGTGCGGAGGGATAATAGATGCCTTGTATTTCGCACCGGGGCACGAGTCGGTGAGTAAAAGTTTACTACGCAAGCCGGATTCGCTCATGTTTGAAAAGGCCATAGCCAAATTTGGAATTGATCCTACCCAAAGCTGGATGATAGGAGATAAGGAAAGAGATCTTATTCCGGCTAAAAAATTAGGAATAGGAACTATTCACTTGACTGATAAACAGGCTTCTGAATACGCTGATTTTAAGGTGAGTGACTTAGTCGAAGCAGCCGCTGTAATTTTGAATGATGAATAGTTACTTCCGTCTTCCGACTTCGGTCTTCCGTCTATGTACCCACTACTCATTACCGGCCTTGGCCACGTTCATCCTGAAAATCACCGTGTTCACCGATAAAATTTGAGTAGGTCTGAGGGTTCGGCCACATTTGAAGCATGAAAAGTCAAAAATTCAAAACCATGAAAAAGTTAAAAGTATTTGCGGCCTTCAGTGCATTGGTCTTCCTGATGAGTTCCTGTGTGTATTCACTTTTCCCAATCTATACGGAAGACACCCTTGTTTATTTGCCTGAACTAGTAGGTAAATGGTTTACTGACCCTAACGATCCAGATGACTATATAGAGTTTACTCCAATGGGTGAATCTAATAATGAAGAGGATGATGGAATTACAATGAATGAAGACAGTGATGGCGATCAGGATACATATTCCTATGCCATGCAAGGTGACGGATGGAGCATTAAGTCTGATGATCCCATTACAGTAGAAATTGATGGCAAGGAGGTTTCTGATCCCGTAAAAGTTAAAGCTTACTATGATGAGCTGTTTTCTGGAATGAAAACGGATTTGGAAAAGGGAGTCGGGGAAATGGCTGGGCAACTGGATTCAGCTATAAACTCTGAAGGCAACGAGTTTGGAAAGATGCTGAAGGACCTGGGGAATGGTGTTGGCGAATTGGGCAAAGCTCTTAAAGAGACCGAAGCGAAATTCAAGGGTTCGGCATACCTTACCAGGGAGCAAAGCTATAAAATGATCGCAATGAATGATGGTGATAAGGAGGTGTACCAAGTACACGTAGTAAAGATTGGAGAGGACTATTTCCTAGATATTTACCCTTTGCCAGAATTCACAGATTCTTCTTTCGGTGAAAATATGTTTCCGGTTCATTCCTTTATGAAAATGAATTTAGAGGAAGGTAAGTTGAAATTAACATTATTCGATCTTAAAAAACTGAATGAGCTTTTCGAAAGAAACTTAGTAAGACTTAGACACGAAATGGTAGATGGAACGGTACTAATTACCGCTCAGCCCAAAGATATTCAGAAATTCCTTAGTAAATACTCGAATGATGAGAGGGTCTTTGAAGAAGGAGAAATCTACACCAAAATGGCTCAATGAGAAAGTTACAGCAGGTCATAAACTCAAAATGGATTCAGCACCCGGTTTTCTGGGTGCTCTCCGTTTATGCGATTGGTAACTATTTCGCCATTTCCAACCTCTTGAAGTTCATCGACTTTTTCTACTCGCTGCTGTTCCACATTCCTTTGCTCTTTTTGGTTTATGTGAATCTTTTGATTCTCGTTCCGAAACTTCTCAAGAAGGGCAAATATCATTTTTATATTCCGGCCGTAGCGTTACTCCTATTGGTTACCTATGGTGTGCATGAACTCACGTTCGAATTGATTTTGCCCGCCCTTCCAACGGAGTACTACATGGTATCCTTCACAGATGCTGAGGTGCTGATCACCATATTTATTATTTATCTGGTATTAAGCACACTCCTCACACTTTCAAAGTCGTGGTATAAGCTCCAGCAGGTGGAAAGGGAGAAGCTTTCCATTGAACTGAACTCCTTGAAAACTCAGGTGAACCCTCACTTTCTATTCAACAGTTTGAACAGTATTTATTCTCTGGCCCTAGCCAAAAGTGAACGGACTGCGGAGACCGTGTTGGAGCTTTCCAACCTGTTGCGTTACATGCTCTATGAAGTAGGAGAAGAAAAGGTGGATATTGAGAAAGAGGTTGAAATGATTGAGAATTATATCGAGCTGCAAAAGCTGAGGGCCGATGACTCCACCAAGGTTCATTTTGAGGTGCAGGGAAATTTGAAGGATAAGAAAGTAGCTCCTTTACTCTTCTTTCCACTGATTGAAAATGCCTTTAAGCATGGAGTGAAAGGTGTTTCTGAATCGGCTTTTATCAATATTACTCTCGATGTGGAGAAGGGAATTGAATTCAATATTGTCAACAATAAAGGTAAGGTAGATGATATGGAGCAAGGTAAATTTGGAGGGATTGGGCTGGAGAATGTGAGACGAAGACTGGAGTTGATTTACCCAAAATCTCATGAGCTCGAGATTGCTGAAACTGAAAAGGTTTTTGAAGTTAAATTGAAACTGAAATGATCCGATGCCTAATTGTTGATGATGAACCATTGAGCCGTCAGGTGCTGAAAGGCTTTGTGGCTGATCATCCGGACTTAGAGTTGGCAGGAGAGAGCAAAGATGCTCTGGAAGCCATGAGCTTTCTAGAGAAGTATGAGGTAGACCTGCTCTTTCTGGATATCAATATGCCCAAGCTTTCTGGGGTGAACTTCTATAAATCGCTACAGAAGAAACCGGAAGTAATCTTCACCACCGCCTATTCTGAATTTGCCGTAGAAGGTTTTGAACTGAACGCCATCGATTACCTGATGAAGCCTATTGCTTTCGAGCGTTTTATCAAGGCCATTCAAAAGGTGAAAGATAAGTTCGGTCAGAACAGCACTTCTCTTCCAGTTCAGGATTACATTATGCTGAAGGCCGATAAGAAGATGTACCGAACGCCTTATGAAGACATTCTTTTCTGCGAAGCCTTAGGTGATTATGTGAAAGTTCACCTGAAAGACAAAGTGCTGATTGTCACTACCACCATGAAGAAGCTACTGGCTGAACTGCCAGAGCAAATCTTCCTTCGCACACATAAATCATACATCATCAATAAAACCAAGGTGGAGTATATTGAAGGCAATCAGATCAAGATTGGTAGTCAGATGATTTCCATTGGCCAGAGTTATAGAGATGTGGTTTTAAAGGCCTTGGGTTGAGCAATTAATGGAGTCCTGTGCGAGAACAAAGTTTGACTTCAGTCAAACTTGGGACGTGGCAATCCGCCTGTTCCGGCACAAAAGGATATTAATTACAAATCGACTGCTCAGGCATCTTCGTTATAAACGAAGATGAGGTTGAGTTCTTTTCCATCCTGAGCGAAGCCGAAGGATCGGCAAAATGTATGGCCGATCCCTCGGTAAACTCGGGGTAAAAAGTTTAGCTGATGATGCCCAACGCCTTGGTTTCTTTCCATTCCACATGAGTAAAGTCCGGGCAAGCTTAAGGTATTAAATAGTACCGATTACAAGTCGACAGCTCTGGCATCTTTGTTACAAACGAAGATGGATTAATTTTTTCCTATCCTGAGCGAAGCCGAAGGATCTAAAGGCTGTCCTTTAAGCTTACTTTTCTTTTGACTCTCCAAAGAAAAGTAACAAACCTACCTGTCGGGAGGCAGGAGAAAAAGCGACCAACCTGCCTTTGCCGAAGCGGCTACGCGCAGGCAGGCATCAAAACCATCGAAGTGGCATTGGCATTCTTAGATTCGGTTACGGTCGATGGTCACGTCCCGACAGTTATCGGGATTGGATCCCCGCCTTTCAACAAGAAGGCTCGAGACTAAGTGCTCACATTTTGTGAGTGCTTATTTTAAACTTAGACCTTAAGTCCAAGGTACAACAACCTGCAGTATAGATGTAACCTTGTAGAGAAGAGGGACTAATTAGAAATGGTTCTGGTACATCGAACAGAAAATGCGTAGGTGGGGTGCTGGGAAGCTTTTCTTATGTTATTGCTTCCCTTTTCAAAAATGTACGTCCAGATGAAATGCTGATCTTCTTTGGAGCTTGACCAAAACAATGTGTTTTCTCCAAAGTTATTCGGGTGCTCCTGGTTATTGCCTATTCCGGCTGGTCTAACAGAGAATCCGCTGATATTTGAATTGCTTTCTCCTGTCCAGAATTGAGAGTCTTTAAAATTGCCAGCGTTATTTAGGATGTTGATTTTGAGTAGTTCCTTCCATTCTTCGTTGTTGGGGAGTCTCCAACCCTTGGGGCATACTTTACAAGCATTTTCGAAATCATAGAGCAGGCCAAATGATTCTGCGTTAACCAGGTCTCCATCAGGAAAGAAGAATGGGACTGCATTGCCCAAAGAGTCTCTTTTTACCCTTAAGTTTTCGGTCATCCAATAGTTTTGCCCAACAATTATAACCTCATAGATGTTACCGTCAATGTCTTTTAAGCTCTTTAAGTTTTGGTGACAACTTGTTGCAAAAAATGCGATGAGCGTGAAAAGCGATAATCGTTTCATTGTATTGTTGGGGCTTTAGTGAGTTATTCCAAAATAGACTTAATTCTTGAGTAAACCATTTTCATCTCAAAGTGTAAACCGGTGGTTTAATTAGTCTTTCCATCCTGAGCGAAGCCGAAGAATCTGCCCAACGCCTGGCCGATCCCTCTGTAAACCCGGGATAAAAAGTTTAGCTGATTATGCCTAGCGCCTTGGTTTCTTTCCATTCCACATGAGTAAAGTCCGGGCAAGCTTAAGGTATTCAATAGTACCGATTACGAATGAACCGTACGAGTATCTTTTTTACAAACGAAGATGGGGTAGAGTTCTTTTCCGTCCTGAGCGAAGCCGAAGGATATAAAAGGCTGTCCTTTTAGAGCATCATTCTAACGGAGTCTTTGAGCTTGCTTTTCTTTTGACTCTCCAAAGAAAAAGTAACAAACCTACCTGTCGGGAGGCAGGAGAAAAAGCGACCAACCTGCCTTTGCCAAAGCGGCTACGCGCAGGCAGGCATCAAACCATCGAAGTGGCATTGGCATTCTTAGTTTCGGTTGCGGTCGATGGCCACGCGGATATTGGGTCCCGGCCCTTCAGAATGGACTCAAACCAAATATTTTTAGGACACCCCATTCACCATCAATTGATAAAGCTCTCCTTTGTCTAGATTATAGTATACAGACCAATAATAGCTCCCTCCGTCCAGGACAATCATCATCTCTTCTTCCCACAAAGAAGAGTTGTCTTCTTTAGCCCAAAAGCAATTAATAAAAAGAATCCTGTTCCCTTTTTCATCAATGAACCCTAGGTACTGGCGCTTGTATTTCTTTAGGTTTTTATGAATTATTGGGCCATAATCTTTTCCTTGATTAATCTTATCCTTGTTTAGCAAGGCAAGGTCCCTTGCCAATGCTTTTTCCGCTAGGTCTATATCAGTTCTTAAGGGGGTAAACCTTTTCGTTTCACCTATTCCTAATCCGACATAGTTCTCCGGAAAGATTACGCAGTCGAAGCCCTTGGTTTTGTAATGATCTGTCTTGATTGGTAAATCGGACGTTTGGGCAACAGATGGAATGATAAACAGAGCATAAAGAGCTAGAAAGAGTAACCCAAATTTCAACATCCATTCAAGGTAGGAATTCAGTTAATCTTCAACAAATTCCCCTCAAATCTTCCAACGCTTTGCTCGTAATATTATAGGGTTCTCTATGTCCCAGGCAGGGGGTGAATATCGGGCTCGTCATTGCGAGGAATGAAATTTGAGCCCTGAGACATTGGGGGCAAGGTTTCATGACGAAGCAATCTGTCTGTTCCGGCACAAAAAGGTGTCGATTACAAATAGACTGCTTTTGCACCTTCGTTGCAAACGAAGATGAGTTAGTTACTTTCCCATCCTGAGCATTACTTATAGCTATCGGGGGAAGGATCGGCAAAATGTATGGCCGATCCCTCGGTAAACTCGGGATAAAAAAAGGATTAGCTAATTATACTTAAAGCCTTAGTCTCTTTCCACCCACCACGGGTAAAGTCAGGGAAAGCTTGCGGCATGCCGCCTTCAGCTACAGATTTCTCACTCAAAGGACCAACCGCGCTCCAGAAGCAACCTTCGTATACGTTTTGATCCAGAGGGGTGCCGGTGCGCAGACACTCTACAATGCGATAACGCATAATGCCGTCCATTCCACCGTGGCCACTGTTTTTGGTGCTCTCATTGAGCTTCTTGTACAGCGGGTGATCATATCTTTCATATAAAGCCGCCAAGGCCTCTCTTCCTTGAGCCCACTGATGATGGTTGTCGGTAAGTCCTTCCACACCACCCTCCAAAGCAACGCGTGTGGGGAAGCCGGCCAATGTGCCCAAAGTACCCTGTATTAGGTTAAGTCTTGAGTACGGACGCGGGCTGGTTTCGTCCCATTGCACCATAATGGTTCTGCCAAGTTCAGTTTTGATTATAGAGGTGTTCAGGTCGCCTCCTTTATACTCCAATTGATTCCACTTATGATCGGCTGCATAGTTGGCCTTGGCATATTTGGCCCTGCCCATTGCCGGAGTAGAGTAGGATACCATTGTGCCGAAATTATCGTCAGTTCTTGCCAGGTTCATATACTGAGCCACCGGACCCAAACCGTGAGTAGGGTAGAGGTTGCCGTTTCGGTTGGCATAGTGGTGGGTTCTCCATGAGCCTGTCCCACGCTCCTGCTCTTCCATCTGGAACCGCAGTTCGTGTATGTAAGAGGCTTCGCCATGTAAAATATCGCCAATCAACCCTTGCCTGCACATATTTAAGAACATGAGTTCGTCTCGGCCATAGTTTACATTTTCCATCATCATGCAATGCTTTCCCGTAGCTTCAGAGGTGTCTACAATAGCCCACATATCTTCTATGGTGGTGGCCATAGGTACTTCTACAAATGCGTGAGCCCCCTGCTTCATGCTTTCAATAGCCATTGGTGCATGGTTCACCCAATTGGTGCTTATAATCACCGCATCCGGTTTAACTTCTTCAAGCATTTGCTTCCAGCCATTTTCACTGCCATGGTAGAGCTTAATGTCCTGATGGCGCTGTCCGTTGCCTGCTTCTTTACATCGGTCGGCTGAACGCTGCGCCCAGTCTTCGTATAAATCGCTTATGGCCACAATTTCAGTGCCTTCAAGACTGGCGAAGTCCCGGGCATGCCCGCTGCCACGAGCTCCCACTCCAATAAGAGCTATTCTTACAAGGTCTAGTTTTGGGGCGGCAAAGTCTCCCATGTATTGAGAGCCGCTAGGTCTGGTTTGCTCTTCCTCTGAGCAACTGGTAAATGCCGTTGCTGTAGCCAGAGCGGCAGCCGAAAGTGAGGTTTTCTTTAAAAAATTCCGTCTGTCGAGTTTAGACATAGTTTGTAGTGAGTTAACGTTGAAAGGGCATATTCTTACCTTTTTGGCATAAAGTCAAACCCTTTCTTAAGTTTGCTTGGCTTTCCTTTGATTTGCTGAAGCCTCTGATCATTTTAGTTCAATGAAAAAAATATTTCTGCAAGGGATTTTTGCCCTACTGCTGTGTGCCTGCACCAAGCCCGGTACCACCGACCTGGTCAGCTTTGAGGTATATTGCGAAATGGTGGCCAATGGCGCCAAACCAATTGCTCTCAGCCATCCCATGACAATAGAGGAGGCCGATCGGGCAATGCCAGAATTTGCACAAGTGGCCCGGAAAAATAACTTGTATGTATACAGGGAAGATAACTTTCCGGTTAGCGCTTTGTTCCCCGCTGAGACTACCAGGGAAAGGTCTGTCTTCGTTATCTTCAAAGACAGCCTTCGGTTAGAGCAGTACAGACAACTTAAACAAGACATTGCCGAAAGGAGGTGGGACGATCAGTTGCTGGCCAGGCGCATGGGGCGTCTTTTAGGATATAGTACTCAGGGTATCAACCATTTGTTGATGGAGAATACCGCCTTTCGAACAATTAACTCTTTTGGTATTAAAGAGCAAACCACTCACCTGTACTATAATGATCTTGCAAGGGCTAAGCAGTTCTATGCTGAACAATTGGGATTTACCCCGCTTGAAGATAACCGTTTTCAAATAAGCTCTACGTCCTACATTCAGCTGCATGCTCTATCTGCCGAACACCCCAAAGAACAACCTAAATCAACGGCCATTGCCCTGCTTACCGATCAGTTGCCTGAATGGTACGCCTATGTCCAGAAGCTGGGAATTCCCATAAAGTATAGTTACAAACCTAAGGAGGGTGGACCACACGATGGTTTTGTGGCTATTGATCCTGAAGGATATCTTCTGGAGTTTGAGCAGTTCAAGCAGCATCAGGAAAATGAACTACTAATGGCTGCACTGAGTAAGGTGCCGTATTTGACAACTACTGTCGATTCTTTAGGCTTCTATGGCTCTATTACCTGGACATACCACCAAGATTTATTGGCACAACAAAATTACTATCAAGAGGTATTGGGTTTTGAAATGGTAGCTGACCAGGGGTGGACAAAGATATTTCAGACCTCCCACAGTAGCTTTATAGGGTTGGTGGATGAACGAAGAGGCATGGAGAACTATGCCAACGAAAAAGCAGTGGAGATTGGCTGGAAAGTAGAACGATTGGAGGCTTTACAAAACTATTTGAGAACCAGTAATCCCGGCTTCTCGGGTAGTCTGATTGGCCCTGAGTTATATGCCTACCGTTTTTATTAGAGAGGAGTTATCTACTAAAATTAGGCTCTAAAAAAAATGTCATTCCGAACTTATCCGTTTAAGGTAGATAGGTTCAGAATGACATAAAGTCATTTTCAAGACAACCTTTTTTTTGACTGGGGCTGTCGTGCTTCTTATTGTTTTTCCAGGTTGAAGACATAACGCCCATCAGCCCCACTAACCCCGGCAGCTACACCACCCGAGCGGGTGTAATCAACGGTCATAGTAAGTGTAGGTGGCGTAGCACTTGCATTCAGCGATATGCTGTACACATTGGAATTGTCTCCATCGAAAATTACCTCATTGATGTTGTTTCCATTAAAGTCCCAGGTGCCGCTGGCTCCAAAAAATGGATCACCATCAGTACTGGTGTATGTTTTGCTGGTGGCATTTCCCCTAATGGTCATGGAGAAGTTTTCCAGCCCGTTGGCAGGAGCGCCATCGAAGGTAACCGATGTAGCTACCCAGGTAACACCGGAAGTACCCGCAAGGTCTACTAGCCGTTGTTCTTCAGGGGTAAGGCTGGGACCATCATCGCCACCGCCTCCGCAAGAGAAGACAGTCAATACAATAAGCAGCAGGCTGAGGGGTAGAAAGTAGCTTTTAATCTTGTTCATGTTGGGTTTGTTGTAGAATCAATAATAATTACTTTTTCGGAAAAAATGAGCTTATACCAAGACTATTTGAAGTCGGGAATATGTAAGCTCTCTGTACAAAATTCATATTCATGTTTTTGGTTGGAGCTTACTAATACTAGCTTATCTTCTAAAATAGCCTCTACTGACTTCCTATACCAAGCTATTCCTGCCGTATCTAAATTGGTAGTGGGTTCGTCTAAAAGGCATATCTCGCTTTGCGAATAAAAACAAAGCCCCAACTTAAGTCTCTGCTTCATGCCCGAAGAAAAATTTCGAATAGGTTTTTCGGCACTATTTTGCAGATACACCAATTCTACAAAGTCATTGATGGTTAACCCTACTTTGAGCTTCTTAAATTTAAAATGGAAGGTTAGGAATTCACGAAGGGTAAACTCCTCAATAAGCTCCAGGTATGGTGTGGAAATATCGAAGTGTTGATAGACTAATTCTGTCGGTACCGGTTTGTTGTTGAACGTATAGGTAACCTTACCTTCCGAAGCCGGAATATACCCACATAGCACTTGTAAAAAGGTAGATTTACCACTGCCATTGCCGCCTGTTATAGCACAAGGCTTGCCTTTTTCGAAGGCTATGGATAGGTTCCTGAATATCCACTCACGGTTAAATTTTTTACCTAAACCTTCAACCGCAATCTGCATATTACTTGGCGCTATATCCTTTCATTACTCCCCGGTCAGAATTTCTAAAGAAATTGATGATTTCATCGCGTTCTTTCGAGGGGGTCATTTCAAGTTCTACCAAATCGAGGGCTTTGGAGTTGTTCAACCCTTTAAGGAATATGTAGCGATAAATTTCCTGGATCTCCGCAATCTTCTCGTTGGAGAAACCGCGTCTTCTAAGGCCAATGGAGTTAATGCCTGCATAGCTGAGGGGTTCACGCCCGGCTTTGGTATAGGGAGGCACATCTTTTCGCACCAATGAACCACCGGAAACCATGGTATGGGCACCAATATTCACAAACTGGTGAACAGCGGCTGCTCCGCCAACAATAGCCCAGTCATCGATAGTTACATGGCCGGCCAACTGTACGGCATTCACCAAAATACAATTGTCGCCAATTATACAGTCGTGAGCTACGTGTGTATAGGCCATAATCAGGCAGTTCTTGCCAATCACAGTTTTGTTGGTGGCGTCTGTTCCCCTGTTCAGGGTTACACACTCACGGATTACGGTATTGTCGCCAACCTCTAAAACGGTGTCTTCACCACCAAATTTCAGGTCTTGAGGAATGGCCGATACAACTGCACCGGGAAATATTTTTACGTTTTTACCAATTCTTGCACCTTCCATAATGGTCACGTTGGAGCCTATCCAGGTGCCTTCTTCTATGACCACGTTTTTGCTAATGGTTACGAAAGGTTCTATCACCACATTTCGCGCAATTTTGGCTTCCGGGTGAATGTATGCTAGGGGTTGATTCATTGATTCTTTACAATTCTTGCGGTCATAGATGCTTCGCACACCAGGGTGTTTCCAACGTAGGCGTATCCATTCATTTGAGCAATGCCTCGTTTGATTGGAGCCGTGAGTTCACACTTGAACTTGATGGTGTCTCCGGGGATGACCATTTTTCTGAATTTACATTTGTCGATACCGAGGAAATAGGGTGTGTAGTTCTCAGGATCGGGTACGGTGTTCAAGACAAGGATACCACCAATCTGAGCCATAGCTTCAATTTGTAGTACTCCCGGCATTACCGGGTTTCCGGGGAAATGGCCTGTAAAAAAGGGTTCGTTAACGGTAACATTCTTTATACCTGCTACGGTAGTTTCATCCAGATGAAATATCTTGTCTATCAGCAAAAACGGATATCGGTGAGGTAGAATTTGTGTGATTTGGTTGATATCCATTACCGGCTCAACGTTCGGGTCGTAATATGGTGCTGAGCTCTTATTGGCCATCATAGCCTTCTTTAATTTTTTGGCAAATGCTACGTTGGCAGCATGCCCGGGCCTTGCGGCCAGTATTTGTGCTTTTATGGGGCGGCCAACGAGCGCTAAATCTCCTACTACATCCAATAGTTTATGGCGGGCAGGTTCATTGCGGTGTCTAAGTTCAACATTGTTTAGAATGCCCTCTTTCTTTACCTCTACTTTGGGTTTGTTAAACAAACCGGCCAGGTAATCAAGCTCCTCGTCTTTAACCACACGGTCTACCACCACAATGGCATTGTTTAGGTCGCCACCTCGAATGAGGTTGTTTTTATAAAGCATTTCCAATTCGTGCAGAAAACAGAAAGTTCTGCTCGAGGCAATGTCTTTTTTAAAGTCTTGAATATCGGTTAGCGAAGCATGCTGGCTACCTAGTACTGGCGAGTTGTAATCGACCATTACCGTAACCCGAAAATCGTCTAGAGGGAGTGCTGCAATTTCTACGTCTCTTTCCGGGTCGCGGTACATTATGCTTTCGGTGACCTCCAGAAAGTTTCGCAGTGCATTCTGCTGCTGTACGCCCACCTTCTCCAAAGCCTCGATAAACATTTTAGAGCTGCCGTCCAATATTGGAGGCTCGGGTCCATCAATTTTAATGAGTACGTTGTCTATTTCCAGGCCTACTAAAGCAGCCAGAGTATGTTCTACGGTATTCACCCGGGCTCCATTGTGTTCTATGGTAGTTCCTCTCGAAAGGTCTACAACATAGTCTACATCAGCATCTACAACAGGCTGGTCGGGCAAGTCAATTCGCTGGAATTTAATGCCGTGGTTAGGTGGGGCAGGAGTGAAGGTCATATTGGCAGTGACACCCGTATGGAGGCCAACTCCAGATACCGTTATGGATTCCCTAATCGTATGCTGCTTTGTCTTCATGCTTTCTGCGAAAATGCCGCAAATTTATAACTTTTTTTCCAGTTCCTTGACCCGTTCAATAAGATTAGGAAGGTTGCGGAGAATAACGCTTGCCCGCAGAAAATCTTTGTGTTCCATAATAGGTGAGCCGAACCAGACTTTGCCCTCCTGACTAATGGTTTTAGGCACACCCGCCTGGGGGCCGATAATGGTTTTGTTGGCAATACTTAAATGGCCGGTAATACCTGCTTGTCCGCCTATTTGGCAATTTTCTCCGATTTTGGCACTTCCTGAAAGCCCGGCTTGAGAGGCTATTGCCGTATTTTTACCCACTTCAACGTTGTGAGCTATTTGCACCAGGTTGTCTATTTTGGCTCCCTTACGAATTACTGTAGACCCCATAGTTGCACAGTCTATGGTGGTATTGGCTCCTATATCTACGTTGTCTTCTATAATTACATTTCCCGTTTGAGGAATGCTTTTGTACGTGCCATCGGCTTGGGGTGCAAAACCAAACCCATCGCTGCCAACAACCACTCCTGAATGCAGAACGCAGTTGGAGCCTATTTTGCAATTGGCATATACCTTTACTCCGGGATATAGAATGGTATTATCGCCTACTTCTACATGGTCTCCCAAATACACCTGCGGATATATTTTGGTGTTTTTGCCCACTTTAACGTTTTCGCCCAGATACGAAAAAGCCCCCAAATACACCTGTTCTCCATAGCTGGCCGACTCGTGCTGAAAAGAAGGCTGCTCGATGCCTGTTTTTACTTTGGCTGTCATTTTTTCGTACTCCTCGAGCAATCGGGCAAAAGCACTATAAGGGTCATCAACCCGAATAAGAGCTCCTTTAACCGGCTTTTCGGGTGCAAAATCACTTTTTACAATAACTGCACTTGCGCTAGTTGAGTAAATGTATGGTAGGTACTTGGGGTTGGCCAGAAAGGCTATGCTACCCGGAGTGGCTTCTTCAATCTTCTCCAGACGGTTCACCCTGGCTGTTCCATCTCCTTCTACTTTTCCTCCCAAAAGAGAGGCCACTTGTTCTACAGATATTTCCATGGTTATATTTCTGAGAGTCACAAATTTATGTCTTTTGGCCAGCATCGATAGTACTTGCGCACTATTTTACTCATGGCCTTAATGTTAGGCAGGTCGGCAGCTTCTACTACATCTCTCACCTCGCCATTTTTAGAGACAATCATTATCTTTTTATCGTTGGCCAGATAGGCATTATTGGTTACCTGGCCTGTTGAAAAGAAGTACTTTACATCTTTGGGTTTTATGCCGTAAGCCTCGGCAATTTTAGTCTGAAACGCTTCTTTTTCTTCCCTGCTGGTAGGTTCCTGGCTAAAATGTATTTTAAAGAGTTCCCTGTTCAGTAACATTTGGCACAGTTTGGAGAGTATTGGGTCTTTATGTTTAGCCCAAATTTTAATGGCTCCCCAGAGATCATAATCATCAAGGTCTAAGAAGGCTTCCAGTATCCTGGGGTTCTCGGCAAATTGTTCCAGACCTATTTCCTGTTCAAAAAACAGCCTGAGGCTGTCACTCATAAATAGAGTTTCCGGCTGCTTCCGGGTTAGCTTTTTTGCTCTGTTAATAATAGATACCAGCATTTTTTCGGCACTTACACCCGCTTTGTGCAGGTATACCTGCCAGTACATAAGGCGTCTGGCACTCAAAAAGTTTTCTATGCTGTAAATTCCTTTTTCCTCTACCACCAGTTGGCCGTCTTTTACGTTGAGCATTTTAATGATGCGGTCGGCCCCGATGGTCCCCTCTGATACTCCGGAAAAGAAGCTATCGCGTTTTAGGTAGTCGAGTCGGTCTATGTCTAACTGGCTGGAAACCAGTTGGTGTAGAAAGGGTTTGTGACAACTGCCGTTGAATATATCGAGTGCCATTGTGAGTGCACCATTAAACTCCTGATTTAGCCGCGAAATAATTATGCGGCTCAGGTGTTCGTGCGGTACATCTTCCAGTAGGCTAAATTCCAGAGCATGAGAGAAGGGGCCATGGCCCACATCGTGTAACAAAATGGCAATAAGAGCACCTTCATATTCACTTTCTGAAATTTCTACACCTTTGTTTCTCAGGTTGTCCAGGGTTATAGACATGAGGTGCATAGCACCCAGCGCATGGTGAAACCGAGTGTGGTGAGCACCGGGATAAACCAACTCTGCCAACCCCATTTGTTTAATGCGTCTGAGGCGTTGAAAACTAGGGTGGTTTATAATATCGAAAATCAGCTCATTTCTGATGGTGATGAACCCGTAGACCGGGTCATTGATTATCTTCCGCTTGTTCAAACTTTGTGCTTTAATTCTCTTAAATTCGAGCTTCTTCTCAATTTTGATTCATGCAAAGATATAACATTTTGTGGGCTGATGACGAGATCGATCTGCTGAAACCGCATATCCTTTTTCTAAAAGACAGAGGCTATGATGTGACACCCGTAACCAGTGGTGCCGATGCCATTGAGGCGGTGGAGCAAAAGCCCTTTGATCTCGTTTTTTTAGATGAAAATATGCCGGGTATGACGGGCCTGGAAACACTGAGCTATATTAAAGGAAGCCGTCCGGCTCTTCCTGTGGTTATGATTACCAAAAACGAGGAAGAACACATAATGGAAGAAGCCATTGGTGCTAAAATTGCCGATTACCTCATAAAGCCACTTAACCCCAATCAGATACTTATTTCGGTAAAGAAACTGCTGGACAATCGCAGACTAGTGAGCGAACGAACCAACCTACATTATCAGCAAGATTTTAGGAATATCAGCATGAAGGTCAATGACTGGATCGACCACCACGAATGGGCCGAAATCTATAAAAAGCTGGTGTATTGGGAACTGGAAATTGAGGGGACGGAAAACAAGAGTATGGCGGAGGTTCTGGAAATGCAGAAAGTAGAGGCTAATGCTAATTTTGCCCGTTTTGTGGCCGAAAACTATTCGGAATGGCTTAATAATCCGGAGGCCGATAGACCGCTAATGTCGCACCAATTGCTTGCCAATAAGGTGTTTCCTGCCCTTAACGACTCTCCGGCCTTTCTCATTATTATCGATAACCTGAGGTTCGACCAGTGGAAAATTATTGAGCGCGATATTCTTGGCTATTTCAACCTGATGGAAGAAACAGCCTACTATTCTATATTGCCAACAACAACAGCCTATGCCCGAAATGCTATCTTTTCCGGTGAACTGCCCCTGGCCATGAGCCGGAAGTATCCGCAATTGTGGGTACATGACGATGACAGCGAAGAAGGCAAGAACAACAATGAGGAGGCATTTTTAAAGGAGAACCTTAAGAAGCATCGACTGAATGTTAAAACGAGCTATCACAAAATAATCCATGCTAATCAGGGTAAGCAACTCAACGATAACTTCAATAACCTGCTTAACAACCAGCTCAATGTAGTGGTCTACAACTTTGTAGACATGTTGTCGCATGCTAGAACAGACATTCGAATGATTAAGGAATTGGCGGCCGATGAAGCGGCCTACAGGTCGCTGACCAAGTCGTGGTTTTTGCACTCTCCTTTGTTCGATTTGCTGCGGCTCATTGCAGATAAGGGTTTGCGGGTAATGATTACTACAGACCATGGCACCTACAGAGTGAAACGCCCTTTTAAAATTGCTGGCGACAGAAATGTGAATACTAATCTTCGCTATAAGCAGGGTAAGAATTTGGGCTACCATGGTACTGACGGAATTTTTGAGGTACGAAAACCAGAAGAGCTCCATTTGCCAAAACCCAATGTGTCTACCTCGTATGTGTTTGCTACAGACGATACTTTCTTTGCCTACCCGAACAATTACAATCACTACGTTAAGTATTACAGAGATACTTTTCAGCATGGTGGCGTATCGCTAGAAGAAATGATAATTCCTTTTATTTCATTAATTTCGAAGAGGGCTTAAAGCAGGAGAATGAAGCTAAAGGCAAACAGTGTGGGAGACCTCCCTGAATTGGCCTCCAAGATGGTTGAATGGGCCGGAGGTGAAAAGATTTGGGTATTGAATGGAGAAATGGGAGCCGGGAAAACAACACTTTCCAAGGCTATCGGTCAGGTACTAGGAGTAATAGATACGGTGCAAAGCCCAACATTTTCTATCGTCAACGAATACCTGACATTATCAGGAGATTCGATTTACCACTTCGATTTTTATCGCCTGGAACATCCTGAAGAGGCTTTGGCCATTGGGGTAGAAGAATACTTCGATTCCGGCAATTTATGTTTGATCGAATGGCCACAGAAAATAGGTAACTTGTTGCCCGAAAGGCATTTGGCTATACGTATTGAAGACTTAGGTAACGAACAACGAGAATTTACTTTAACGCATAATGGCAGGTAAGGAAAAAACAGGGTTTGCTCAATTGGCTAAAGAGGGTAGTTTATATCCTCAGGAGCAATTGCTCAAGGTAAAATCCGGGGCTAAAAACATGCTCATTTCTGTGCCCAAAGAGGTGTCTTTTCAAGAAAACCGGGTAAGTCTTACTCCAGCCGCAGTGGGTATACTGGTAGCTAATGGCCATGAGGTGCAGGTGGAGCAAGGAGCGGGCGAACATGCTCATTTTTCAGATGCAGAGTATGCTGAAAACGGGGCCAATATTGTGTACTCTAAGAAAGAGGCTTTTGAAGCAAACCTTATTGTGAAGGTAGAACCACCAACCAGTGAAGAAATTGATCTGATGAAGTCAGGGGCTACGGTATTTTCGGCCATGCAGCTAGCCAATACCTCGGCTGCCTATTACGAAGCGCTTAATAAAAAGAAGATCAGTGCACTGGGTTTTGAGTTGCTTCAAGACAAAGCCGGAGGCTTGCCTATAGTGAATGCAATGAGCGAACTGGCCGGCAGTTTGGCCATACCCATAGCGGTAGAGTATCTGAGCACAGCCAATGGCGGAAAAGGAATCATTCTGGGAGGTATAACAGGAGTGCCGCCCACACGCGTAATTATTTTAGGAGCAGGTACTGTGGCAGAATATGCCTCCAGAGCTGCCTTAGGATTGGGGGCAGAAGTGCGTATTTTCGACAACGAAATTTACAAGCTCAGAAGAATAAAGCACAAGCTGGGTAATCAGGCTTTTACTGCGGTAATAGATAGTGTCACGCTGAGTCAGTCTCTACTCTCGGCCGATGTAGTGATAGGAGCGCTTAGAGCCGAAAAAGGCAGAGCCCGATGCGTAGTAACTGAAGAAATGGTAGCTAGTATGAAACCCGGTTCGGTTATAATTGATGTTTCCATAGATCAGGGCGGCTGTATAGAAACTTCTGAGATTACCACGCACGATGAACCGGTATTCAGAAAGTTTGATGTGATTCACTATTGTGTGCCGAATATTGCTTCCAGAGCTGCAAGAACAGCCACTACAGCCCTCAGCAACATACTTACTCCCGTGCTGCTTAAACTGGCCGAAACAGGTGGAATTGATGATATGATGTATGCGTACAGTTGGTTTAGCCAGGGTATTTATGCCTACAAAGGCTGTACAACACATCTGGAAATTGCCAAGCGATTTAACTTGCCATACAAAGATTTAAGTCTGCTGATGGCCGCACGGTTTTAGTCTTTTACTATTTGGCTACTCAATGCTGTAAAGAGGCTCTTGGCTATTGTGCTTTCTTTCTTTTCAGAGTCAATTTCGGTAAACTCGGTTACTCCGGAGTGATCTTTCAGGTTTTTATCGTCCAGTGTTTTAAAGGCCATCGTCCAGTTGGGGTAAATGCGGTACTCACTTTCCTTCATATGCAGTAGCAATACATCGTAGTGGCGCGGGTCATGTTTTATCCGATCGAATAAATCGAGTAAAACCTGGAATTCTCCTTCCAGTATTTGTAAAAACTGCCCACCATGAAAGAGCAAACAGCCTGTAATATGGTTGGCTTCGTTAAAGCTTCTGGCAGTTGAAAGTATGTCATTAAAATCTTTTTCGCTAAGTCCGGAACTGGCCGTACTTCTGTAAATGAGTTCGTATAGCATAGGCATTACACTAGGTGTTTCAATATACTAAAAATGCATTTACAGAAGGCAGGTCAACCATACCTTACTGCATAAAGATGGCCAATCACCTTTTGAAAAAGACTGGAGCAGCTCCTGAACGAAGAACAATCTTTTTTGAGTAAGAACAAGCAATAAATGGGTATATCCAAATGGCTGACAGGATGGTGTACAGGCTGAAAGAAAGTGTTTTGCCTGAGCCCCTTCTTTGCGCATTTGAATTACTGCCAGACAAGGTGCGCTGCTGGTAAGAAGGTGGAACTGTATAAATGAGTACAATAACCGTTCTTGACGGCTCATATCACTGTTTTCACAGAAGCCATGTGTTTCAGGTTTTCAGCCCCGCTGTGAGTAACTGAACCAGGCTGTTCAATACTTTAAAGCAGTGCTTTTGTCATACCATGAGTTAATTATTTTAACCTGAGTTCGATGTAAGAAAAGAACGTCATGCCGGAAAAACAGGCCTTAAACTCTCAAAAGGCCTGTTTTATCCGGTATCTCAATAGAGCCTAAATGAGATTGTGGATGTTTTCCTTTGCGTATGTGAAGTTTTCAGAGGAAAATTCCGCAATGACGTCCTAAGGGGGAC
>NZ_DBHC01000013.1:30408-163282 GCF_002296035.1 Roseivirga sp. UBA838
CTTACATCGAACTCAGGTTATTTTAGGTTGTGGACTAGTCTAAATTAGATTCCTTTGGAAGGGAGTGTTCTTAAAATATGAGGCTATAATGGCAAGCGGATATGGAAAAGTATCGCTAAGTTCTGGGAGTCTTTATGCAGATGTCTAGGCGTTTATTTGAGGCTCAGGCCGGCTTAGTAAAAACTTTAATTGGGCTGCAGTAAGGCTTATAAAAAATCTCAAAACTATTTCATTTCTTTGCACCATGTTGGAGTTGAAAAGGGACGTTTTCCGAATGTGTTCGGAGAAAGTCGGTGCACGCATCAATACCTTGGAGGCCGAGCTCAGAAGCCTGAGCGAGTCTGCAGCCTCAGATACGAAAAGCTCAATGGGCGATAAGTATGAGACTTCTCGCGAAATGGTTGGGTTGGAGCAGGAGAAGGTAAGTGAACAATTGGACGATGCGCGGCAGATGCGTAAAGTGCTGGAAAGCCTCAACATAGAGCATAGTGCTTCCAAAATTATCCAGGGCTCGTTGGTCCGTACATCAACGGTGCTTTTCTACATTGCCGTTTCGTTGGGAAAAATAACCGTAGGGGGTAAAGATGTCTTTGTGATTTCCCCCGTATCGCCCATAGGTAAAGAGCTAATGGGAAAGGAAGTTAATCATTCCATTGCTTTCGCAGGTAAGATGGAGCGTATTATTGCCATTGCCTGAGTAGTTTCAGGTATTTTATCCTTCTGCTTTTTTGGAATTAGACTGTATTAAAGGCCACCTGAAGCAACTACTGATCATTGTAAGTGCTTCAGGGTCTTCTGGCCAGGTGCTATCAGATAATCTAATTTTCGGTCAGTTGGCCTTCAAAAAGTAGCCAGCTATTAGGGTCTAACTCAATCTTTGAAGGTCGGGTACTCAGTTCGGGAGACCATACCATCTGTTTTTGGTGTACCGGAATTTTGCGGAGCTCCGACCGTCCGTTGGGGTAGGTGATTTTCACTTCCAGATCAAATAAAAACTCTCCCTGTTGGCGCTGGTTGATTTCCATTTCCAACTTTCCGTTTTTGTAGGCCCATGTGGCTTCTATCTTCGGTTGTCCGGCCTGCATTATCCACTGCTTAAAGAATTGCGCCAAGTCCAGTCCACTGACTTCTTCGAATACCTTTCTGAGGTCTTCGGTATAGGCGTTGGCTAGTTTGTACCTGGCATAATAGGTGCGGATGGCTTGCCAAAACAGTTCATCGCCCACTTCTTTTCTGAGCATGTGCAATACCCAGCCGCCTTTTTGATAAGAGTTGGTATTGAGCAGTTGCATATAATCTTCTATGGCTTTGTTTACAACGGGCACTCGGTTTTGTTTGCTATAATCAATGATTTGCTGGCGCTGCTCTTTTACACGCTGCACAAAATTGTCGCGTCCATATTTCTGCTCCATGTACAGGTTAGTAAAGTAGGTAGCAAAGCCTTCGCTCAGCCATACATGATGCCAGTTGGCTTCAGAGGCTGAGTTGCCGAACCATTGGTGGGCTATTTCATGAGCAATTAATCCTTCAGAGGTGCGCTGCCCATTTACAGAGTTTTCGGAATAGAAGATATTGGAGGCATTCTCCATTCCGCCAAACTGTGTTTTAGATTGTACGTTGGCCAGTTTGGAAAAGGGGTAGGGGCCAACATGGTTAATGAACCAATCGGTGATGGGTAGGGCAAGGGCATAGTCATGAAAGCCTTTTTCCCGATCTTGCGGATACACCCAGGCAGAAATTGGAATGCCATAAATATCTCCGGTATTTTGAATCGCAAACCGGGCAGCTCCAATAACCATTACTTTAGTAGGAATGGCCACTTCCGATCTCCAGTGAGTAAGGGTTAACTTGTCATCGATGTTCGATCGCTCAACCAGTTTTCCGTTGCCAATAACCTGATAATGTGCAGGGGCTGTCACAATCCACTCCACCGTAGCTTTGTCAGAAGGGTGATCCACAATGGGCAGCCAGTGCTTTCCGCGATCAGGCCAGTTGTCACCAAAAAAGGTGCGGTCGCCATACTTGTTTTTAGAAATAATCAGACCGTTAGCAGGAACTCCTTCATAGGCTATGAGAAAGGTGACCCTTTCTCCCGATTTTGCCGGATAGTTAAGAGTAAGTTGGTTGTTTTTGTGGCTAAAATCAATGCGTTTGCTATTGGCCATTACCACATTTACCTTCATTCCTTTTCCGTTGTTTTCGTTCACCAGGTCAAAGTGAAAGTCCGGGCTGTCTTTTAAGAAGTGAACAGTTACGTGAGCAATGCCTGTAATTTGGTCATTTACATCTGTTAGTTGTAGTTCAAAATGATAATGTTGCACATCAATGGTGGCTAACCTTTCGTAGTGCTTTTGGCCATATACACCAACCGATAGAAGCCCCAGTAGTATAGAGGTAAGAATGAATCGTTTCATTTTACCAAGCTAACTAAAAAGTGATTATTGGGAAATGATTTCTACCTCCCTCTGTTTTGAAAATGAATCAAAGAATTGATGGAGTACTGGTTAAATCAGAATTTGAAGTCGATTAAACTTGTTTGAAATCAAATTTTTCAAGCCAGCCAAAAGAGGAAAACCAAAGGGAAAGCCACTCCGGCAAGGGCCAGCCACCAACCTCTTTTCTTAAAGCTATACTTACCACTGGCAATGAACATACCCGTTAGCGCAATGATGATCATGGCGCCACCAAAAATATCGGAATACCATATCCAGGCCGAGTTGGTGGTTTGGTGCAAGTCGGCCATTTCGGCCAGTCCATATCTTCGGCCAAAAAAGTCCAGAGTACCTTCTCCGTTTTCCAGACTTACCTCTGCCATAGCATCTTGAAAGTAGATTCTTAGGTTACCGTTTTGTATTCTAAAGTTGCGGTATTCGTTGCCGACACCCGTCTGCGGAATTAGTGATTTCACTAACTCATCGTTGTATTCTTCAGTGTCTGGCAGGTTTAGCGTAAGAGGTTCCGAACTGAGGGTGTATTGACGCGAGTTAAAGGTTCTCCTGTGGTTCAGTGCTATTCCTGAAATAGAAAAGGCTAGAATAAGCCCTACAAAAAAATAGGCAATGTCTCGGTGGTAGTTGCGGCAGAAGTTCTTAAACTTTCTCACTTAATTTTATTTAGACTGATTATAGATAGCGGCAAAAATAGTGGATGAGTGATTCGAAACAAGTGCAACCGACAATTTTTTTAAATTGGCCAGATGAAAATCTGATGAATGGAAAATCTGGTAAACTTCTTTGCTGATATACCCACCGAATTTCGGGCGGGGATCTTAATTGGTGGTATAGTGGTCTTTTGGATACTGGAAGGAACGCTGCCCCTTTTTCGCTTTCAATACAAGAAGATTCGTCATGCCGGAATTAACCTTTTCTTTACCCTCACCACTATGATTATTGGGTTTGGTTTGGCAGGAGCACTATTGTATGCTTCAGATACGGTGGCTGCCAACCATTTTGGATTATTGTATATTATAGACCTTCCTCTTTGGGCTCAACTGGTAGTTGGTGTACTTCTTCTCGATTTAATAGGGGCTTACCTTGTGCATTGGACAGAACACAAGGTTAAATGGATGTGGAAATTTCATTTGGTTCACCATACCGACACTACGGTAGATGTAACTACAGGGCTGCGTCATCATCCCGGAGAAACCGTGTTCAGAATAGGGTTCACTATTTTGGCCGCCATTATTGTGGGGGCACCTATGTGGATCATCATGTTCTACCAGAGTATGTCGGTGCTGTTTGCGCACCTTACTCACGCCAATATCAACATGCCGAGATCGGTGGATAGGGCTTTATCTTGGGTTTTTGTGACTCCACTCATGCATAAGGTGCATCACCATTATACTCAGCCCTTAACCGACACCAATTACGGGAACATCTTCTCTTTCTGGGATCGCATTTTCGGCACTTTTGCTCAGGTAGATGATACCCGGGAATTGAAGTACGGCATCGATACCCATATGGACCCGAAAGAGAATGATGAAATGGGTAATCTACTAAAGATTCCTTTTCAGCCTTATAGACCTCCGGTGGGCACTAAGTTTGGAGGGGAATAGGAGTATTTCCTTAAGTCGCTAAATGTCAATCGGTTGATTTGCTAAAAAGATAAGCCATATTCCACAGTTCAATATTTTAAAACTATAATTTTAGCCTTAATTCTGTCGGTAAGTTGCTTTCAGACTCACCTCACCACTTCTTTCTAAGTGGCTCTTCCAGGGGTAAGTACCACCAGGCCCATCCCCACCACGGACGTTTTACGTTGGCCAGATCTACCGTAGGGTCAATAATGAGTTGTGGCTTTCTGCCGTTGAGCGATGCAGTGGCCTGCGCAAAAACCATTACATCCATATCCATCAGTGCGTATTCTTGCTTCAGAAACTGGGCAAACTCCCAAATCATATAAGGTTTGCCTTCCATATCATCAATTTGCCATTCTTTCAGGTAGCCTCTCAGGTCAACCAGTATGCGCTCCCCATTGGCCTTGTTTTCCAAGATAAAATTGGTTTCGCCCGATTTACTTCTAAGCTTCATATGCCAGGCATATCGATGTCCTCCTTCGGTCCAGTGCACATTACCGGGAATAAACCAATGCCTGAATGGAAGAACTAGCTGTAAGGTCACAAAAACGGCCAATGCCCAGAGAACGAGCTTTCTTTTGCGAACACCCGGCATTACATGGTCGGTTTCAACTGCAGCCGGACGAGCTAGCTTTAAGCGCACGAAAAGCTTTCTAGGCCAGTCAGGAGCAAAGAATATAGTAGTGGCACCAATCATAAACCACGGAAATATGCCTATGCTAAAGAGTTGAGAGTTCATTAGGTGGAAGGCAGTAATGAGTATAAATGCCGGCCATCGCGACTTTTTCCAAAGTAAAAAGGGCACAATGAGCAGGTCTAGCAGCAAGCCACTATATGAAATGAACAGAACCATCCATTGTTCTTCGAAATAGGTGCCTAAGATGGGGAAATCAGGGTCAAGCCACATGGCTAGTGGATAGCCCTGCAGCCAGTCTGGATTGAGTTTGGCAACGCCTCCAAAGAAATACGGCACTGCTATAATGAACCTTAAGAGCCAGAGTGTCCACAGTGGAGCCGTTCTGTTGCGCAGTTTTTTCCAAATCAGGCTGTCAACGGAGAATCCTTTGTGCGCAGGCAGAAAAATGAGCAGAAAGCTTATAAGTACCACCAAATAGAAATGATTCAGATAGCGGGCTTGCTCCAGCAGATAGGTATAAGTAAAGAGAAGGAAAAACAAACCGGCCGAAACGCGATAGAGAAAACCGATGGCAATAAAAAGAGCTAAAAGCCCCAGAATGAGCCATAGAATAAACATGTAATCTTCCGGTAGTGGCTTGAAGTTAAAGGGTGCATAGCTAAAGTTAAAGTACGGCTCAATCCAATACCTGTAGATCCACCCGTAGCGGAAGTAACGCGTTACCTCCCAAAACATGATGCCACCAAACAGTACCCTAAACAACAGAAGAAAGGCATTGTCTACCGGTTCAAACAGCTTTTCTTTCCACTGTCTGGACCATATTTCTGATAATTCGCCCGAATGCTTTGAGGTCACTGAAAAAGGGTCTGGTTAAAATTGGCGGGTACCTTGTGGTACACGACCTATAAAATTAACTAACCCCTACATTCCTCAATGGCTTTTTCCAATATTCCCATGGTTTTCTCCTCATTCATGCCAATCATAGAGGCAGGGAAGCCCACTTTTAGGTTTTGTATACTTAGGGTTTGTGCCGAAGGGTCAAAAGCATAGTCGAGTGAAATGCCATTTTTGCTCAAATAACCGCTATGGGCAACCATTTCAATGCCCTGTCCTTTGAGCTTGGCACTCAGGCAATCGAATATGGAAAGGTCTATGGAGTTAAATGTTTTGTTCATCTTCGTCTTCTTCTTGGGCATGAACGCTCTCGGCTTCTACTTCGGCTACAGGTCTGAAGTTACCTTCAGGAAGCTTTTCTTCGTCTTTGTAGTGATGAAAAACCTCAAGAATCGGAGATTCTTTAACCTCCGGTACTACAAAGGTGACCAACATGTTGTTCAGGCTTTCATGAATGCGCTCATAGGCCATCTTTACATCGTGAGCTGTAACCAGCATTATATTAGTTACTTTCTTCTCCTTGCCACTGTCTGCATCGGCCACCATATAAGATACCTTGGCCTGGTAAAATTGATCGGCATCTTTATACTCAAAAACATCTACTATTTTACTCTTAGCAATACTGGTTACGGCAAACTCGCCCATTACCCGCTGTCCCATCTCTTCATAAATTCGGGCTTCAGCTTCAGTAAACGAAAGGGCATCGGCCAGGTAGGCCTCAGTTACATTTTTCAATCGGCCGTGCTCGTCCTCTTTTTGATATTTGACTTTGCAGGTAAACCAGGTTTTCATTTGATGTCTTTTAATTGGAACGCGAAGTTAAGAGGGTAAGAATGAAAAAGAAATTTGGATTGTCACTTTCGAGTGAATTTGATCATTTTCAATTGAACCGGTCTTTCCATTACCATTGGGTGAAGAAATAAAGACCGAAGCCAGCCCTAAAGCCAGCCTGAAAAGGAGAGGGCTCGCAATTCTTTTTTATGGCAACAGAGTTGTTTTCAGACGCTTTATATAAACTTTTCATTATGAGTTTGAGGCCTTGGCTGTTCTTTGGGCAAGTTCAAAATGAGAAGTAGGAAAATATGTACTGCCTGCCTTGGTTTTCTTACCCTGACTTAGGCTGATTAAGCTATGGAGGTACTGTTTATGACGACAGGGAGACACAATGCTTAACTACGACTGAAGGCTTCCTATTCCAACGACATAAGGATAAGGCATGGGCATAGTTGGTTTTTTAAATCCATCAATTCTTCCGTATTTCGTCCCAATGAGTAGCGCAGTTTTTCCTTACAAATCGGCCATAGTAGTTACCTGTTTTCCTGAGCAAAGCCCCTGGCTGGCCAGCGAAATTGAAGCGTTGGGGTTTGAGGTAGTTTCCACCAATATTTCTGAAGTAGAAACCGTGGGTTATATGGACGATTGCCTGCGACTGAATATGTGGTTGCGAACAGGAAGCCGTGTGCTTTATCAGATACAGCGTTTCCCTGCCAAAAATGCCAACGATTTATACAGTAGAGTGCGAGCTATTCCGTGGGAAAAGTATTTGCATGCAGATGGCTATTTTAGCATTACCTCTTATGTTAAAAACGATACCATTAGAGACGATAGGTTTGCCAACGTGAGGGTGAAAGATGCCATTGTAGACCGCATGGTAGAAAAAACCGGCAAACGCCCGGATTCGGGCCCCAACAAAGACCGAACGGTTATTCACATTTACTGGAAAGAAGATAAAGTAAGGATTTACTTCGATACCTCCGGTGAAACCATAGCCAAACACGGTTACAGAAAACTGCCCTTTAAAGCTCCAATGATTGAATCTTTAGCCGCTTCGACCATAAGGGCCAGTGAGTGGGATGCTCAGACACCCTTCGTAAACCCTATGTGTGGTAGTGGTACTTTAGCCATAGAAGCCGCTCTGCTCGCTATCAATAAAGCCCCCGGGCTGGAAAGAGAAAACTTTGGTTTCATGCACATAAAGGGCTATGATGAAGAGTCGTGGCAAGGCTATCAGCGCTTAGCCAAATTGCAAATGAAGGCACCGGCTACCGGGCTTAAAATTGTGGCCTCAGACATGAACCGCGATGCCATTAAAGCTGCGCGGGCGAATGCCAAAACGGCCGGTGTTGAAGAACTGATCGATTTTCAGCTTTGTGATTTTCGAGAGACACAAATGCCGGAAGAGCCGGGAGTAATTATGATTAACCCTGAGTACGGTGAACGACTGGGAGAAGAAGAGAAGCTACTGGAGGTATACAGGCAAATCGGTGATTTCTTCAAGCAGAGGTGTCAGGGCTATACCGGTTTTATATTTACAGGAAACATGAACCTGGCTAAAAGCATTGGTTTGAGAACCTCTGTAAGAATTCCCTTTTACAATGCAAAAATTGAATGTAGATTACTGAAGTACGAGTTGTACAAGGGCTCCAAAAAACAAAAGGATTGAAAGCATTAAACGCTATTTTTCACAGCTTTCCTATCAAACTCCTGGTGGTGCACATAAAGCACAATCAGTTTTTATTGCTCTACTGGTTTTTCTTGTTTTCTACTGTGGCCGGTGGTTTCGGTAAAAATTTGGGCATTCCCTATTTGTTTCTCGATCCAATATACCTCGATTCGGTAGGGTTTTGGGGCTTTTTTATTATGGGGCTCAGCCTGGCCGGGTTTTCCATGGCTTTTAACATCACTTCTTACATTCTTGACGGATTCCGTTTTCCTTTTCTTGGCACCCTGCCAAGGCCCTTTACTCACTTTTGCCTGAACAACTCTATTTTACCACTCAGTTTCATGACCTTCTATGTGGTAAAAATTATTCAGTTTCAGCGCGATTACGGTCTGTACAGCACCGGTGAAATAGCCAACTCATTGCTTGGTTTATTTACAGGGTTCGTAATTATGCTGGTGTTGCTCTTTAGCTACTTTACACTTACTAACCGCGATATTCGGGCCGTAATGCGCAAAAAGGCCCGCAAGCAAATTAAGGCCGGCATCAGCCAGAAGCGCAATGCCTTTCGGCAGTTGCAAAGGCTGCGCAGGGGCAATGTGCGTTGCGACTATTACGTGTCTATTAGGCTCGGATTTTTTTCCACCAAGCGTTTCGAAAAGTACTACGACCGGGTGGCTATTCTTGGCATTTTTAAGCAAAACCAGCGCAACGCCATTATTGCAGAGAGTTTTCTAATTGTCACGGTTTTTGGTCTGGGTCTTTTTCAGGAGTCTAGGGCATTTCAAATTCCGGCAGCGGCCTCCAGTGTGCTGTTGCTCACGGTAATTATTATGGCTACAGGAGCCCTGAGCTACTGGTTGCGGTCCTGGGTAGTTACGGCAGCCATTGGCTTGCTTATTATTTTTAACCTGCTCTTTAGTGAGTTTAACTGGGGCTATCGTTATCCGGCCTATGGAATAGACTATACCGTTGGAAAAACTCCCTACAACCTGGACGAAATCCATGAGATTTCCGGCAAAGACGATATTGAAGCCTCCAAGGCCTATTGGCTGGACATGCTCAATAACTGGAAAGCCAAAACAGGGCAAGAGAAGCCCAAAATGCACCTGATTGCTGTTAGTGGAGGAGGGCAACGTTCTGCATTATGGACCACCAATGTGTTGCAACATATAGATTCCGTAAAGCAAGGGCAGTTGATGAACGAAACGTTTCTCATTACAGGAGCTTCCGGAGGGTTAATTGGCGCTGCCTTTTATCGCGAGCTTTTCTGGTTGGGCAACGATCCTCGGAATAGCATCCATCGACACGAGATAGGCAACCAGATTTTAAATCCTTTAATTTTCAAGCTGCTCATCAACGATATTTTCCTGAAAGTAAAATCGTTCGAATATGCCGGGCAGCGATACAAAGTAGAACGAGGCCATACGTTTGAACAGAACCTGGCCAAGAACCTCAATGGGGCACTAGACAGGCCTCTGGCCGATTATCGTTCACCCGAATACAGGGGAGAGATTCCTGCACTTTTGGTGAGCCCGCTTATTACCAATGATGGTCGTAAACTCTATATTTCGCCACATCCGGTAAGCTTTTTGAACTACCGCGATGAGGAAAATACCATTGTACAAGGCGTAGATTTCAGGTCGCTGCTTAGGGAACATCAGCCCGATAGTTTGCGGTTTCTTACAGCCCTTCGAATGAGTGCTACTTTTCCCTATGTGGTGCCCACCATAACCTTGCCCACCGAACCGCCTATTCAAATTGCCGATGCCGGTATTTCTGATAATTATGGGATTGTAGACGGACTTATTTTTCTCAATGTGTTCAAAGAGTGGATTATGGAAAATACCAGCGAGGTGGTGTTCATTACCATTCGCGATTCCAGCAAAGAAGACGAGCTTACCGCGCCCGAACCACAAAACGTAATGGAGCGGTTCTTCTCCCCAATACAGTCGGTTTACAAGAGTTGGGATAAGGTGCAGACCATAAAGAACGACCAGTGGTATGAACTCACCAAAGAGATTTTTGGAGATCATCTCAAAAGGGTAGAGTTTCAATATACCTATCAAACCCTCAACAGGGCATCGCTGAGCTGGCGACTCACAGAATTCGAAAAGCAAAACATAGTAGAATCTATTCATTTGCCCGAAAACCAATGGGCTCTGCAAAAGTTAAAGTAAGAGAGATTAAAGCCTGCCAATGGTTTTAACCGTTTTAATGAGCGGTGTAAAAAGCTATCCTAACAAGTGTTAGGAAAAAGTCTCATTTTGGCTAAATTTGCCCTTCTAGAAATGGATGATATATGCAAGAAGTAGCTCCTTATAAACCCAAGAATAAGATTAGAATTGTTACTGCCGCCTCATTGTTCGATGGTCACGATGCGGCCATTAATATTATGCGCAGAATTATTCAGGCCACCGGTTGCGAGGTAATTCACCTCGGACACGACCGTAGCGTGGAGGAAGTGGTGAACACGGCAATTCAAGAAGATGCCCAAGCCATAGCCATGACGTCTTACCAGGGGGGACATAACGAGTACTTCAAGTATATGTATGACTTACTCAAGGAGAAGGGTGCCGGACACATTAGAATCTTTGGAGGAGGTGGAGGAGTAATTCTTCCGGAAGAAATAAAAGAGCTAATGGACTATGGCATTACGCGCATTTATTCACCGGACGATGGCCGCGCCATGGGACTGCAGGGAATGATAAATGACATGGTGAAGCAGTGCGATTTTCCTACCGGACAAAACTTAAACGGAGAGGTAAATCACTTAAAAGAAAAGGATGTAAAATCTATAGCCAGAGTTATATCGGCTGCAGAAAACTACCCGGAAGAATCTAAATCTGAACTGGATAAAGTTCACCAACTGGCAGAGGCGGTAAAGACACCGGTGCTCGGAATAACCGGAACCGGAGGAGCCGGAAAATCATCGTTGGTCGATGAATTGGTAAGAAGGTTTTTGATCGACTTTAAGGAAAAGCGCATTGGTATTATCTCGGTAGACCCTTCCAAGCGAAAAACGGGTGGAGCCCTGTTGGGCGACCGAATTCGCATGAACTCCATTAACAACCCGCGGGTATATATGCGCTCGCTGGCTACGCGTCAGTCCAACCTGGCCTTGTCCAAGCATGTGCGCGAGGCGGTTCAGGTGCTGAAGGCCGCGGAATATGATCTCATTATTTTAGAGACCTCAGGCATAGGTCAGAGCGATACGGAAATTCTCGATCACTCCGATGTTTCTCTTTACGTAATGACACCGGAGTATGGAGCAGCAACTCAGTTGGAGAAAATAGATATGCTCGACTTTGCCGACATAATTGCCCTCAACAAATTCGACAAACGTGGTGCTCTCGATGCCTTGCGCGATGTAAAAAAACAGTACCAGCGTAATCACGGGCTTTGGAACGCCAAAATTGATGATATGCCGGTGTTTGGCACCATTGCGTCCCAATTTAACGATCCGGGCATGAATTCGCTCTACAAGTCCATTATGGATAAGATTGTGGAGAAAACACAGGCCGATCTAAAGTCTACTTTTGAGATTACCAATGAAATGTCGGAGAAGGTCTACGTGATTCCGCCTAACCGAACCCGATACCTTTCTGAAATTGCCGAAACAAACCGGGCATACGATGCCACAGCACTAACACAGGCCGAGGTAGCAGACAAACTATATGGACTCCAGAGGTCTATCGATACCCTAAAAGACTCTACCATTGCAGACCGCGATAGGCTGATTAAAGGCCTACAAGAATCTTTTGAGCAAGTCAAAATGGACCTCGATCCTTACAACTGGCAACTCATTGAGCAGTGGGAAGAAAAGAAAAGAAAATATTCGGACCCTGTTTATTCCTTCAAGGTTCGTGACAAGGAAATTAAAATTAAGACCCATACCGAATCGTTATCGCATACTCAAATACCGAAAGTATCACTGCCTAAATTCAGAAGCTGGGGCGATGTAATTCGCTGGTCTTTGCAGGAAAATGTGCCGGGAGAGTTTCCATACACCGCGGGAATCTACCCTTTCAAAAGAGAAGGCGAAGATCCTACCCGTATGTTCGCGGGAGAAGGTGGCCCGGAAAGAACCAACAGACGCTTTCATTATGTAAGCTTGGGCATGCCGGCCGCAAGGCTTTCCACGGCATTCGATTCCGTGACACTTTATGGTAACGACCCCGACTACAGGCCGGATATTTATGGAAAAATTGGTAACTCAGGGGTAAGTATTTGCTGCTTGGATGACGCTAAAAAGCTCTATTCAGGCTTCAATTTGTGCGATCCGACCACATCGGTTTCAATGACCATCAATGGTCCGGCTCCAATGCTCTTAGGCTTCTTTATGAATGCAGCCATTGACCAGCAGTGCGAAATCTACATCAAGGAGAATGGTCTGGAAGATGAAGTAAATGCCAAGATTGAAGCCATTTATAAAGAAAAAGGAGTAGCTAGACCGCAATATCAGGGTGAACTGCCCGAAGGTAATGATGGGCTCGGGCTTATGTTGCTTGGGGTAACGGGCGATCAGGTATTACCGGCCGATGTATATAACCAGATAAAGGCTAAAACCCTTTCTGTAGTACGCGGAACAGTGCAGGCCGATATTCTGAAAGAAGATCAGGCGCAAAACACATGTATTTTCTCTACTGAGTTTGCCCTTAGACTAATGGGCGATGTTCAGGAGTACTTTATCGAACACTTAGTTAGAAACTTCTACTCCGTTTCTATTTCGGGCTATCATATTGCCGAAGCAGGAGCTAATCCAATTACCCAGTTGGCTTTTACATTGGCCAATGGCTTTACCTACGTAGAGTACTACCTAAGCCGGGGCATGGATATTAACGCCTTTGGACCAAACCTTTCATTCTTCTTTTCCAATGGTATAGATCCGGAGTATGCGGTGATTGGCCGTGTGGCCAGAAGAATTTGGGCGAAAGCTTTGAAAAATAAGTATGGAGCCAACTCACGGGCCCAAATGCTCAAATACCATATCCAGACTTCAGGGCGATCGTTGCACGCGCAGGAAATTGACTTCAACGATATAAGAACCACGTTACAGGCCTTGTATGCTATTTACGATAACTGTAACTCTCTTCATACCAATGCCTACGATGAAGCTATTACAACTCCAACAGAAGAGTCGGTAAGAAGAGCCATGGCCATTCAGCTCATCATTAACAAAGAACTGGGGCTGGCTAAAAATGAGAACCCTATGCAGGGCTCGTTCATTATAGAAGAGCTAACGGACCTAGTAGAGGAGGCTGTTTTAGCCGAATTCGATCGAATCACCGAAAGAGGGGGTGTGTTAGGAGCCATGGAAACCATGTATCAGCGCAGCAAGATTCAGGAAGAGTCGCTTTACTACGAGACGCTCAAGCATACCGGAGAATTCCCAATTATTGGTGTGAATACCTTCCTGAGTTCTAAGGGCTCTCCAACGGTTCAGCCCAAAGAGGTAATTAGAGCTACTACGGAGGAGAAGGAGTACCAGATCAGCATGTTGGGCAATCTGCATAAGGGCAATGCTCAAAAGGCCAAAGAAATGATTGACAGGGTACAGAAAGCCGCTATTCAAAACCAAAATATGTTTGAAGAACTAATGGAGGCTTGTAAGTATTGCTCACTGGGTCAAATCACCAGTGCCTTGTTTGAGGTAGGTGGGCAGTATCGTAGGAACATGTAATGTTTCTGCGGTGGTGATCAGTTAATCGGTGATCAGAGATCAGGGCCTGAAACCCCATTTTTTAGCACCCATTTCGGGATTAAGGGGGGCGGACATCAGTTGATAGGAAATCAGTGTTTTGGATTGTCATTCCCGCGCAGGCGGGAGTCTCCGAATCACTGGCAGAGAATATACTAGTAGTGAGCTAATCAGAAATAAAGAGTTGGCAATGGCACGAACTAGTGGTCAGACCAGTAAGTAAAGTTCGCCAAGCCAACCGGATTTGGTGATTGCGAGCCGGCCTAAAGGTCGGCAGACATGGAATAAAATAAATTCTTTAAGACGTGGCGATCCGTTTGATGATTGTAAGTGAGGATGCCGAGTACCAATCGACTCCTCCGAACCTTCGTTATAAGCAAGGGTTAGTGGAGTAACTTCAAAACCTTCTTTCGAAAACGGTATACTTGGTCTTCAAAATTCTTCGGCAACTTATTGGCAGAGGTGTCACGATATAGCATACCCTGATATAGCATATCAAAGTATATGGAGCTATTCCTGAAAGGAACTTCAAAGCCTTCAGGGAGTTCCGGACTGGCACCTACTGAAAGCAAAAATGTATGTTTACCTGCCAGTTGTTTACCCATGGCTTTGTGTCTTTCGGTTAAATCCGTGAGTCTGTCGAAGAAGGTTTTCATTATTCCGCTCATGGCATACCAATACACCGGTGTAGCAAACACAATAGTTTGTGACTCGTGCACGGCCCTTGCCAGTTGATTGAATTCATCATTGGCCGGGTAGCGCTGACTATAGGAATAGCCTTCAAAAAAGAAGTTTTGCAAGTCCATAATATTTGCTTCTCCCGGAGCAAAAACCTCATTCACCAGTTTTAAGGTGTTGCTATCACTTCTTGCACTCCCTACAATAACCAGGGGCTTGGTTTTAAAACTCATAGGATCGCAACAGCTCCGGGCTATGAATAGTTCGAGAGCTTTGTTTCGTTACTTGGTGGTTCTATGGGATAAGATCGTCAATTATAAATCGAAATAAGCCAGGGCTCGTTGGCGGCAGGGCAGTATCGCCATTGGTTCAAAATTCAAGCTTTTAAGTTTAAAGTGGGCCATGGTTGCCCTTCGATTAAAGATCATTAAAGACTATAAAATCAATTCGCTGCCGTCATTCTTGCGCATCTGCACACCGCAGGCATGGGAGGCTCAATCACCGGTCGGACCACTCCAAGTGGTCCGACCGGTGGTTTAGGAAGCTCTTGGCCACAATGCCGATTACAAGGCGACTCTTGCTTACAAACGAGGACTAGTTGGGTGACGGAGAGTGCCTAAAAGCAATAAATCGAAAGGCGAAATGCTTAAGTGCTTTAAATACTTTAATCTAAACTACCTATAAAAATAAAGTCTGTGAATGAAGGTGTATCGATTACAAAGCGACTTCTCCGAATCCTCGTTCTCAACAAGTATTAGTTGGAGGCACACCACTGGCCAAACCAACAGGCAATCCGTTTGTTTGGTAGTTAGTATCCCAGAAACGTGTAGTTGTTTTGTTAAGTGAAATTAAGTAAAAGCGGCTCATTATACACTTGAGAGCCTGCAACCCTCAAAGTGGCAGGCTCCCAGGTATGTGGTCATTCTATTCGCTTAATCCTCTAAACCCTTAATTTGTACCGTGACTCCTATTGCATAGGCTGTAACAAAACAAGGTGAATTACTGCCGTTCAAGTCCTTATTAAACTCGGTCCATGTGGTAGAGTTTAACGGATAAGACTGTCTTACTAAATTGCCGTCTCCACCATTGGTTACTGCTCCTAGAACAACTCCTCCCCCAATCAATTTTTGACCACCGGCAACTTGGGCTTGCTGATTACCATGCTGTACTTCCTGAGAGCTTTGACGTTGATATACGGTGCCAGTAATATTTAAATAATCACTACGAATTCCAATAGCATACCCTACTAGCTCCACTTCTGAAGCAGCTCCAACATAATCGCATGCGCTAGCCTGCCACGACACCCAAGAGCCATTGACTTGTCGTGGACCGTTACTAACAATGAACTTGCTATGATTTCCACTTAAGATGGTAGTTTGACACCCCCCACCGGTCATTACAAAATTTGCTACAGACATATTTTGAGCGGTATCGCCTCCTGCAAAGGGGTTTGTACCTGGAGAAGCGCTTATGAATACCTCTAGATAGTTCCCAGGATCATAGACGGCTAAGGCATAGGAGGTAAGATGGCCAGAAGTGTCGGCTGGAACCATGCAGTCATGGCAGGTGGCAGTCCAGCCTGTAATCTCTAGTAGCCCTCCACCATTAGGTATTTGTTGAGTGTTTGGAAAACATCCTGTTAAAAAACTATGCGAATTCTTCATAGGAGATACTCTTGCTCCACCAGAAACAATTTTGTAATGGCTCTTAGTAATTGATACCGTTTTAGAAACAGTCTGGTACTGAACTAATGAAGTATAGTCTGAGAAAAGAGTTGGGTTCTCAAGGCTATACTTTAGAATAAAAAGATCAATGTATTGTTGAATAAACTTAGCTGCTGCTACGTTTTCTGTAGCTTGTGCCAAATCAACCATAGATATTGACTTGTATAAGCCGTATGTAGTATCCACGCTACAGGATTTAACCCATGAATCTATGTTGGTTGAAGATTGAGTAATGTCTATTGAACCTGCGGCTACAGCACTTCCGCCTACTACAAGTACTTCTTGTTTAAAACCTTTTTGTAGTCCTTTTGCATTTAAATTATAAGCAGCGTTGGCTGAAGCTGTGACAGAAACTACACTTTGGTAGGCCGCCTTAACCTGGGATTCAATTTGGGTTTGGTCATCATAGGTTTCGGTGGCCGCGCTTATATGAATTGAGAAGGAGCCGCCCAGATTCCAGCCGGTGGCTATATGAGTACCATATTTATTGACAAATGCTTTCGCTGAAGCTAAAGAATTAACTGATCTTAGATCATTTACAAATTGTTCGTCAAAGAATTCCGTGAGGTTTTGATCTGTCAATTCCGCTGTATTGGACAGATATGTGGTTCCAGTGTTGACTTCTCCAATACATGAACTGCTAAAAGAGGAAGAAGTCTTATACTCATCATGCATCATAGAGGCTTTCACAGAACCACTGTAAAAACCGAAGCTTCCTTCAACCCCAAAGGAAGCAGCAATTGATTCAAAGCTGCTTTGTTGGCTACTTTCAACTTTAAATGTGGCAGAATTAATCTGCTGAGATGTTTGTTGGGTGATGTAATTGGAAAGATTTTGCTTAAAGTTATCAGACCGGATATCATTTAGGTTGTTGACTATTTCCTTTAAGTCTTGTGCCAGATTCTGATCCACTAAATTGAAGGATTGTAATATGAATTGAGATGGAGGCAAAACCACCTTGTTTTGTACAGATGTTGAGACCATGTTTTTTTAAGTGTAATTTCTAGTCAAATTAACTAGAATTCTGATCTGTCAAAACATGCAATGAAAAACAGGAAAAAATACCGATTCCTGTAAGCGAAGTAAAAATACTTGCTTTTGCAATCTGTCTTTCGTTTTTGACCTTGTGTTATTCCGATTATAATTTAACCTGAGTTCGATGTAAGTAGTAAAATATCCCCTCTTAGGAGGTCATTGCGGAATTTTCCTCTGAAAACTTCACATACGCAAAGGAAAATATCCGCAATCTCATTTAGGCTCTGTTGAGATACCGGATAAAACAGCCCTTTTTGAGAGTTTAAGGCCTGTTTTTCCGGCATGAAGTTCTTTTCTTACATCGAACTCAGGTTACTTTTATGTGAGATCGCTACTACGGAAAATGAATTGAGTTGTAGAAAATACCTCTTAGCGAAGCCTAAATACAATTCGGAAGGCCATTCTTGACTTCACGGGTTGCCCTCTTTGTAAACCGGGTAGCCATTTAGAGCTTTCAACTACTCTTATAGCTTCTTCATCACAGCCATACCCTATGCCTTTAAGCACTTCCACATTACTCACCTCACCGTTTTTATCTACTATAAACGAAAGAAACACAGCCCCCTCAATATTATTCCTTTTAGCCTTTTTCGGGTACTTCAAGTTTCGTTGCAAGTGTTTGTGCCAACCCTCCACGCCTCCTACATATTCTGCTTGAACCTCCCTTTCTGTGTAGTGATATATATTGCCCTCTTTGTCCCAACTGGTGCCCGAAACAAACTCACCTAATTCAGAATAGTTCTCTTTATCGAGCGTGCGGCCCTCTTTTTTTCTTACCCATTCACCCACTTTAATACCCGACCTGAATTCTCCCTCAATTGTCGCTTCCATATTAAACGGTTCGGGTCCCTTATAAAAACCAGATCCATCCTTTACTAAAGTATTTCCAAGAGAATCTAATAAACTAATTACGGTATAGAGATTGGGGCTATTGTCGCCCCCAAACTCGAGAGTTGCAAAGGATTGACCATTTTCAAAACCAAGTTTCCAAACACCGATTTTGGTAAGCTTGCTATGGTTTCCTTCCTCTTTTAGCCTACCATTTTTAAACAGGGTTCGGCTAAAGCCCTCCAAGATATTCTGTTTGTAATGGGCATAACCGTAGGGCTCATGACTAGGGAAAAAGCGATCTACTTTGCCTTCTCTATTTTTACCATTGTTTAGCTCATAGTATGCCGCATGTTCTTTTTCTGAATCATCAAGATGTACATGATAAGCTGAATAGTATGTGGTGTCGTTGGCTTGAGAAAAGAGGTTAAAAGACAAAAGGAGGCAAACTCCCGAAAGAATAAGTGTGCGCATAGATCAGTTTTTTAAAGGAGCTAAACTAATCCATCTCGAATAATAAATTCTGATAAGCCGAATTTAATTCGTTTAGTATTTTATGGTTGCCCTGAATTTTAGCCAGGGCAATACCGTCTTCATAAACTTCCAGCGCTTTTTCTTCTTGTTCTAACTGTGTCAGAAGTTGCGCTGCCTGATAGTAAGTGGGCAAATAGTCAGGAAAATCGCTGAGCACCTTTAGCAGTATATTCAATGCTTTCGGGGCATCAGAAGCCATATATTCATTGGCCAGAGCATAGTAGTTAAAGGGTTCGTTTGGTTCTTGCTCAATATACTTTTGGAGGAGTTCTATTCGCCCGCTATTCATCTTTTCGCCTCGTTTTTATTTACTTCATTATTGACTATCTTCGGGGCAAATTTAAGGATAACCTTGGGTTTTAAACCTTTCCGATTAGCTCCATTTTTCTGAACACTTAGGCTAACGTGGGGTTGAATTATAAAATCATTAAACTATAAAGCAAGCATGAACATACTCGTTTGTATTACACATGTTCCGGATACCACCTCTCGCATTGCTTTTACCAACGACAATACAGAATTCGATAAAAACGGGGTTCAATTCATTATTGGCCCTTACGATGACTACGCGTTGGCAAGAGCTGTTGAGCTAAAGGAACAGCATGGAGGAAAAATAACAGTGTTGAACGTTGGAGAAGCAGAAACAGAGCCAACCATACGAAAGGCTTTGGCTATTGGTGCCGATGAGGCGGTAAGGGTAAATGCCTTCCCTTCAGACTCTTTTTTTGTAGCCAACCAAATAGCCGCAGTAGCTAAGCAAGGTGAATACGACCTGATTTTGATGGGACGTGAGTCGATAGACTTTAATGGAGGAATGGTTCACGGAATGGTAGGAGAACTACTGGGATTGCCTTCGTTTTCTCCCGTAATGCAACTCGATGTGGAGGGTACTACTGCTAAAATAACCCGTGAAATAGAAGGTGGTAAAGAGAAACTGGAAGTGAGCCTGCCTTTTGTTGCCGGTTGTCAGGAGCCCATTGCCGAATGGAAAATACCCAATATGAGGGGAATTATGTCGGCCAGAACAAAACCGCTCAATGTGGTTGAGCCTACTGATGCTACAGTACACAGCCAATTGAGCAAATACGAGCTACCTCCGGCCAAAGGAGCCGTGAAGATGATCGATGCCGACAACGTGGAGGAGTTGGTAGATTTGTTGAAGAATGAAGCCAAAGTGATATAACCCAAAAGCAAAAGAAATGTCAGTATTAGTATTTATAGAGTTAGAAGAAGGTAAAATCAAAAAATCTTCACGCGAGGCTATATCATATGCAGCAGCTTTAGGCAATACAACAGCCGTTGCTTTGGGGTCTGCCAGTGCCGATGAATTGGCCACAGCAGGAGCCAATGGAGCTTCTAAAGTGCTTCATGTATCTGACGAGCGGCTCAATGCGGGTCTAATTCAGCCATATGCTGAGGTATTGGCCGCTGCGGCAAATTCCACAGAAGCTACAATTATTGTAACCGCCAAGTCGTCTTTGGCCGATGCCGTGGTAGGAAGAGTAGCCGCAAAGCTGGGTGCAGGCCTTGTGTCTAACGTGGTGGCTTTGCCCGATACTTCCAATGGGTTTGTGGTGAAAAGAAGCATATATACCGGTAAGGCTTTTGCCAATACCAGCATTACCACCGACAAGAAAATTCTGGCCATCAAGAAAAACGCCATTGAATTGAAAACCGATGGTGGGCCGGCCGATGTGGAGGCCTTCTCAGTAAGCCTGGATGATGCTTTGTTCAATGCGAAAATAACCGCTACCGATAAAGCCGAAGGTGATGTGTTGCTGCCAGAAGCTGATATAGTGGTTTCAGGCGGTAGAGGTCTTAAGGGGCCTGAAAACTGGGGCATCATTGAAGATTTGGCCAAAACTTTGGGTGCTGCCACCGGTTGCTCCAAACCTGTTTCTGATATGGACTGGAGGCCTCACCATGAGCACGTTGGCCAAACCGGAGTTAAAGTTAGCCCTTCACTATACATAGCCGTTGGGATTTCCGGAGCCATACAGCACCTAGCAGGAGTCAATTCTTCTAAGTATATTGTAGTGATTAACAAAGACGAAGAAGCGCCATTCTTCAAAGCCGCAGACTATGGCATTGTTGGAGACGCGTTTGAAGTATTGCCAAAGCTCAACGAAGCACTTAAAAAGGCGCTCGCTTAGACTTTTTTATCTTGGAAAAAGTAAAGATTGAAATTTTAGGATTGTCATCGAGTCAGTCGCAATCGACTGGCTCGTTTGCCCTTGTTTTAGGAGAAGTAGATGGCGAAAGAAGACTGCCAATTATTATTGGCATGTTTGAAGCTCAGGCCATTGCACTCGAAATTGAAAAAATCACCCCCAACCGCCCCATGACGCACGACTTGTTTAAGTCGTTTGCCCATGCCTTTAATTACGAGATTACCGAAGTGATTATTTCCGATTTAAAGGAGGGAATATTTTTTGCTAAGATTGTCTGTACCGATGGGGTCAGAACCATGGAAGTAGACTCCAGACCCTCTGATGCTATTGCTATAGGTATTCGGTTTGGCGTTCCTTTTTATACCTATGAGTCAGTATTGGCCGAGGCCGGTATAATACTGACAGACGATGAGGAGATTGTCGAAGAGCAAGATGAACCCGTGGTTGTAGAAAAAAAAGGTGATCGGCTTCAGGACTTTACTATCGATAAGTTGAATGAGATGCTGGATGAAGCATTGAAAGCCGAAGACTATGAGCGGGCAGCCAAGATAAGAGACGAGATCAACCGAAGAAGTTAACCGGAACATCGTTGAAGATGCTGGCTACCCGAAAAGTCAGTTCTGAGATGGTTTAGAATATAATGGACGTATTAAGAGCAGTATTAGGACTGGCTATTCTCATAGGGATAGCCTATTTATTGTCAGGGAATAAAAAAGCCATTAGCTGGCGATTAGTAGGAGTGGGCCTGACCATGCAGGTGGTCATTGCCTTGCTTATCTCTGAGGTAGGGTTTGTACAGAATATCTTTAAGCTGATAAGTGAAGGCTTTGTTTCTTTCCTCAGTTTTGCCCTTAATGGAGCCGAATTTCTATATGGAGATTTGGCTAAAAACAGTGACTCCGTAGAAGACGCCCGTCACAGCCTTGGTTTTCTTTTTGTTTTTCAGGCACTACCCACTGTAATTTTCTTTTCGGCCATAACAGCTGGCTTATACTACCTGGGTATTTTGCAAAAGATAGTGTATGTGTTTGCCTGGGTTATGGCTAAAACCATGAGACTCTCAGGGGCTGAGTCTATGTCGGCTGCCGGCAATGTATTTCTGGGTCAAACGGAAGCACCACTTCTGGTGAAACCCTTTATTGGTAAAATGACTAAGTCAGAACTGCTCTGTTTAATGACGGGCGGTATGGCCACTATTGCAGGCTCTGTATTAGGAGCATATGTTTCTTTTTTAGGGGGAAGTGACCCCGAGCAACAGGCTCAGTTTGCTACTTATTTGCTGAGCGCTTCTATAATGAATGCTCCGGCCGCAATTCTTATGGCCAAGATTTTTATGCCTGAAGAAGAAGAGGTAGATACTGAACTGCGAGTAAGTAAAGACCAGATTGGGGTGAATGTAATTGACGCTCTGGCCGGAGGTGCCAGTGACGGACTTAAATTAGCAGCCAATATTGGTGCTATGCTTTTAGCCTTTATTGCTGTAATATATACCCTCAATTGGATATTGGTTGACGGTATTGGCGAACTGACCGGGCTCAATGCTTATGTGGTTGAAAGTACCGGAGGAGTTTTCAACGGATTTAGTTTGCAGTATATACTTGGGCAGGTGTTCAGGCTATTTGCATTTGCAATGGGGGTTGAATGGCAAGAGACTTTGCAGGTTGGAAGCCTAATTGGGCAAAAGACTGTAATCAATGAGTTTGTGGCTTACCTGAGCCTGGCCGAAATGAAGGCCGATGGAGTACTTAGCCAAAAAGCCATTGTAATATCTACTTATGCCTTGTGTGGCTTTGCCAACTTTTCTTCCATTGCCATTCAAATTGGAGGTATAGGGGGGATGGCACCGGAAAGGCAATCAGACCTTTCGAAGCTTGGGTTACGAGCCCTCATGGCGGCTACTTTGGCCACAATGATGACTGCGACTATTGCCGGAGCACTGTTCGGTTAAATGAGTTTGAGTTGCTTGGCCGCCTTATATTATCTTGACATAAACAGCGGCTGGTGTATGGCGGCAGAGATATAAGAAAGAGGCGGTCTCAAAAGCCTCAAAACCCTTCATTCTGAACTTAGGCTACCTAAAGGCAGGTTCATTTCAGAATCCATAAGTTCGTCAATGAGCGATATGAACACCCAGAACTTGCCTGCCTTGGCCGCAGGTAAGTTCTGGGTGACGCCCACCTAGATTTTGAGACAGCCCCTTTTCTGTTTCATCAATGAGATATGATTATCCTAAGGCTATGTCTTGTTGCACGAAAGGAATTTTGTAAACCCTTCTTCCCGTAGCTTTGGCAATGGCATTGGCCAAGGCTCCACCTGCAGGCGGCAAAGAAGGTTCTCCCAAACCTGTCGGGTGGTTAGTGCCGGGTACAAAATGTATCTCAACATCCGGTGCTTCTTTCATGCGTATAAGCCTAAACTTATCAAAATTGTCGGCTTGTGGTCTACCATCTACAAAGGCAAAGTCTCCATACATGGCGTGGCCTATACCATCTACCACACCCCCTTGAACCTGATTAATGGCTGCTTCAGGGTTTACTACTATGCCGCAATCTACGGCTACGGTCACTTTATCAAGCTTTGGCTGACCGTTGACCTGGCTCATATGTGCAACTTCGGCCACATAGGTGTTATGCGAGTAGTAGGCGCTAAAGCCTTTGGCTATGCCGGCATCGCCATTGTTCCAGCCTCCTTTTTCAGCCGCCAGTTTTATTACCCCAATCATTTTCTCAGGTTCATAGTCTATGGAACCCACCGGGTTGTTTTTGGCACGCTCAAGTATATCGAGCCTCAACTGAACAGCATCAACCCCCATCTCGCCAGCCAATTCATCAAAGAAGGCTTGTTCGGCCATGGCCAGGAAATTGGTTATAGGGGCTCTCCATGCTCCTGTAGTAATATTACTTCTAACATTATGAGAGTCTACTCTGTAGTTTTCAATGCCTCCGGCAGGAAACCAGTTGGAGCGGGTAGAGTCGCCCATTTGTATACCTGCTCCGGTAAGGTGGTAGCCTACCACCTGGCCATTTTTATAGGCTGCCCTGAATTTGTATTTGGATGCCGGACGGTAAGTTCCGGCAGTCATGTCGTCTTCGCGGGTAAAAATAAGTTGAACGGGCTTTCTTATTTTATCAGAAATTTGAGCGGCCTCCACCGCAAAATCGCCATAAAGCCTTCGGCCAAAGCCACCACCCATGCGAGTCATGGCTATAGAAATTTCTTCGGTTTTACGCCCCAGCGCATTGGCCACATTGCTTTGTGTCCATTGTGGGGTTTGAATAGGGCCTTCCATTTCCACTTTGCTGTCTGTAACATTAGCAAAGAAGTTCATTGGCTCCATGGTGTTGTGAGGAAGGAAAGGGGCTTCATAAACTCGTTCCAGTACACCATCGGCCGATTTAAAGGCTTGGGAAATGTTACCATCTTCTCGTTTTAAGCTTTCCTTGCTGGCCACATCCAACAACCGCGATAACTCTTTATCGTGATCAGTAGTGCTTTCCAGATTTCCCGCTTTTTTCCAGTTGGCTTTAATGGCCTTTTTACCTTTAATGGCGGCCCAGGTATTGGTGGCTACTACGGCAATTTTATCTCCGAACTGTACCACATCCAATACACCATTTACCTTTCGCGCTTCAGAATCATCGAACGACTCAAGCTCAGTACCAAAGGCAGGTGGTCTCACCGCGGCAGCATAAACCATTCCTTCTTTTCGGGTATCAATTCCAAATAGAGGTTTGCCTGTAACTATTTGGTCCAAGTCTACATTGGTTTTGCTTTGGCCTATTATTTTAAAGTCTTTGGGGTCTTTGAGAGGAACTTCTTCAGGAATCTCAAATTGTGCTGCTTTAGACGCCAAATGACCATAAGACAGTTTCTTTGAGCCATTATATACATAACCATTTTCTGTTCTTAACGAAGAAGCTGAAACTCCCCATTCCTGAGCGGCTGCCTCTAATAGTAAATGACGGGCACTAGCACCAGCCGTACGTAGGATATTCCAACTAGAACGGATAGACTGGCTACCACCGGCAACTTGTCGCTGAAAGGCTGTACTTAAAGGGGCTTGCTTAACAATCACATCGGCCCAGTTTACATCTAACTCTTCGGCCACAATCATTGGCATTGATGTCTTCACATTTTGGCCAATTTCCGGATTGGGTGACAAAATGGTGACATCACCATTGTCGGCAATGGTAATGAATGAATTGATATCGAACCAAGCGGTTGGTGCTTCTTTGGTGGCTTCTGCCGGGTTGCACCCCCATGCAAATCCAATCATTAGACCACCACCGGCAAGGGCAGAACTTTTTAAGAATGACCTTCTGTCTATTTTAGTCTTTATAAGTGTCATGTTGTTTCTGGTTTTGGATTACATTTCTGCGGCCGTGGCAATGGCGGCTTTTATTTTATTGTAGGTTCCGCATCGGCAAATATTGCCATGGGAGGCATCGGCAATTTCAGAAGCCGATGGTCGTGAATTACGGTTCAGCAAAGCTGCAGCTGTCATTATTTGCCCAGCCTGGCAATAGCCACACTGAGGCACATCGTGCTCCTTCCATGCTTTCTGAAGCGGATGATCTCCTTTTTCAGATAAACCCTCTATGGTGGTTATTTCTGCTTCGCCAATAGCCGATACCGGTAATTGGCAAGAACGCACAGCATTACCGTTCAAATGAATGGTGCAGGCACCGCATTGGCCAATGCCGCATCCGTACTTGGTGCCTCTTAAATCCACCAGATCGCGAAGCACCCATAACATGGGCATATCTGCGTCTGCTTCAACAGTTCGCTGCTTACCGTTTATTTTGAGCGTATAACTTGCCATATCAATGATTTTTTGGAGTTAAATGAGTCATTGAATATAAGCTTTTCCCATTCAAACTCACAGCTTCGGCTGGTAATTGGACATATGCTGATTTTAAAAAGACGAATGGCCGACTTTTGCCTACCAAAGCAAATAGACAGAAGAGCTTATTGAATACTGGCAGTAGTTTTCCGGTGGCGCAGTTTTAACAAGGTTTTTTGAATGATAAGGGTAGAAAAATGCTTTGTACCCCAGAATGTTACAGGTTGTTTTTTCATTCATTAATTTGGAAGCTGTTACACCTAAACATTGTACGATGAAACGATTGAAACTACTCACCCTTTGTGTGGCTGTATTGGCCATCATTTTCCCAACAGGTGGACACGCACAAATCGATAAATCATTGAACGAAACCCTTGAGTCTTTACTCGATGGGGCAGAAACTTATCAGGACTATAAGGTAATCAGGACGAGCGACCTCAGGCGGTTTAAACATGCCATGCAAGATAGTCTAAGCCACTATAGGCAAAGCCTGGCAGATCTGACCGAACAAACCCAGTCTATGCAAGCTACGGTGTTGCAACTGAGAGCAGAAAGCGAGCAATTGGCCAACACTTTGGCTACAGCAGAGTCTCGTGCCGATATGATAGGATTTTTAGGGATGGATATGAAGAAAGCTACTTACAGCATATTTGTTTGGTCGCTGGTGGTTTTGTTGTGCCTGTGTCTGGCCATAATGTATGGTCGTATTCGTCATGTGTGTGGAGTAGTGAAGCGTGTTAAGAGCGCCTATTCAAAGATTGTGGAAGATTATCGCAACCAGCGGTTTCAGGCTACTGAGAAGCAGATTAAACTGAAAAGGGAATTACAAACTGCTCTGAATCAATTGGAATTGGTTAAGAGCGCTGAAGCGTAGGATTAATACTTAATAATCAATAGTAGTGTCGGATTGGCTGTGAGGCCAAGAAAAAAACCCAGCGGACGGCTGGGTTTTTTTGTATTGAGGTTGAAGGTGAGTGCTGTTAAGCATAATCTGTTCTAGGCTGTGGGCCTCCTGCCATGATCTCTTCGTTGGCAAAAGACTCAAACTTCTTAAAGTTGTTCTGGAACATGCGCGCCAGCTTGTTAGAAGTTTCGTAGAAGCCTTTATCGTTTTTCCATGTTTCTCTGGCACTAAGCAGTTCGCTTGGTACATCAGGACAGGTCATTGGAATTTCGGCTCCAAAAATGGAGTGTTTTCTGTAACCCACGTTGTCCAATACGCCCGAAAGTGCGGCCGATATCATGGCACGGGTATATCTCAGTTTAATCCTTGAACCAACTCCGTAAGGGCCTCCGGTCCAACCGGTATTAATGAGCCAAACATTTACTCCGTGCTCATCCATTTTCTTTCCGAGCATTTCTGCATAGGCGGTTGGGTGAAGTGGCATAAAGGGAGCTCCAAAGCAGGCCGAGAATACCGGGGTAGGTTCGGTAACTCCTGCTTCTGTACCGGCTACTTTAGAAGTATAACCCGAGATAAAGTGGTACATGGCTTGCCCTTTGTTCAAACGCAAAATAGGAGGCATTACACCAAAGGCATCGCAAGTAAGGAAGAAGATGTTTTTTGGAATGCCACCAATAGAAGGAACTGCAATATTGTTAATGTGGTCGATAGGATACGATACCCTGGTATTTTCGGTTACTGAGGTGTTGCTGTAGTCTACCGTGCGAGTGCCTTTATGGAAACGGGTGTTTTCTACAATAGCACCATATTTGATAGCCCTGAAAATATCGGGTTCATTTTCTTCGGTAAGGTCTATGGCTTTGGCATAGCAACCACCTTCAAAGTTAAACACGTTCTTTTCGGTCCAGCCGTGCTCATCGTCACCAATCAACAGTCGGTTAGGGTCTGCCGAAAGGGTGGTTTTACCTGTGCCCGACAGCCCGAAGAAGATGGCCGTATCTCTTTTGTCAATTCCCATATTGGCCGAACAGTGCATTGGTAGCACACCATCTACTGTTGGCAACAAGAAGTTGAGTACTGAGAAAATACCTTTTTTCATTTCTCCCGAATACTGGGTGCCCCCAATCAGGATCATTCGTTTGGTAAAGTTTACAATGGCAAAGTTGCTTTGTCTGGTGCCATCAGTTTCAGGGTCTGCCTCAAATTCGGGGCAGCAAATAATGGTGAAGTTGGGCTCAAAGTCGGCAAGTTTATATCCTTCCGGCCTAATGAACATGTTATAGCAGAATAGGTTGTGCCAGGCAAGGGTGTTGATTACCCTGAGTTTTAGACGGTGGGTTTTGTCAGCTCCTGCGTAAGCATCGCGCACGTAGACTTTTTTGTCTTCCAGATGGCTGATCATTTTGTTGTAAATGCGGTCGAACGATTCAGGCGAAATACCAATGTTGATATCGCCCCACCACACTTTGTCTTCTGTTAGTTCATCTCTTACAATGAACCGGTCTTTTGGAGATCTTCCGGTAAATTTTCCTGTGTCACACATTAAAGCACCGGTGTCGGTTAAGTGGCCTTCACCGTTTTTGATAGACTCCTCAATCAGTTCGGTTTGGCTGAGGTTCCAGTGTGCTTCTTTAACTTTTTTAATGCCTGCCGCTTCCAGGCCTGCTTTGTTGGATTTTATTCCAGTTTCTAACATGATTTTAGGCTTAATTTCCTTGTTTATGAAATCGTTTGCAAAAGTAAGTATCGCGCTCGAAATTAATGCATTATTTGCCGACAATTACATTTTAACATCACAAGGAGCCGAAGTAAGCTCCCTTTAGGCTAAAATGTGGCCTCATTTGTGTGAAATGGCTTGTAATATCTTATGGACGGTCGTAGATTGGAAACTTTGCTGTAAAACTAACTAAAACAACTATGTCAGAATTGAGAAGTCAAGAGCCGGAGATGCTCGGCCACCCGAAAGGGTTATTCTATCTGTTCTTTGCTGAGCTGTGGGAACGATTCAGTTTTTATGGAATGCGCGCCTTGCTCACCTTATATATGGTGAACGAAATTTTTGAAGCGCTTGCCACCCGAGATTTGGCTGCTGCAGCCGTTTATTCTTCTTATGGTTCGTTGGTATATGCCTCTACCGTGGTAGGAGGTAGAATTTCTGATAAGCTTTTAGGCTTTAGGCGTTCCATTATGCTTGGAGGTATTCTCATGGCTTTAGGACATTTTGTTTTGGCCATTGAAAATGACATGGCTTTCTTTTTAGCACTGGCTTTCATTGTAGTGGGCAACGGGTTCTTTAAACCCAATATTTCCACCTTTGTGGGAGCACTCTACAAAGATGGAGATGTGCGAAAAGACTCTGGGTTCACCATTTTCTATATGGGAATCAACATTGGTGGCTTTATAGCCCCCATTCTTTGCGGATGGCTCGGTAGAGAATACGGCTGGCACTATGGCTTTGGCTTGGCCGGTATTGGAATGTTAACCGGATTGGCCTTTTTCTGGTCTGGATTGAAAAGTGGAATTTTTGGAGATAAGGGATTGCCCCCAAGTGAGGAGGGGCTCAATAAGCCGGTGCTGGGACTTAAGAAAAAGGTACTTGTTCCTGTACTATCCTTTTTGGCGGCACCGTTTATTGCACTTATGCTGGCTTCTTATGAGCCTGTTTTGGGAGGAGAGTCATTCTTTGGCGACCAAAACTTTGTAAACATCCTCTTCAAAGGAATAGGTATAGCCATTTTGTTATACATGGCCTTCATTATTTATCAGGCCACACCTTCTGAAAGAAAGAAACTGGCTGTGGCGCTATTTATTACCCTTTTTATGACGGTTTTCTGGGGTTTTCATGAGCTTTCAGGGAGCGTAATTACCTTGTTTGCCGACAGGAACGTGAACTTGTCTATTATTGATGCCGCCCAGACCAACTCGCTGAACTCCATGTTCATTATTTTCCTTTCCATTCCTATTTCTTTGCTATGGACCTCATTGGCCAAAAAGAAGAAGAACCCCAGAACTCCATATAAGTTTGGAATGGGATTGCTCTTGGCCGGAGTGAGTTTCTATGTGTTGGCTTTAAGTCGTGGTGCGGCCGATGAAAACGGCATGGTGCCATTTGTTTATTTGCTGTTAATGTACTTCTTACTTTCGGTGGGTGAGTTGTTTATGTCGCCCGTGGGGCTTTCTAAAATTACTGATCTTTCACCCAAGCGAATAGTGGCCTTTATGATGGGGGTTTGGTTCCTTTCTAGTGCCTTTGCCTTTCAGGTAGTTGGGTTCATTGGTAAAAAACTAGCCATAGAGAGCGATAATGCCGATATCAGAGGTTTCGATTCGCTTGATGTATACATTGGAGGTTTTGAGATGATTGCTCAATATGCCATTGGTGCAGGACTTATCGTATTTATTCTTTCTCCATTGTTGAATCGCTGGATGCAGAACGTGCATTAAGGATAGAGTCTTTACTAAAGAGGCTGTTTTAATAGCAACTCGTATGAGGTTAGTGGCTATTGAAACAGCTTTTTTTATTCCATAATCTGCTGAACCCTATACTGAAGTACTGGTAATACCTCTTCTTCAAACCATAAATTCTTTCTCATCCAGATGCCATTTCTGGGAGAAGGATGAACCAGCGGAAAGTACTTGGGTAAGTATTCTTTAAATGATCTCACCGTCTCAGTGAGGTTCTCCTTTCTTCCTTCCAGATAATAGCTTTGAGCATATTGGCCAATCAACAGGGTAAGTTCTATGTTTGGCATTTTTGCCAGTAACCTTTCATGCCATTCAGCAGCACACTCCGGTCTGGGCGGAAGGTCGCCCGACTTGCCTTTTCCCGGATAGCAAAAACCCATAGGAACGATAGCAAAAAGACCGGAGTCATAAAACTGTTCATCGGTTACACCCATCCATTTTCTCAGGTTTTTACCGGAAGGGTCATTCCATGGAATCCCGGTTTCGTGTACTCTTGTTCCCGGAGCCTGCCCAATAACAAGTATTCTTGAAGAACGATGGGCCCGAATCACAGGCCTGGGGCCCAGAGGCAGATGTTCTGCACAAAGTGTACAATTCCTTATTTGTTCCAGTAGGTCTTGCATAACGAAATATCGTAAAAAGCTATGGAACGATAGGTCGTCTATTTGATAGACCAGTCCTGAAAGCCAAACTGCGATAAAATATCTTGTAACGATTTGAGTGGTTGAGGAGAGGCATCGCTCTGATGAAGATCCAAATCCCACCAACTGGTAGTATGCCAGCGGCCCAATTTGTATCCAACGTTTTTCATTTCACCAATGTGTCTAAAGCCTAATGCCTGATGAAACCCGATACTGGCCTGGTTGGGAACGGTAATCACTGCTATGGCCTTACAATAGTTCATGGCCTGCAACATGTGTAGCAGCTGGAGGTACAGCTTGCGGGCTATGCCCTTGTTCCGATGGTTGGGATGCACGTATACGGTTACTTCCTGGTTCCACTGGTAGGCTTTGCGGCTCCGATGATCTGTGGCATAGGCATAGCCTGTTACCACTCCGTTTTCTTCGGCCACCAGCCAGGGGGCTTTTGTCCCATAGGTGAGTATGCGTTGTTCAAACTCCTCCAAAGGTGGGGGAGTCAGTTCAAAGGAGGTAGCGGTTTCCTGAACAATTGGGCTGTAGATACTTAGCATGGGAGCAGCATCGCTAAGTTTAACCATTCGGATAGATATTGCGGATTTCATTATAGAGAAAAAGGGCTGATTAAGGTAAAGATAAAATGCGGTAGTTTTAAAATGATTACAATCAGCGTACTTTCGTGGCATGAACGACTTTTCCAGCGCGGAGCTAATTTATTATGTTGACCTGGCCGGTACGTTTGTCTTTGCCGTCAGTGGTTGGCTGTTGGCCGCTAAAAAAGAGCTGGATTTTTTTGGGGCCTCTGTTATTGCTTTTGTTACGGCAGTGGGAGGGGGCACACTGCGCGATGTTCTCATTGGTTCAACGCCTGTAGGCTGGATGCAAGATGTTAACTATCTTATTATAATTGCCTCCGGCATGTTTGCAGCGGCATTTTTCAGAAGGATTTTTGAAAAGCTCCGCAAAACCATGTTTCTGTTTGATTCCGTTGGTATTGGATTGTTTACCATTCTAGGCCTGCAAAAAACACTCGATCTTGGACTGTCTCCTATAGTAGCGGTTATGATGGGTACTATTTCCGCAGTTTTTGGAGGTGTTTTGCGCGATACTCTGGTCAATGAAATTCCACTAATATTCAGACGGGAAGTTTATGCTACGGTGTGCCTGGTGGGCGGGATAATATATCTTATTCTAGGTCAAACGGCCATTAATGATGACTTCAGAATTATAGTAACCATTTCAATTATTATTACTATCAGAATTCTGGCTGTGGTATACAACTGGTCGTTCAGGGCTGTAAAGTAAGGGTTACTTTTTGCGCTTGTTCTTTTTTCTCTTAAAGTAAAAACTATCAGCTTGCGGACTGGTATAGAAGCCCCATATCAAGGAAAGTGTAATTGCATTGCCCGAATAGTTTACAACACCATTCAGCGCGTAGTCCGTTAAGTTATATTTGGCTTGCAGGGAGAGGTACTGCTTGTGACTCAGGTTATATTTATAGCCCAAACCTGCATTGAAATTGTAGGTGAAAACACTCTCCCCTGAAATGCCGTTGTCTTCATCCTCTTTAATGGCGTCAAATCCATCGATGCCGGCACCGGCAAGAATAAGCACTTCATTTCTGTTCCACTCTATTAACCCCCGGCTGTAGTCTATGCCAAAGTAGCCTCCAAAAAAATGCCTCGTACTTACCTCAAGGCCAAAACCTTCTTTACGATAGGCGGTGTATTCGTTTGGTGCATTGAGGAATTTAAAACTAACTGATAGGTCTAGGGTAGACTTGCCTTTTTTGCCACCAATAAAAAAGCCAATGTTAGGGTGTGAGCCTACGGCCTGCATTTCACCGGTAGGCATCCACCATCCGCCCAAAATTCCAGAGTGCAACTTGAGCATTTCATCAATTTGTCTAACCTTGGTATCATAAGCGCCCTTAATAGGCGATTGGTGATAAGTAGGCAAACGCATCATTTCATGCAAAGAGGGTTCATCGGAACCATAGAAGGAGGCTAGAAAATGTTCGGTGCTTCCGGGTTCATAGTGGCCTATTGCATTTTTGGCCATTCGCGCCAATAGGGTGTTGAAGCTTCCATTGATGGGTACAAAATCGAAATAAGAGGCTGTCCAATTGTTAAATTCCACCCCATCAGCTGCCAGATATACTTTCGTTTGATAACTGGAAAGGTAGTCCATAATGGCTGGTGTAAGCTCTCCTGAAAAGGATTGATTATGGAGCGATAGAATGGTTTTTGCTCTGAATACAGGTTCGGTAAGGCCACACTTGCCTTGCCAAAAGTTGAGCAGCAATTGTGCAGAGTCTAACTCGCTGGTTACAAAATAAGACTCCAGCATTTCAACCGAATTGAGGGCAATGTCAAAACAGTTTATCGTTCGTTTTACCATTCGGTCTTCAAAGGTTGGTTGTTGTGCTAAGAGGCTGAAGGTGCTGCTTAGAAGAAGACAGCCAATAAGGAGGTTATTGCGCATAGTTTATTATAAAATGCAAAGTTAAGTATGTTGCGTATTGATTGTTATGCCCGCGTCTCAATTATTTATCCATAAGCCTTTGATGGCCACAATTGCTCAGCCTGGGGCAGATTTGAACCAGCCTCTGCCTATTCCATAAGCCCTTCACTTTTGAGAATTTTCACCCATAGGGCATAGCCAGCCTCATTTAAATGAAGACCATCGTAGGTCAATTCGGATTTGAGTCGCTGACGATTGTCCAGAAAGAAGGGAAAGAGATTAAGGAATTCTACTTCATGTTCAGCACAAACCTTAAATAGGAGCTGGTTGGTCATAAGTACTCTGTATTGTTTGTCGTAGTGCTGAGGAAACCCATCGAACTCTGGATTTACAGGGAGTATGCTTTGTACGATTATTCTGGTACGAGGGCTTTCGCTTTGTATTCGTTGAATGATCTTTGCTATGTTGTTGGCAATGACTGCCTCGGGAATATCCATGCCGATGTCGTTAATGCCAATTAAGAGGAACAGCTTGTTTGGTTTGCGCTCTGTGATTTCACTGAGTCGATTGATAATGCCAAAGGAGATGTCGCCTCCTATGCCACGATTGAGCACTTTACTGTCTGGGAAATAAGCCTGCCACTGGCCACCTTCTGTAATACTATTGCCCAGAAAAATGATTTGTCCGGTGCTCATAGGGTCTTTCTCAAACTGCTTTAGTCTGTTTTGGTGGTGACGCATAATGTAGGGCACCGTGTCGAAAACCCTTTGGTGGGTAATCTGTGCTAAACTTTGCGATAAACAGAAGAAAAACAGACTGCCTGCCAACCATTGCTTAGGCTTCATAAACCACCGACTCTTCATGATCGAACCATTGAGGGTACATGGGCATATGGAGGGCTTCTACCCGGTTACGTTTTACCTTGAGCGAAGGGGTCATGAGGCCGTTTTCTACAGACCAGATTTCTTTCATGATTACCGCCTTGGCAATTTTTTCATATGCCTCAAGGCTGGGGTTAAGCTCTTCTATAGTCTGCCAAACGGATTGGCTAAGTTCTTCTTTGCTTTTCTTTTTCCCACTTTCAGAAGGTACAATCAGAGCTATGGGCTGAGGAATACCCGTACCTACCACGCATACCTGGTCTACATCGTAATTTTTAAGCAATTGAAGCTCTATGGGGGCAGGCGAAATGTATTTTCCTTTATCTGTTTTGAACTGGTCTTTTACCCGGCCGGTAATGCTCAGAAAACCATCGTGATCGAACTCGCCAATATCTCCGGTTTTCAGGAAGCCATCTTCGGTAAACATTTCGGCAGTCTTTTCAGGCTCTTTGTAATAACCTTTCATCAGGCAATTACTCTTTATTAGTATTTCACCCTCAGCCGATAGTTTGGATTCTACCCCGGGAAGTGGTTTGCCAACAGTTCCAAACTTGTTTTGACCGGGAAGATTAAAGTGGGAGAGAATACAGTCTTCGGTCATTCCGTAGGCCTGGTTAATGATTATGTCCAGACGGGCGTACCATTGCTTGAGGCTTACGGCTATGGGAGCAGCTCCCGAAAAATTGGCCATTGATGCCGAAAGCCCCAGTTTTTTCTTGATTTTCTTCTTTACCAAGCCACCAATTAGCGGAAGGGAAAGCAGGCGATCGAGCTTTTTCTGTGGCATTTTCTCCAAAATCTTTTCCTGGAATTTTTGCCAAATACGAGGTACACCAAAGAATATATGTGGCTGAACGGAAGATAAATCTTCAGCGAATGTTTCGAGCGATTCGGGGAAGCTTACAATGGCCCCACGAAAAACAGACGACAGCTCTATGCCGGCTCTCTCGGCTATATGAGTCATAGGCAGGTACGAAAAGTGCCTGGGACGCTCCGGTAAGTGAATGACATCGATGGCCGTGTTGATGAGCTGTGCAAAAGCTCCAACCGTATGCATAACTCCTTTAGGCTGGCCGGTGGTTCCTGAGGTATACATAATGGTCATTAGTTCATCGCTAGTTTGTTCATGTACAGTGGCACTTGGTTCGTGCTGAGCAATAAGCCGCTCCCAGGTATGATGCTCCATAGTGCCGTACATTTCAATGCCAATAGTCAATATATCGGGGATTCCGGCTTTTTGACTGGCATAATCGTCCAGTTTACCAACAATGATTGCTTTCGACTCACTGTGATCGAGAATTTCATGAATGGATTCTGCACCAAGCGTGGGGTAAATGGGTATTGAAATACAGCCTGCCGCCATTATGGCGAGGTCGGCCATAATCCAATGAGCGCAGTTTTTGGAAAGCAAAGCCACGTGGTCACCGGGCTGAATGCCCAGATTGTGTAGGGCAGAGACCATGCGGAGAATCTGGTCATTACTTTCGGCAAATGTGAATTCAACAAACTTCCTGTTAACGGGTTGTCTCAGGAATACTTCATTGGGAATGCTCTCAACCCAATGGTTAAAAGCCTCCAGTGGCGAGGAAAATCTGCGCGTCATAAGTCAAGAGTTTGGCAAATGGAATATAATGAAAATATGATAATGTGAGGATGCCGGCTTTAGAAAAGCCAGGCAATTTTCAGGTTCAGATCAAGATTCAGCGCCCACTGGTTTTTTACCTGTCTGTTCGAAGCAAAGTTGTAGTTGATCCATTCCCATTGGGCATTAAAGTGCTCCAGATTTTCAGGAGGGTTTATGTGCTCTACATTTCTAATACGGGCTCCAAAGCCAGCAAATCCATCGAGTATCAGCCGTTTGCCAAGGCTATACTCTATACCCCAGCGGGGTGTAAGGGAGTGAAACTGCTTTTTAATTTGTGTGAGCTGCCACACCACAATATCGCCCTGACCATCAGGTTCGGTGAATGAAAGGCTGGCTTCGCTCGTTTTGTTCAGGTATTCATAACCCAGGCTAAGGTAAAACCGGCTGTTTCGCGTGTTTCTGTAAAAGCGTTTTACTTCTGTTGTAGCCGCAAAACCACGGGCTTTTCTGGCAAGTTCGCTATTAAAGGGAATAAGGTGCTTGTAGGTAAACTGCAAAGAGTGCTTTATAGAAAGCATGTGCTGGTAGGAAATTTCCAGACCCGGATGCTGCCCTCCAACTGGCGACAGTGGGGTTAGCGCGATGCGATTAGGCCGACTGATGAGCAGGGCACTGTCGGCTGGTAGGTAGGGAGTGTAGAACCCTCCGGCCAAATCGACATATACACGCCTTGGGTACTCCCATTTTTTAGTGTTTAGTTCATCTACCAGAAAGCCTAGAGCGTATGGCGAAAACAGATTCAGGTAGTACAGTTTAGACCTTACCGGTAGAATAGAGATTCTGGTTTGGTGCTGCTCATTGAAGAAGCCAATCGATAGAGGTTGTGTGGTGTTTTCGAATACGGTTGTAAATGGCCCCGGCATTTTGTTAATGAGTGTGTCTTCATCTATAATGAAATTGGCGGGTTCGGAAGTCTCAATGGTTACGGTACTGTAGCGGCTGTTGAATAAAGATGCACAAGACTGCATGAACAAGCACATGATAATGGTAGCAATGGCCGGAATAATTTTGGCATTCTTATGCAACATGGTTGCAATGTAGCAAAGGCTTTACATACTGCTGTTAAGGTAAAATTATTTTAAAGAGGAGGATAGTTCTTTGCGGAAGCACAGGCTGTTGGTCACTCCTTCGTATTGTCCGTAGTTGGGTATTCGGCCATACCCATTTTTAGTATAGAGTGCAACCGCTTCATGTTGCCTTTTGCCCGTTTCTAGTATTGCTGAAGTAAAGCCCAGGTTGTGCGCCCAGTCTTCCAGACCTTTTAATACAAGCCCGGCAATTCCTTTACCACGGTGTTCTTCGGCTACATACATCCGTTTTATTTCAACTGTGCATGGGAAACTATGGGCCTTAAAGGCTCCACATGCTACGGGTTGATGATTAAGGTAGGCCACCAGACAGTGCTTTAAGGAATCTATGCTGTTGAACCGGGCATAAAAAGCATGTTCATCGCCATCGCGTTGGGCCAACTCCTGATCGAGCAGTTTAACCAACGCTACAAAGTGGGGGTGAGAAGAGTCCGTTTGGGTAAGAGAAGGAGCCATGAGCTTGTTTTGGTAATAGGTTTAAAAAAGGGTTACTTATTTAGATCACAAAGCCGTATAGACCACTTGAACTACAAACGGTGTCTTTACAGTACCTTATAGGAGCCATTTATAAAGAGATAAATGGAGGTGAGGTGTTGAAATATGCGTCATGCTTCTTACATAAGTAATCCTATAAAACAAATAACCCTTCGGTAACCATCAGTCACCGAAGGGGGCTAAGGCGTTTATCTTGTCAAAAGGCTATTGTCCTTTGCTTTTATCTGGTTTGGTCTCACCCTTTACTTTTTCGGCCATTTCCTGAATCTCATCGGCCGACTTACCTTTCAGGTATTCAGGGAGTTCCATACCTGCCATATTGAACATTTCTTGTAGTGGAGGTACGGATTTATACAGGCCTGAGATAAAATTAGCGGTAGACGTTTTGTTTTCAGGGCCATTGCCGCTGCCATTGTCCCACACAGTGATTTTATCAATCTTAATGTTTTTAATGGCTTCAGTTTGCAAGCGAACAAGCTCCGGTAATTTATCGGCCACCAACAGTAGAACAGCATTTTTGGAGTCATTTCCGGCTGCTTTCACTATCTGCTCAAGACCTTGAGCCTGTTTGGTGAGTACTTCGTAAATACCTTTTGCTTCGGCTTGCTTCATGTACAATATAGCGTCAGCTTCACCTTTGGCTTTTCTTCTAATCATTTCTGCCTCTGCTTCAGCCGCAATTTCTACCCGTTGCTTGTCTATTTCGGCAGGTACCACCACATCGGCTGTTTGAGTAGACTTGTCGCGTTGGGCACGAGCAATTTCGGCTTCTTTTTCTGCCGCATAGGCCTCTTCAAGAGCTTTTGCAGCCTGTACTTTCTCAGCTGCGGTAGAAATCCTCTTTGCTTCTGCTTCTTTTTCAATACGGGAGGCATCGGATTGAGCTACTTTAATTTTAGCCAGGTTTTCACCTTCTACGGCTTTGGCATTGGCTGCGGCTACTTGGGTGCGCTGGTCTTGTAAGGCATTGGCCTGCCCAATTTGCCCGTCTCTGTCTTTTTCGGCTACACTTTTAATGGCATCGTTAATGGCTTTGGCAGCAGCCTCTTTACCAAGTGCTTCAATATAGCCCGACTCATCTTTAATGTCGGTCACGTTTACGTTGATAAGTTTAAGACCGATTTTTTTCAATTCGGCCTCAACATTAGAGGCTACATTGGCCAGAAATTTATCTCTGTTGCTGTTAATTTCCTCAATATCCATTGTGGCTACTACCAACCTTAGCTGACCAAAAATGATGTCTTTGGCGAGGTCATGAATATTTTGTTGAGAAAGACCCAAAAGTCTTTCGGCAGCATTGTTCATTATGCCTTCTTCGGTAGAAATACCCACTGTAAACCGAGAGGGTACATCCACCCGAATGTTCTGACGGCTCAAGGCGTTGGTCAGGTTTACTTCTATGGAGATAGGGGTCAGGTCTAAAAAGGAGTAATCCTGAATAATTGGCCAGATAAAGGCGGCACCTCCATGAATACACTTGGCGGAACGACCTGATTCGCTTCCTTTTTGTCCGCCAACTTTTCCATAGACTACCAATACTCTATCGGAGGGGCACCTTTTGTACCTCCTGAAGATGCCGATGAGCATTACGAATACGAAGATTACCGAAACGGCAATAATGATGATAAATGATTCATTCATATGTGTTGAATTAGTGTTTAGAGACGAGAAGAATATTGTCATTTATGACCTCTTTTACATTAACCACCGCTCCGGTGGGTAAGTCTTCAGGGTCATCGGTTATGGCTTCTAACTCTCTTAGAGAGCCCTGCACTTTTACAAGTACTTTACCAATATTGCCACGACTGCCGTGTATGCGCATGTAAACTTCGGCCACAGCCCCTTTGGCGTTATTGATATTGAGGGTGCCACTATCTGTTAGTTTACTAAAGAAATAGAAGAGACTAGCCATTAGGGTCATCATTAAAAGCCCTGCAATGGTCGATACGATGAGGGTGGTTGCAATGCTATAACCGGAATCGAGCGAGGCAATGCCTGACCAGGAAAAGATAGTAAAGAAGCCTATAAAGTTCTTTAGGGTAAAAAATTGGAAGCCTGCTCCACTGTCGCTTTCAACATCAAAGTCGGCATCCCCGTCTACCTCGATTTCTCCGCCAATAAAAGTGAGTACCATTTGGATAAGGAAAATGAGGGTGAAGGGAATTGCCAGGCCCCAGTAAATTTTGTGGATTGTATCTAATGCATTCCACCATTCTGATAAGTTCGACATGCAAGGAAAAATTTGGTAGAATTAAAATATGGTTTTTTAGTATTCCAATCCAAATAAATCAGGTCATGGGTGTATAATTTTGCTGAGTGGCGAATGAACGGGTTAAAAAAAAGTAGGATTGCTATCTGAGATTTAGCCAACCGGAGCTGCTCGTGCCGCAGGCTAGAAGAGGGATAGAGCAGCCTGGCAGCAGAGCAACTTCCGGAATGTAAATTTTAGGCATATTGACCAACTACATAGCCTCCTGGTACAGTACCAAAAGCAATGTTCAGGCGTGTCCAGGTATTGATTTGGGAAATGGCCAGAGTAATCAGGGCAATTTGATCTTTGTTAAAGTACTTCTCCAGGGCAGCCATTAATTCAGGCTCAAAATGTGCCCGATTTACATTGGTGATAGCTTCGGTGTAGGCCAACACGGCTTGTTCCAGTTCGGAGTAGTATGGGGTTTCCCTCCAGGCCGATAGCGAATAGAGCCTTTGTGGTGTTTCTCCCAAATGTTCGGCTTCTTTATAGTGCATGTCCAGGCAGTAGGCACAACTGTTTATCTGGGCAACTCTTAGCTTTATGAGCTCCAGCAGTTTGTGATCAATACCAGACTTGTACAGAATGCTATCTGTTTTAATAAGGCCGGCAAAAATGGAATTGTCGATTTCGTTTTGTGCTATTCTTGCTTTCATGATTATGTTTTTTCATTACTACAGTTGAGGAGCAGAAAGTGTGACAATACTTATAAAAATTGTAGGGGCTGATTGGAAGACTTTCCTGTTAGCCAGAATGCCTCTTTCTGCTTTTACAAAGCGGGCTGTTTGAAATTCGTAAGTTTTGCTTTGAACTTTGTTAGACAGGTGGGCAACAGAACCTAGAGTTTTGTAGGCCAAAGGCTGCTAAAATGAAACTCGTCAAAGACCGGATGCTCATGGTGTTTTTTCTCATGGGCTTTGTTAGCCTCTTAATGAGTCAAACCAAAGAGGGAGGTGTTGGCCCAATTCATTTCAATGGGAATGTCTCAATTGGCTACAAGACTTTCGGTTGGAACCTGAGCTTGATTTACAGTTTTAGAACTATCCTCCAAAAAGAGAAATGAGATGCTCAGCAGTTGGTCAGAATGGTTTGAATATTATAAATTTCTAGTCATGAAAAGTGCGGAATCGTTAGAAGAGTTTTACAAAAGAAAGTTTCAGTGGGTGCCTGAGCAAATTAGGAAAGACATTGGGCACTTCAATCTTTTTAGGTTAAAACCGGACTTTTGTGGTTTTGAAAGCGTGCCTTACAGGAGGCGCGATTTCTATAAGGTGCTGCTCATGAAAGGGCATAGTAGGGTACACTATGCCGATAAGGTTTTTGAGGTGAAAAACTATGCATTGTCTTTCTCTAACCCCAAGATTCCTTACAAATGGGAGCATATTGAACCCATGGAAGAATGCACCTATTGCATCTTTAGTGCCGATTTTTTTCACCAATTCGGGCATTTTCAGGACTACGAGGTGTACCAACCCAATGGCACACATGTGTTCGAGCTCTCAGAGGCTCAGGCGGCTGAGGTACGGGCTGTATTCAATAGAATGGAGGAGGAGTTTAATTCGGAGTATAAATACAAATACGATCTGGTGCGAAATCAGATTTTTGAGCTACTCCATTATGCGCTCAAACTCCAGCCATCGGAACAGTTAGATGCGCGGCCTGTAAACGCTTCCCGAAGAATTGCCATGCTTTTTATGGAGCTTTTAGAGAGACAGTTTCCGCTCGATGAGCCCAATCAGTATGTGGCCATGCGCTCTGCCTCTGAGTTTGCCAGGCAACTGAATGTGCATGTAAATCATCTCAACCGGGCCGTCAAAGAAACCACGGAGAAAACCACCACGCAGCTCATTACCGAGCGCATTATGCAAGAGACAAGGGTGCTGCTAAAGCAAACCTCATGGTCGGTTTCCGAAATTGCCTATTCACTAGGCTTCAAGGAAGTGACTCACTTCAATAACTTCTTTAAAAAGAATCAGGAGTTAAGCCCATTGAAGTTTAGAAACTCGTAAGTTTTTGATGGTCTGGCTGGGTTGTCAGCTTATTGATTGTCGTTTCTTAGAACCCATAAATAGTTGCAGGCTATTTTTCGTAGACTTCAGGTTGATGTTTGTCCTGAAAAATCAATCCTTCATCGATACTGTTTGATTTTCGTAAGTGCCTGTTTGAAATGCTTAAGTTTAATTACCTTAATGAAGGTATACTGCATCTTAAAACCATCATAAGAATTATATATGGCTAGTTTTCAGTTACAAATTAATGGCGAAAAACGAGCGGTAGACGTAGACCCAAATACCCCATTGCTATGGGTGTTGCGTGACCACCTCAGTTTAAAAGGAACCAAATACGGCTGTGGAATTGCTCAGTGCGGAGCTTGCACAGTGCACCTTAATGGAACGGCCGTTCGTTCGTGTTCCATACCCGTCTCGGCAATTGGTAATCAGCCAATCACAACCATTGAGGGACTTTCTGAAAATGGAGATCACCCGGTACAAAAAGCCTGGGTTGAATTAGATGTGGCCCAATGTGGTTATTGTCAGCCGGGACAAATGATGAGTGCAGCAGCTCTGCTAAAGGCCAACCCAAACCCTACCGATGAGCAAATTGCCTCTTCTCTCAATGGCAATCTGTGCCGTTGTGGTACCTACCTAAGAATAAAACAGGCCGTAAAAAAAGCAGCAACCCTTTAATGCCAAAAAGATGAGTAGAAAAGAATCGAAACTAAGCCGCAGAAATTTTTTGAAATCTTCAGCATTGGCGGGAGGAGGCTTAATGATCAGTTTTAGCTGGTTGGTTAGCTGCAACTCTAAACGTGAGGAGGCCCTGGGCTTGCCTGAGGAGTGGTTTGAACTGAACGGGTTTTTAAAAATTGGAGATAATGGACTGGTAACTATTATGGCTCCTAATCCGGAGTTCGGCCAAAATGTAACCACCTCACTACCCATGATTATTGGCGAAGAACTGGATGTAGATTGGAATAAAGTAATTGTAGAACAGGCCAAGTTTAATACCGATGTATTTACAAGACAGTTTGCCGGAGGTAGTCAGTCCGTAAGGCAGGGATGGGTAAACGGGCTAAGAGAAGCCGGAGCCGCAGCTAAGTATATGTTAAAAGAGGCTGCTGCAAAACAATGGGGCGTTTCTGCAAGCGATATTACAACCAAAGAAGGAGTGCTTTCTCATGTGGCCAGTGGAAACTCTGCAGGCTATGGCGAAATGGCTTCTCTGGCGGTGGGTATAGAAATACCCGAAACGCTCGAACTCAAAAAAACATCTGAGCTTACACTGGTGGGTACAGCTCGAAAAAATGTAAGAGGAAAAGATATTGTGACCGGTAAGCCCATGTTTGGGATAGACTACGAAGAGGAGGGCATGCTCATAGCCATGATTATACACCCGCCAGCCTTTGGTATGCGATTGAAATCTTTTGATGCCACCACTGCCAAACAGATGAGCGGAATTAAAGAGGTATTTACCATTACTTCTTTTCCCAACGATGAGCCCAGAGGGTACTTTAGCACCGATGCTTTTACTGAAACAGTGGTAGTGGTTGGAAATACCACATGGGAAGTAATGCAGGCCAAAAAGGCAGTGAGAGTGGAGTGGGAACAGAGTCCGGCTACACAGATTACAACCGCTGGGTTTGGAGGAACCCAACAGGTTACCGTTCCTGCGGGTCTCGAAAACAGTACAGATCATTATAGACTCATGCAGCAAATGGCTGCCAGGCCCGGCAGAATAGAAAGGAGAGATGGTAATCCGGAGGCGGCATTCAAAAAAGCTGCGAAGGTAATTGAGCGTACCTATACTGCACCTTTTTTGGCGCACAATGCCATGGAACCGATGAATTTTTTCGCCCGTGTTACGGATGATATGGTTCATCTGGCAGGTCCGTTGCAAGCTCCTGAATTTGCTGAACAGGCTGTAGCCAATCGCCTGGGCGTACCATTGGAAAAAGTAGATATTAAGATGACCCGAATGGGAGGTGGTTTTGGCAGAAGGGCCTATGACCATTATGTAGTAGAAGCTGCTTTAATTTCCCGACACATGAAGGCCCCCGTAAAACTGGTGTATACCCGGGAAGACGATATGACCAATGGAATTTATCGTCCGTCTTACCATGCCACCTACAGAGCTGCCTTGGATGAAAACAATAACCTCATTGCCTTTCATGCCAAGGCCGGAGGTATTCCTGAGAGTCCGCTGCATGCCAACAGGTTTCCTGCCGGAGCAGTGGAAAACTATCTGGCGGAATCGTGGCAAATCGATTCGAACATAACGGTGGGAGCTTTCCGGGCTCCGCGGTCTAATTTTATTGCCGGTGCAGAGCAGTCGTTTTTAGACGAAGTAGCTGAAGCGGCAGGTAAAGATCCCATTGAGTTTAGGTTAGAATTATTAAAAAGGGCTAGAGAAAACCCTGTTGGCGATAGAAATGACTATGAGGCCGATCGGTATGCAGGGGTATTGGAGCTGGTTAGGGAAAAGTCTAATTGGGATCAGCCGGAAGAAGGAGTATCGCGAGGTGTTTCTGCCTATTTCTGTCATAATAGCTATGTAGCTCATGTGCTCGATGTAGAAATGGAAGGAGGCGAACCGAGAGTTAAGAAGGTGACTTGTGCGGTAGACTGCGGAATTGTAATAAACCCATTGGCGGCCACTAATATGGTTGAAGGAGCCGTAGTAGATGGCATAGGTCATTCACTTTACAGTTATTTAACCTTCAACAACGGGGCAACTGAACAGAATAACTTTAATAGGTACCGAATGATTCGGCATAGCGAAGCTCCTGAAACTATTGATGTGCATTTTGTTAAAAATGATATTGCACCTACAGGCCTGGGAGAACCTCCCTTTCCGCCTGTGTTTGCTGCGGTTGCCAATGCCCTGTACAAGGCCACCGGTAAAAGACATTACAATCAACCTTACATGGTACAACAGCAGATTTCCTTGGGTTAATTTCTACTTGATAGTTCAGCAATCGAAAGAGGGTGTTTCAAAAGCCAGGTCAGCCTTGCCCTAAACTTGTCTGTCTGTCGGTATACAAGTTCAGATTGACGAGTTTTAATGCTTTTTAGATGCCCTCTTATTTTGTCATCACCCTAAGGCTCTTGTACAGCTAAACGAAGGTTGCTAAGTTTTTCAGGGTCGAGAACATGGTAAAGGTGCTCAATCTGCCCAAACCTATTGATTTCAAATACCTGGCAAAGTTTTAGGTTAGAAGGGGTCCAATAGAGAAGGGCAGGAAAGTGATTGACTACGGTTGGAGTAATGGTGCACTCTTTGAGAAAACGCTCATAGACCGTAAACAGCAGTTGCGCCACCTCTTGCGCACCTTGAGCCACCCGGGCCAGAACTTTAAGTCCTGAACCACCATCGGCCCTGAACCCTATGTCTTCTTTGAGTACCTGCTCCAATGCTTTCAGGTCTTTGTTTCGAATGGCGGTGAGGTAATGGGCCAGAATGGCCTCCGTTCCCGGTAGTTTCACTGGTTTAACGGCATGTTTTTGCCTCTGGCCGGAGAGTTTCTTTTTAGCCCTGCTTAAGAGCTGTCGTGTGTTTTCAGTACTTTGCCCCAAAAGCTCAGCCGTTTCTTCATGCTTATAGCCAAAAGCTTCTTTCAGTATGAATACAGCCCTTTCTTTAGCCGTTAGGTGGTTGAGTAGCGTAAGCATGGCATACGACAAAACCTGTTGATTATTTACTGTTTCTTCGGCTGAAGCCAACACATAAGGTTCGGGCAACTGATTGTTAAGCTGTTCATTTTTAAGCTTTTGTTCCTTGATGTTGATGGAACGGTTAATCACTGATTTTATAAGATAGTTTTTACTATCAGGATATTGCCCCCGGGCACTACTGAGCTTAGTAACCACATCTTGAATGGCATCTTTGGCATCTTCTACAGAACCCAAAATGTTATATGCATAGGGAAAGAGTAATTGCTGATAGTTGTTCATTTGCTTTTGCAGGCCGAAAGGTAAATCCAAACAATAAAAAAGAGTTGAAGCGGAATTCTGAACCATAGGTAGTTTATTCCGGGACCATCCAATGCTCCGGTTTGATAGTTTAACCCTTGCATGGCTGCGTTTATGTTGGCCGGCAATACCAGAAGCAAAAAGGCAATAAGCAACCAGCCGGTAGTTTTAGCATATTTTCGGCTTAAAAGGCCCAGAGCAAATACAATCTCAAGTGCACCGGTGAGGTAAACCAACAGCTTTCTGGCCGGTAAAAAGTCAGGAATCATTTGGGCCATTCCCGAGGGAAAAAGAAAATGGCCTATGGCCGAAAAGACAAGCATGGCAGCCATGGCCCACCGGCCGGAGGTGCGGAGTCTCCAATTATTCTTTACCTTTTTTAACCCGAGGGCAAGCAGTAGAAACGACCCTAAAAGCACGATAAGTGGAAGCATAGGAGCCTAGCGATTTAGGGTTGCGGTTAGTGTTAGGCCCACAGAGAAGTTCCTGGGCAAGTGATGTACTCCAAAAATGGCTCTTGAGTGAGTTCCTTTTGTTCCCAGCAGAGTTAGTAACAATTCAGAAGCACCATCCACAACTTTAGGACCATCATCCCAAGTTTCAGAAGCCTGAAAGTATGCGTCTATGTGGTTGATACCTTCCAGTCTGTCTATGCCCACTTTATGATGAAGCTGCGACACAGCGTTGAGGGCGGCCAGTTGCATCGCTTTATAACCATCTGCTGTAGAAAGCTCTTTGCCCAGCCTTCCCTGAAAAAGGTATTCCCCATCTTTAATAGGAAATTGAATGGCAAGGTAGATTGTGTTTCCACGGATATTCACCGATTGATAGGCGCCTCCCGGGGTAGAGGGTTGAAGCAATTCAAAGCCTTTGGATAGAGCAAATTCGTTAAAGTTCATTAGTAGAGTTTTGTTGTGAATGATTTTCTATAGCATTTGGTTCACCCGGCAGAGGGGCTTTCAATGCTTTTATAGCCAGATAGGCTATCCATAAAAAATAAAATGTAAACCCTAAGCGCTGTCCCAGGCCGGGCATATCGCCACTTCTAAGAAAACCGCTGAGTATGGAGAGCCAGGCCAGTGCCAGCGATGGACCAGTGACTTTTTTCCAGTAGTAATGCTTTTTTAAAACAATGGGCAGAGTGAAGGCGGCAATCATAAAAGCAATAAAGCTACCTATACTACCCACAGTGTGCAGTAGCATGGTAGCTGAGGAACGCTCTTCAAAATCGCCCGGAAAAACACCGGAAAAGGTCATCAGTATACCGGAAAGAGCTAGACTCACCAATACTATTTTGGCAGTACTTTGTCCTTTTATGTGCCGGTAAAGTCCAAGGGCAAACAGGGCTATAAGCAGGCCGGTTAGGCCATAACCAAAAATGTTCCACCACCATTTATAGGGAGCGTCTACATCGCCCAATTCACTAATGGCTTTGGTCAGGTGGCTGTATTCAGGCCTTAAGGTCGAAAGAGTTAGGTAAGTGACTAAGAAGAGCAGTGGAGCAAAAAGCCCTGCAAGCGCATACTTTTTCATGGAAGGTACACAAGGTTTAACATTGGCAACTGGACGGTGTTGAAATTTCAGTGATTTTTTGAGGGACTCCCGCCTGACAACATTGGCTGATCATTTTTCCGAGCTTCTTTCTGCCGCGTTGTATCTTGGATCTGAGCGTCACGTAGTTCATTCCCAATTGTTCGGCAATTGTTTTTTGTGGCTTGCCCTCTAATTCTGACCAGACCATGATGTTTCGAAGATCGGTCGGTAAATGCTCCATAAATGGTCTGATGCATCGGTTCAGGTGATCGAAAGAGGCCTCATCGGCTTCCACCGGAAAATCTGGCAGTTCGTTTTCCGGTAATGGACTGGTGATGTGCTTTTTGCTTCTGTAATAATCAATCACAGTGTTTCGGGCAACGGTATAAATCCAGGCTTTCACATGGCTAATCTCTTCCAGGTTGCTTTCTGCAATTTTACAGAAGACCTCTTGTGTGAGGTCTTCTGCGTCTTCTGTCTGATTCACCTTGCTTTTTACAAAGCGCAGTATGTCTGAATATAGCGAGTGTGCCAGAGTACTGGTATTAAGCAAATTCTCTTGATTCTTTGCCATAGTATGGTTTTTTGAACTAACAGCAGGCAAAATCTGCCTGATTTTTAGAACGACTTTGAGCCGGATCGCAACATGGGCTTCCGTCTTTTGGCGGAGCACAGCAGGGTTCGGACGGTGATTGCTTGCTCTTTGGAGAAGCCGAAGAGCAGCATGAGTTTTGACTGGTTTTAACGGTTTTATGTTTCATGGGGATGGCGTTTGTTTCATGTTTTTCATCACCTATTTTGAGGTAGCTGATGTACAATTGATATAAATACTTAGGTATCTGGAATGGGTTTAGTTTTTAACCTGTGCAGTAATGTCTGTAAGAGGAGGGCTAAAGTCTTCAAAGGCCAATTCAAAATTTACCTTCCTTCCAATTTTTTCTATTACCCCGGTTTTTTCTACCATTTCCTGATAGGTATCGTAACAAAGGAGGGCTTTTTTCATGGCCTCCACGTCTTCATTGGCAAGTGGTACAACCACATCAATCAGTGCCTCTTCAGTTAGCTTAAGCCGGGGCCAGCCATTACTCATAAAGGTGGGTTCACCGGAGTCTGGCATGGTGAAAAAGGCCAGACGCTTTAAGTAATGAGCCCCTCTATCACGCATTTGTAAGAAGACTCGTTTTACCACGGCATGAGTCACAATATGATCGTGAAAGCCGCTGGCACCATGTACCGGGTAGGTAACTACCACATGAGGCTCAATTTTTTCTATGTAACGGCTCACTTCTTTCTCCAAAATCCTTGGGTCAAGTTCTTTAAGCCCGCTGTCTGGATAATCGAGTACCTCCATGGAGCTTAGTTTTAGACTCTCTTTAACCTTGAGCATTTCTTTATACCTCACTTCGCCCATTTGGTCTACGTTGAGTCCTAGTTTATGGCGTACCTGAGTGGCGCCTCCCTTAGTGAGTGTAAGTAAGTGCACCTCATGGCCTCCGGAAACCTGTTGGTGTATGGCTCCAGCCGGACCAAAAGATTCGTCATCGGGATGAGGAAAAATATAGAGTATCTTCATTTTAATTGGTTTTGTCGTGACCATTAATGCTTTCTTTTGCCGTATCAGACGAACATGTTTTAAAATGATGCATATATAGGGCACAGAACCAACCCAACAAAAACGGCTTTTGATAAAAAACATTCAAAAACGGCTTTTAAAAGCTGATTAAGGCGATTTTATACACTTTTTAAGGTCATCAACACTGCAAATCAAAAGCTGCAAATGACCATTTATGACCATTCTGGGTTAATCACTAAGCCCAAATTTACTCAAAAAGGGCATTCAAGGACTATTTAGGGGGATTTATACTGCATTTAAAGGGGCTTTTCACGCCTTACCTATTTGTTTTTTACGGGTAAAATGTCTCCTAAAGTTCGATAAAAGTACTAGTTAGGGGGACACTTAGGGGGACATTTAGGGGGACAAAAAGGGACTGGAAATGACTTAATGAAAAATGTTTAGTGCTTTTAAAGGGGCTTAAAACATGTAAAATAATTAATAATACCTACCCTATAATCCCAAAGTATAGAGATTGCAAACATTAATTAATTAACTAACTATCAGTCAGTTACGTATTGTACAAAAGTTGAAAGTGCTTAAAGCTTGCTTGTGTGTTTAAGGTTGGTAAAGTACTTCCTAGTCTCTTTGAGTATTTCTAAGTGGTTTTCTGATAATTTAATCAGGCTACTAATCTCGTTATCGATCGAATGTATGAGATTGTCATGCTTAGCTTTGTTTTTCGGGTAGATTTCTTCCGGCTCTGATACTTGTGAAGGTTCCCCCTGGATTGAATACTTACCGTACATATCCCCCTTATCATAAATGAGCCATAAGATGCTAACGGCAGGGTCGTATTCTAAAAATCTATAGAAATTTTGTTCAGAAATACCTGTTTCAGAGTTTATTACCCCTTTTGCTATACCGGTGCGTTTACAGAACTCATACTCTGAAAGACCATGATATTCCATATACTCGCGAATTTTTTTCTTTATGCGTGATATTTCTGCCATAATATTTTTGCAATAGTTGAAAAACTCCCCTATGTTTGTGTTAATACTAACAAATGTAAACACTTATACATGGGAAAAAAAAGCCTTACACCAAGATATCCCGAAAATATTTCGGTGAAAAGCCAAGTGGTGAAGCAGGGACTATCCCAAACCAAGATAGCTGCTGAACTAGGATTGAGCAGAGAAATAGTGAGTATGACCCTTAATGGTCACCATAAAGGAGTAAACATAATTCCAAGAATTAAAGACCTATTAAAATGAGTTTAAGCCCTTACGAAATGCATGATGGTCAGGTGGGAGTTCGGTTGAGCTTCTTACTAACGGATGAAGACAGAAAGAACGACAGAAGTGTTGAGGTGACGAGCTATGATGCATATAAGAAAAGGGCTAAGCGTACACCTGGCTTTAGGTTGAAGCAAGGCCGTGGTGCCGGTAATGAAGCACTGGTTTGCTGGGACATGATGCCGTATGATTGGCAACAGGAAATTAAACTGGTGTTTGGTGAGTTTGATAAGGAATATAATCCCCTCGAAAAGTTCTGGGAAATTTCTGCCGAAGCAAAGCGATTCTATGATGAATATCAAGATGAAGATGGCGAGTACCTAAACAAGGACCAGAAAGACCGATATACCGCTAACGCCTCCATTATTGAGGCGATCATTAAGCTGAAGGCAGATCGTAAAGCTCAGCGCAAATCTCGTAGTGGTTCATTGAAAGGTATATGGGCATCGCTTAAGAAAGACGCCATCAACTTTAACGAGTGGCTAAAAGAGCATGGCTATCGCCAGCACACCCTCCCATCTAGTGAGCGATATTTCAAAAACCGTGTGATTGAGTTTCAGAAATTCAGCTACCACAGCCTGATAGATGGCCGAAGAAAGAACACTAACCGCCAAGTGGTTACTGCTGAAATGCTCACCCTCTGGAAGGCTATCTATGCCGGACAAAAGAACTACAAACCTACCTACATTGAAGTTGCCAGAAAGTATGAAGGCTTTTTGAATGGTCACATTGAGGTATTGAATGAAGATACCGGTGAGCTGTTCAACCCTACAGATAGCTGCTATAAGCCAGCTTCTGACAGTACTATATTCTCATATCAGAAAATTTGGGAGAACAGAGTGGCTACACACTCGAAGAGAAGTGGAAACCGACAGGTCTTCAAGTCCATTTTCGAGCCATATCATAAGATGGATATGCCAAAGTTTGCCGGGTCTATTATATCTATAGATGACCGCCAACCACCATTCAAGAACGAAAATGGCGACCGACTTTGGTTCTATCTCGGTATCGATCTAGGCAGCAGTGCCTTTACCACCTGGGTATATGGCAGCAGTAAAGAGGGCATCATATTAGACTTTTATCGCCAGATGGTTCGCAACTACACCGCATGGGGTAAAAACATCCCTCATGAGCTAGAGTGTGAAATGTCTCTCAATAGTGCTTATAAGGAAACTCTTTTGCAAAACGGGGCTATGTTTCAAAAAGTCAGAATTGAAGCTAATAACGCAAGAGGTAAGCGTATTGAGAGATACTTCAAAGATGTGAGATATGGCCGCGAGAAGAAGTTAGAAGGTTGGTTGCCAAGACCACACGCCAATTCTGAATCTAATCAAGGTGATGCCACCAAAGTGCCTCGTAAGCCGAGTAATTGGATAATTGAGAACGTGCTAAAAATAATTGAGGACTGGAACAATGAGCCTCATCCAGATCAGGAAGCGAACGAAGGCATGACACGCTGGGACCACTTTTGGGAAAAGCAGCATCCTGAGCTTAAGCCAACCAACTGGAACGGCATTCTACCACACATTGGCTACCGAACCGAAACAAGTATGAAGGCAGGTAGAATCCTACTTCAGAACAAGGCTCGTGTGGTTGGTTTTGATGGTGAAGTTGCCACCGGTGAAAGGCTCATCAACATTATGCGCAGAATTGAAGGTAAGGATGTGGTGGTGTACTGGCTAGATGATCACCAAGGTAATGTGCTGAAGTCACTGGTTTACGATCGTGAAGAAAACCTAATCTGTGAGCTTCTGGGCGACCTTGCTTATAACCGTGCCAGCCTTGAGCAAACGCCTGAGGACCTTAAAAACAGAGAGCTTATTTCTGCCTATACCAACACGGTGCAGACTTACATTCGAGATCATGCCAATGCCATTGAGCCGGTAGTGCTCATTGAGAAGCCTAAGCCATTCACGGGTAAGCGCAAATTCCAAATTTCCGAGATAGGCAGAGAACAGCCACAAGCCAATGATACCGATGAGGTGGTAATACTGGATGACAACCTCACTGAAGAGGAAGAACTAATAAATACAACTTTCACAACATCAACCAAAGACAGATTCTAATATGGAGCTAAGGATTGAAATAAAAGACAGGATAGTTGAAACTGCTCTAAGTCATAGAGAACAGTTTACTGGTAGCGATAGCTCATTTGCTAAAACATTGGGCATTAACCAAGCAGTATTTAACAGGCTTAAAAATGGCGAACGAGAGGGTTTACTAAAGGACTCCAAATGGTTAGAGCTAGCAGAGAAGTATGATATTTCACTCACTAAAAAGCAGTGGAACATTGTTAAAACAGATGTATTTAAGACAATACTCGAAGACGTTCAGAACTGCCAGCGTTTAGGTATTTCTCTCATGTTTGCCGATGAGTGCGAGATAGGAAAAACCACCACCCTAAAGTGGATTTCCAGAAACGTAAAGAATGCCATTTATGTAGACTGCTCGCAGGCAAGAACAAAAACAAAGTTCTTAAGAACATTCGCTCAAGCTGTAGGTGTAGACCCTCAAGGTAAAATCTCTGAGCTAGCCAGCCTTATAAAAAGACAGCTTTGCCTGCTTAGCGCCTCGCACTCTGTAGTAGTGCTTTTAGATGAAGCCGGAGACATAGACACCAATACCAGAATAGAGTGCAAAGGCATTTGGAACTACTGCGATGAAATGGGGCACGTTGGCTGGTACGCTGCTGGTGCCGACTCTTTAGAGCATAACATTAGCCGAGGCATAGCCAATAAAAAGCTCGGCATGCGCGAATGGTTTAGCCGCTTCGGTAGCCGATATAATAAGATTGTCCCTCCTGGTAAAGAAGAAAAAGAACTCTTCTACAAGAAGCTAATCAGCGATGTACTGAAAGGTAATATTCAAAACAAAGACCAGATAGGCACATGGACGAACAAAGCCATTAAGAGCGATCTGGTGAACCACTACGGTGGTCTTAGAAGAGCTAAATATACTGTGCTTCTAAACCAGTAGAAGCATGGCGCAGAAGAGACTTAAACGAGCCTATTCTGTACAGAATATACTCGATAAAAAATATACGCTCCTGGAGTGGGGCGAGCCATGGGTAGAAGCATTTGGCAACCCGGAGAATAAAGGTGTTTGGTTCATATGGGGCCAAAGTGCTAGCGGTAAGAACGCATTGATTTTTCAAATGATCAAAGAATTCAGCCGATTTGACAGAATAATTATGAAAGACATGGAGGAAAGCACAGCTCATACAGTGCGTCTTGCCTTTGAAACATTCAATATGATCAAAGTTTCAAAGAAACTGATTTGGGCACCTGATGAAACCATGGAAGAGTTTGACGAAAGGTTATCGGCACATAAGGCGCCCAGGGTAGCGATCATCAACAGTTTGCAATATACAGGATGGACATGGGCAGACTACCTCGCTTTCATTAAGAAGCATGAAGAAAAACTGATTGTCATAACTAGTCAAGCAGATGGTAAGAAACCGGATGGAAGGTTAGCGAAAAGGATAATGTACGATGCTTCACAAAAGATTTTTGTAGAGGGCTTTAGAGCCTACTCCAAAGGGCGATACATAGGACCTAAAGGGTACCTGGAAATTTGGAAAGAAGGAGCCGCGCACTATCACGGCACAGAAGAATAAGAATGAAAACGAACAAGACACATATAGCCAAAGTAAGAGCAGCCATGCAAACCACGCGTGAGCAGGTGCAGCAGCTTTTGGGCTGGGACCAGCAGGCCTATTGTGACTTTCAGTTTCAGCAATACTGTGCCTTTGTAGAGAAGATAACGGACGGCTGGCCACAGGTACGCAACGACCTGATGTATAGCCCTGTTTTCCGTGGCTTCTGGAACTACGAATGGAATATCCGCGACCAACGCGACTGGCTGAGCTTTGCCAGTGACTGCGAAGACTACGGCTATAAGCTCAGCGAATACCTCTTTCTCAACGACCATTTGAGGCTATTGCAAGATGAAGACTTTATGCGGGCATACAACCAGACTTTAGAAGTGATAATGTATGAATAGCCGAATAGAACATATAGCCAAATCAGTAGCGAGTGTTTACGCTATCAAACCCGACAGGCTTCTGAATCTTGGTAATAGCATGAGAAGCAAAGGTACAGGTTTTCGTGAAGCCATAAGCATGTTCATATACACACTTTATCAGCACTTTAGCTCGAAAGAAAAACTAGCACAGGCAATAGGTTTGAGTACCCCTACTGTGAAGTATCATATAGACAAAATAGAATTCCAAATTGAGAAATACATTGATGTGGAGGAGAACCACATTAAGGTAATGGAAGCCCTTGAAATTATGACCATAAGACTGAATTCATCCCAGCAAATGGCTCTTCTCGATGTTCTGAATCTATACCTAAATGGTAAAGCTAAAGACGTAGCCGAAGAGTTGATAATGGAGCACATAGATGAAGTTTATGAGCACCTGCGCAAGAGAATAAAGAAAGGAACGGCAAACCTACTTCTCTCTTCTAAGCAAGAGAAAGCCTTTACCATCTGGTATATGCATAACGGCTATCAATTTGTAGAAAATACATACGCCTATAACACCATACAGCAGGTGATAGCACAACTAAAACCCATAGTAAAATAGCAAACAGTATAAAGAAACCGCCATGCAACAGAAAAGTAAATCTGAGTTCTGGATAGATGAAAAGGGCAACAAAATCCCTTACAACAGAACCACAAAGTACGAGAGAGCCTGCGAGAGAAACACTGCTGCTCTATTGAAGAAAGCTCAAAAAGCAAGTGAAATGCTCGCTGATCTGAAGGAAGATTTCATGAATAGATGTGAAGAAGCCTTCCAACTGGCGATGCAAGAGATGGACGGAAAAACCGAAAACCAGAAGAGCTTCACATGGTACAACTTCGACCGATCTATTAAAGTTGAACGCTCCACGAGTGAACCCATCAAGTTCGATGATCTAACTATTAAAGCCTGTAAAGACAAGCTAGAAGAGTTCATGAATATAAGCGTGGAAGCCAAAGATGAGTTCGTCAAAGAAATGGTAGTAGATGCCTTTGAAACAAGTCGTGGCAACCTCGACACCAAGAAGGTAATGAACCTACTGAGATGGAGAAGTAAAGTAAAAGCGCCTCTCTTCCAAGATGCCATGGACCTCATTGAAAAAGCAATTCGCAGACCTTCAAGCAAGGTTTACTATCGCATCTGGGTGAAAGATAAGCAAGGTGAATATCAAAACGTTGAGCTCAATCTCAGCAACATTTAAAACACTCATACAATCGAGAAAGAGGCCTCAGCTGCAAGGCAGCAACATGTGAAATGAGTGGGGCGCAGGAGCTTACCAGATTCGTACTGCGCTATCAACCTAGAACAGGTACATGGAGGCCAGAAGCAACAGTTAGACAAAAGGAGCCAGCAATAGGGCTGGCTCCTCTAAGAAATTAAGATAGCCATGATAGCAAATGGCCGTACTGACGGGTAGCCGCAGTGAGTGGCTACCCACTTAGGAATGAAACAGTAAACCCTAGAGATATGATATACCTACTAACCTTCTACTTCTCACTACTTGCCCTCGGTCTTATATGGGCAGTGAGAGAAGACATTAAAAAAATCAGGCTGAAGCTAGACGATGAGTTTTCATACATCACCGGCATTAGCCAGCAACGCTATGCCAGAAAGGTATTTCTGGAAAGGTGGAGCAATGAATTAGCCCAGTTGAAAAAAGCATTGAGTACTCCCTTCACCCAGCGCAGTTCCGGCAAGGCCGGAGCTGTAGAGGGAGTCATAAACTTTGAAGTATTGACTTCGAACTGCCGCTGTATTATACAGCCAAAGGCAGTGAAAGAAACTGCTGCCAACGGGCAGTAGCCATAGTTAGTTTTTTTGGTTGAAAGGCCCTGACGCAGCTATAGCTTGTCAGGGTTATGATCTGGCCGCACAGGAGCGCAGCAAGGTGAAAAAGTGAAAGTCCGTAGAGAAATGATGACATCCGGGCGCTAAGTAATCCAAGCCTTTAGCCGTAGGGGTTCGACTCCCCTCCAGATCACCGCGAATAGTGATTACGCACCGGTGGAGAGCCAAGCAGCTCTCTTAATGCGGGCACCCAGACCCGATACTTCATGAATACATAATGATAGGTTGTTTTAGACACGCCACTCCGCGATTTCAGGAACGTCTCTCTTACCCCAGACGGGGGTAAATGGAGTGGCACTCTCTGAAGCAAGTAATCAGAAATCAGTTAACAGAAAACAGGAAAGAAGATGTCAGAAGTCAGAAGTCAGAAGTCAGAAGACTTAAGCGAAAAGCCAGTATTACTCATTCTAAAGGTTAAACCATCAGAGGTTGAGTCAGCCAATGCCGTGTTAGCATTTGCACGGGATTATTCAAAAGTATCTCCAGCACTATTTGAAAATAATGGGTTGGATATGGAAAGCATCAAGTTTGCCGATGCTTTTCGAAAAGTATTGATCGATGCAATATTCAATAGTGAAAACAATCCTAATTCAGGAATAGAACTAATCGCCCAAGAGCGAAGGGTGCAGATTGAAAAGCATAGGTGGTCAGATATACACGATGATGGTCATGATTGGAATGAGTTAGCAAAAGCTGCCGCTTGTTATGCTCTCCCCGACCATGAACGCGCATCCCCACGTATTTTGAAATCGGGCACTTTTCAAGAATATTTCTGGCCATGGAAAGAGGAATATTTCAAACCCTCTCCAGACAACCGCATCAAAGAGCTGGCCAAAGCAGGAGCACTTATCGCTGCGGAGATCGATCGAATTCAGCGTATTTCCAAATAACCCAGCATGAAACAATTTTATAAAGACCTAGCCATAGCCACCGTAGCGGCAGCCGCCATTATTGTTCTGATTATGCTGGTAATTTCCACTTGTAACTAGAATAGATATGGTACTAGGATTTAAAAAAGAGTTTAAGCAGCCAATTCTCGATGAGATTAAAATACACTCATTCAGAGAAGACCCTAATGGTAGATGGAAAGCCGGAAACAGTATTCAAATGGCTACGGGTGTAAGAACAAAACACTATAGCTGCTTTAAAGAGGCTGTCTGCACTTCTACCCAAACCATAAAGCTGGTCAATAATCCCAGTTCTATGTTAGCAATTGTAGATGAAGTATTCATCTTTCATTTCAATGCAATGAACATTATAGCTGTTAATGACGGCTTTGAAAATGCTTATAGCATGATGGATTTCTTCTTTGGCGATCAGTCCAAAAACTTCGGTGAGGTAACAAGAAAGATCATTCACTGGACGGACTTCACTTACTCCTACTCATCAATCGAAAACCTTCTAAATAAACAACAATGAAAAGCTATTTAAAACCCATTTACTGGGCACTGATAACCATTACACTGCTGAGCAGCTGCGCGCAAGAAGATGAACCAACCCCCACCGGAGAATTAAAGGTGCTGGTACGCAACAGCAACGGTGCAGGCGATAATACAGCAATGTCCATACTCTGGGTATGGCCTATTGAAGAAACGGGCTGGCATGTAGAAAGTGCGCTGGAACTACTTAATTCTGACTGGGCAAGAGATACGCGCAATGTGCCTTATCCATCAGCTCACAGAATAGAGCGCTTTACAGGCGTTTTCCAGCTACAGCTAGAACCTGGGCAATACTTGGTAGCCACCATGCTCACCGAGGCACCACAAGGCCGCTACAGCTACACAACAGTAGCAGTAGAAGCAGGCCAGCAAACCACAGTAACCAAAGTGTTTACCGGAGTTGAAGATTACAGCTATGAAAACTGGTAACCTCGAAGTAGATAAAGACATGTTCCAGGAACTTTTTGACCACATGCATGATGAACATGGATTAACTCTATTATCCTCGGAACTGATGGCAATTGTAAGAATTGTTCAAGATACCCCTCAGCCTTCGGCAGCCTGCCTACCGGACAGGCAGGCTCCCCTCAAGGGGAGCACAGACAACTCCAACGGCAGCATGTCCCCCGCTGGCGGGGTTAAGGGGGTGGAGGTTCCTATATGCCATTGTGTACTACCGGGCCATTATGGTAGAAACGATCTATGTCACATTTGCCATCTCAGAGAACAAATTACCGATGAGGAAGAAATACCCAACCTCATCCCCAACAAAATACTATTCGGGTTAGCTGGCTTAGTGGTTGGCTTACTTATCATTCTGGCTATTCAAATTCTATAGTTATGAGCGAAGCGCAAGACAGAATACCGCTTTCTTATGCCAGAGGTTTGGCAGAGAAGATAAAGCAAGAGCTGGCATCACATTGCGAGCGCATTGAGATTGCCGGAAGCATTCGCAGGCAAAAGCCAATGGTGAAAGACATAGAGATAGTAGCCATCCCTAAACCTTTCGATACAGGCATCTTTAGCACAGGCATAGCCACCGTAGTGAACCAATGGAGATGCATTAAGGGAGAACTTACCCCTAATAGCAAGTACACCCAGCGCATGCTGCCGGAAGCCGTAAGGCTCGATCTGTTTTTATGCACCCCTCAGAACTGGGGTTGGATTTTCGCCCTGCGCACTGGCAGCGATGACTTTAACCAGTTTATTCTTCTTAGAAAGATTAGAGAGGCGGGCTACACTGCCGAAGACGGCTACATCTGCATGAACGGCAGCCCAATATGGGTGAAGGAAGAAACCGACTTCTTTGAGCGCATTAAAATGGACTTTGTGCCACCAGAACAACGGAACTACACTCACCCCTACAGATAATGGACAAATACGCCTCATGGGCAAACTCTTGCCTTCGCAAAAAGAAGCTCACAGTGCAGCAGTGCGAGGGCATCATTAAAAAAGCCAAGGGCTATTTGAGAATGTATTACTGCCGTCACTGTGGCAGCTACCACCTCACCAGTAAGCCAATAAAACCCCAAAAACCAATGACAGATATAATACAAGACCTAGACCCTAAGCAAGTAATAACCACTCAGTGGTTAGCCAATATTGCCATGAATGACTATGAAACACTAGAGGCACTATTAGAGCTTACGGGTACAATAATGCCATCAGATATTCTAGTAGAGCACGAAGGTAAAACCATAGGCCAGCTACTAGAAGACTTTAACGATAACACTTTTTGAGATGACCTTACTAGATATAAAGTTGAAGTTGGAAGATCTGAATTCCATAGCTAAAGAAATACATAAGATTGAAGCAGCTGCTGAGGCACTGGCAGAAGGAAACGGCAAAGTAAAACTTGCCATGACTTTCACAAATACGATTAAACCAGAACCAACTGATAAGCCAAATTCCTCTAATGATTACACAGATGCATTGGATGCTGCATTCCATGCTTTATGGACACAATTTCCACCACGAAAAGCAGAATTTACAGGTATTGGGTTTGGACTTGACCCTGCTTATCCAGGAAGAGAACAGAAGTTTGAGGCTAAGTCAAGCACCAATTCATTCTCATCGAAAGTGAGCGATGTAATAGCGCTGGAAGTATTAGGCCACATAATCAGAGAAAAGCGAGAAGAAGCCAAAGCAATAATCAAGCAGCTCGAAGCTATTGGGCTGAAACCTGAACTTATCAATTCACTAATGACTAATTCACCATCATGCAAAGAGACCTGAAGAAACTGATAAAAGACCTGCGCAAAACATTCGAGAAGCACGGCATTGAAGAGCCTGCTTTTGTGATTGCCTTCACCGAGAAAGGCACAGGACATAAAAAGGCCTTTTGGGCTTCTAACATTAACCGGATGGATTCAATCAAAATCACCGGAATGGTTCATGAAAGACTTAAAAGAGAACTTAACTAATCCACCAATGACCATGAAGCAGCATATAATGATAGACATTGAAACGCTTGGCGATCAGTCTAACTCAGTAATCACCAGCATTGCAGCAGTGCCATTCAAGCCCAATGAAGAAGGCTTTCCAGCTGCGAGGTTCTACCAGAAAGTAAGCATTCAAAGCTGTTTAGACCTCGGCCTTCGCGTTAGCGGAGATACACTTGTCTGGTGGCTTAACCAAGACCAAAAGGCTGTTATGGAGATGCTAGAAAATGCCAGACCATTGCAACAGGTAATGCTAGAGCTGTGGGCTTTTATAATGCAGATGAGCAAGCCCGATGTTATTGTATGGTGCAAAGGTGCCCGCTTCGACTTTGGCTTACTCAGAGATGCCTTTAAGGCCTGCTCTCTGGAGGTACCCTGGAAGTTCTGGAACGAGCGCGACCTGCGCACACTGCTAAGTCTTTACCCAGAAGTAAAAAAGCTCGATAGAAGCAACAACTTAGCCCACTCCGCACATCACGATTGCCTGCACCAAATCAAGCAACTGCAATCAATCGCCAAAGAACTTAAGAAAGTAGGATTAGAGATATGAAGCGGCCAGTAAGTTGCGTAGACAATACCTGTGACAGAAGACACGAATGCGGAAGATTTCTAGCAAAAGGACCAGTCAAAAATATATGGCATGCCCAGATTAATAACTACCACGTTTGCAACTACTTCATCACAACCACACAGCATACTCAGATCACATCGGCCCTTAACGGTAAAGGAGTTTACCCAATTGAAGAAATAGATAAATAAGATGTCAGAAATAAGAAATAAGAAGTCAGAGGCTTATAGTTCAGTTTATGATTGGGACAATGTGAAGGAGACTAAACAAGACTGGCAATTTACCAAGTATTGCAGTAAGGAAAGGAAGTGGCTTATGAGGCCTGTTTTTTCAGTGAAATTCAAATGGTCTAATAGGTTTGAAAGAATATCAATAACTGAAGCAATGGAGAATATTTTCTGCGCTGAACATCCAATATTCTCAGTAAGTGATGACCTAAGAAAGTGGATAGCTACTAGTAAGAGGTTCAGCCATTATCTCAATACTTAATACCCAATACTCAATACCCATAACATGAACCACAAACAATTCTTCGCAGTAATAAAGCAGCACGGTATAGACAAGGCCGATATAGTGGAGTTCTATACCGAAGGCCGAACCTCCAGCATCAGGGAAATGAAACCAGCTGAGCAAGCGGCCATGATGGAGCACATTAAAAGCCTGAACGGTACCCAACCCGACTATTGGAAACCGGGACCCGGAGACAAGCAGCGCAAGGCCCTTATGGGTATGGCTTACAAAATGCGATGGGCAAAGCCCGGAGATCACAAAGCTTGTATTGCAGCTATCGATACATGGGCACTTCAGCAGAAATATAAGAAAGCACTCGCAGAGCACACAGAAGACGAGCTTAACACCCTCGTAACCATTATGAGACATAAAGTACTGCCAAGCTTTTTGGCCGGATTGAATAAGTAAGCCCTCCCCTTTAGGGGTCGGGGGGTAATCAGTAATCAGAAAACAGTAAGAAGATGTCAGAAGTCAGATGATTAAAGTTAATAGCTACTTTTCAGGCGCTGGCCTTCTCGATATAGGTTTATGTCAGGCTGGCTTAGAAATTCAAGGGTCTTATGAGATTGATTCACATTGTTGCTCTGTTCAGAGAGCTAACCTTAATCATAAAGTTTATCAATTAGATATTAGTCAAAAGTTGGTTAATGATGAACAGGATTGTGATGTAATGGCTTTCACTTACCCCTGCACCAAGTATAGCACTATTGCTGATATTCATGGTGCCAGAACAGGAGATGAACTCTACTTACATGCCTTTCGCCACATGGCCATTAAAAGGCCTGAAATATACATTGCTGAGAATGTACCAGGTATGAGAGCTTTCCCTATAGTAATGGAAGCCATGACACAATTGCCCGACTATTGGGTAACTACCTTTTGCCCTGTGAAATCTGAAACATGGCTACCTCAGAGAAGACACAGGTTAATTATAATAGGCAGTAGAAAGCCATTCAATTGGAGGGAACCCGTGGCTAAGAAAAGAACTGAGCTTAAGGATATTTTGGAAGAAAACCCACAGGTAAAGATCACTCAGGCCATCATTAATAGAATGAATGGTAAATACAGAGACCTTCCGATTATATCAGACCCTTCTAAAAACGATTTAGCCCCGACCTGTGTAGCTCATTATGCCAAAGACAAAAGCACTAGGTTAGTGAAAGACAAGCGCTTTACTATGGGAGTTAGACCCTATTCAGTGCGTGAGTATGCCCGTTTGCAGGGAGTGCCAGATTGGTACCAGTTCAATTGCAGCGAAACAGCTGCCTATAGAATGATAGGTAATGGTGTTTCCGTTCATGTTGGTGAGTGGCTTGGTAGAGAGATAAAAAGATACTTTAAATAATCAACCTTTTTGATTCACCCATTTAGCTGGGGTTAGGGTTTCTTCAAAAGTGGGGATCGGTTTGCACTTGTAGCTTTTCAGAAAGGTAATTTTAAGAAATTTCTCATTCTTTCCCTGCTCAATTTCCATAGCCAAAGCAGGCGTACCATAAAGCCCAGCTAACCAATACAGATAGTCAGCTAAATGCTCTCTCTTAATTTCCTGGGTTTCGCCTTCTATAATGTCATTCATAATTAGGAGATTCCCGCGCAGGCGGGAATGACATACAAACTTAGTGGTTATTTAACCACCCTTACTCTTTTGTCTTGTAGATCGTTTATTACCGCTTGCACAACGTTAGGGCTTTCAAAGTTATCGGTTTCGCTAAGGGCTTTGCGCAATGTGGTGTAGCTGTGTTTAAAGTCTGGGCGGCTATCAATGTAGAATTTAAGAGTGCTGCGGTGGCCAGCGCTAAACTGCTCAATGGCTTGCACGGCCATAACTCTAGCCTCATCGTACTTCATAATCACAGGTCTGTTTCTTCTTCTGTAAAGTAGGTAAATACCTCCACATAAAAGCACCGCGGCAAAGGGAATAAGTGCCACTAGCCTCCCTTTTCTTTCCTGTTTCTTTCTTACCAGCATTTTCTGGCGTTCCACATCGGCCTCAAACAGCCTGAGCTTCTCTTCGTTCATAATTTCGGTTTGGGCTTTGGTGTAGGCCTGCATCAGGCTATCGTAAGTATCGCCCCAGGCGCGATAGTTGGGGTGGTCTAGCTCATCGCCTGCCTTTTCCATCCACCGGTAAATTGCAAAGAGCTGTTCATCTTGCTCAATGTCGTTAAAGTAGCTCAGGGCACTTTCAAAGCTGGCCAGAGCCAGTTTAGGCTGCTTCATTAGGTACTGGCATTCGCCCATAGCCAGCAGGTCATCAAACAAATACCGGTTTCGCTTTAACTCCGTGTTCATGGCAATGGCCTTTTGGTAGTTCTCCAGTGCGGTTGTGTATTTGCCAAGTTTCATGTAGCAGACGCCAATATTGTGATGGGCCGTGGCATACTTTTTTTCAGGCAAGTTTGGCAGGTCTATAATGCGCTCAAAGTGTGCCTTTGCCTCATTGTATTGGTTAAACTCAAGGTAAGTCATGCCCAGCTCGTGGTGAGCATCTGAATATACCGCCCAGTTTTTCTCAATGGTTTTGTCTAGCAGTTTAGAGAGAATAAGATGAGACTCTTTTGTTTGCCCTGCCTTTCTCAAATATCTAGCCTGAAAAAGGTCTATTTTATCGAGCTGTTCAAAATCGTTATTCTCTGCGGCTCTCTCTGGAAATTCTTCTAAATACTTCTGAAAATAGATTCTCGCAGAATCCATATGCGTTACAGCATCCTTAAAGGCATTCATCCTATTCAGTAATAGACCTAAATTTCTGTGAGCACTGTATTGGTTCCAATAGTCGGCAGTATCTGCCTCCGCAAACAAAGATAATGCCTCAATGTTATGGACATAAGCGCTGGCATTTTTTCGCTGGGTGCTGTATATATGAGCGGCAATCTTTTTGCTTATGGCCATGCTATAAATATCGTTCTCTGCTTTGGCCAGAGCAAAGGCCTTGTCTAGCAAAATGAACGCGGAATCTGGATTAGTTTCTGTGAGTTGATTGGCGTAGTAGTTGAACCATTCTATTGACTGACCTTGAAGTGTGCTGCTTACTAAAAGGAATACAGCAATCAGCCTGACCGATATTGTGCGATTACCCATAGTTGTTTTTCTTAGACCAATACAAAATAGCATAAAAAAAGGCATAGTGAAAAATATCACATGCCTTTTTTAGTTTAAGCGGTTTTTAACGCCTATCAGGTGCCTGCCGGAGGCGTTGGTGGTGGTGGTGGCACGTTTGTGCCCTGCTCTTCATCTTCTTCTTCAGAGCCATCGCCACTATCTGAGCGAACGTTATCTTTAAGCTCTACCGATGGTTCAAGTACCTCCATTGGAGTTATATCGACATCTTCTGAGCAGCCAGTGTTAAACAAAGTAGCCCAGGCAAAGAGTGCTACGGCAAAAAGGGTCTTTAAGTACTTTTTCATTGTTGAAATTTTATAATGATTAATTGAGTAGCAATATACTCAAAAAAACTCACCTAATGAATAAGCGGTATTAAAGCGGTAATCTGCGTTTAAGCATCGTTTAGCCGATATTTTAGAGGTAGTAAAACGGTACAAAAAATTACTTGAAAAAGCCTTTTGAAAGGTCGTTTATAGGTGACATCTTCACCCTAGAGAGACGTCATAGGAGATTAACTTTCAGACTTGTGTTTTACTCAAGCGTGCAAGATTAGAGGGTATTTCACAATTAAAAATCAGCTTTTATGACAACTACAGATCAAACGGGTTTGGTGATAAAAATTCCGTGCGGTAAAGGGGCAGAGCAGTACAGACAGCGAATGGTTATTAGTCTGATCGAGCTGCTGAAGCTGCAAAGCCCTGATACCCTACAGGAAGCCAAGGAGCACAACGACAATGTTTTAGAACTTATTCAGCACCTTACAAGGGCAGAATAAGGGATAAAAAACACATATGTTGAAAGGATTGGACTAAAAATATCCCTTACACCTAGGAAATAACCGCTAAATGCGGTTATTTTTGTTTGTGGCTTATACCAGGGACAATCACTTAAAACGGGTAGCGCACATAATTTCGGTCTATAAGGAGGTTAAGGAAGATGATATACCGGATAGCCGAATAGTGCGGCATATCTTTCCCCAGTACAAAATATTCATCAGTTACAGGCAATGGATGAATATAAAAAACATGCGCCCTTCAGAGTACAAGAACCAGCTTCAACTTTTTTGACAAATAGGTGAAAATAATTCCCTATTTATTTCGTCATTATGACGAATTTATTTATCTTTATATCATAATCAATTAACCAAATCTGGAACAGCCAACCAGCATAAAAAAGAGGCGACAAACACAATGACTAAATTAATAATCGATGTTCAGAAAGTAGAAAAAATCGCTTTCGACAATCCACTAGGTTTCACTATCAATCTTGTAGACCTATCACCCCTCAAAACCGGTATAGTTAGCGCATACGCTGCCACTCAAAATGCTTTTGGCAAGGCTGGCCTTATGAGGGCTTTAAGCCACGCCTACCACCACGAACGAATACTTGGCGGCTGGATGGATAAGAAAAGCGGACATTACTTCTACGATAGCTGCAAGGTGTTCGAGAGTCTGGAAGAGGCTCTAAAGTTCGGAAGAGAGCAGCGGCAAATAGCCATCTACGATCTGGACAATGACAAAGTGATCTTCTGCTAAGGTACGGGGCGAAAGCCCCACCTCTTTGGTTAATTGGTTTAGGTATGAATGTTTAATGATAAATTTTGAATGATGAATAAGATTGAAAAGTTACGAGGCCAGTTGTGGTTTCATACTAAAATGGGTAATACAGGAATGGTGGCCATAGTTAAGGCTAGGTTAGAAAAAGCAATGTTGAATTTTAAAGGTTGAATGATGAATAGGATTAGAAGAAAGGAGTTAGCGGAAATCTGCGCAGCTCTCACTGAATTGGCCGAACGCTTACAGGTAGTCAGAGATGAGGAAGAAGAGGCTTTTGATAATATGCCAGAATCTATGCAATACACCGATAGAGGTGAGCGCATGCAGGAAAATGTAAGTACTATTGATGAATCTATTTCTGAGATAGAAGATAAGGTGTCTGAATTACAGGAACTATAAAGGAGGTAATATGAAAAACTTAGATAAAATACTGCCACATCTTCCTGCGGAGGGAGTGGCCAAACTAGAGGCTGCTGTGCAGCAATACAGCCGCCATGCGAGCATATCTTTTAAAGTGCTAACTATAGTTGGTGTGGAGACAAATGAGCCAGCGGCCACTATACGCGTAACGCAAGAGCGTAATGCCCGCGGCAAGTACCTGACGGCCGATGAGCTGCGCGACAGGGCTAAAGACCTTTTTGCAGAGCTGCTGCCGGGCTGGACCATTCACACCCGCCCGATCATCTATACCCCCTCACCCGCTGAGGCGGTAACGGTAGAATGGATTGAAAAGCAGATTAAGAAGCACCAAATTAACCTAAAGATACTGAGCCAGGAGCTGGGGGTAAACTACAAAAGTCTGAGTAAGCTATTGAATGGCTATGACGGTCGGCAACTTACTGAGTTTCAGAAAGCGGCTTTTTATTTTTATTTTGAGTGTCGGAAAAACAAATAAACATGGAACAACAAACATACGACCTCATTTTGGTTGGCGGAGCTGTGGTGCAGCTAATCGCCCTTATTGTATTCTTCGTAATGGCTTATAATGTGTCAAAAATTGCAAAGAGTAAAGCCTCTAGCGAAGAAGGTTGGAAAAATATATACAGGAAAGAAATTACTCTTGGAAGAAATGATAAAGCTTTGAATGCGCTGCACGAAGCTTTATGGATAAGGTATAAGGAGTTTGTTAGTGGAATGGGAAATCACCAAATAAGAGTAGAGAATGTTAAGAGCATGAGAGATGAGTACGAGCCCAAACTTAAAGAGCTTGGAGCAGAATGGCCAGAGAGGTTGGTTTGATGGCTGGCAGATTTTAGAAGTGTACTATGACCACCCCTAACCCCTCCTTAACAAGGAGGGGAATAGGCGTAAAATGATTAAATTAGTTTGTTAAGACTCCTAGCCCCTCCTTAGTAAGGAGGGGAATTGGCTTGTGCAAGCCTCTGAATGAAGGCAATTATAACTTTTAACTAAAATAAATATGCAATGGAAGAAGAAGAAAAAAGATCAATCTATGACTTACAGCTTCATGAGGCTCAGTTGTTTGGTCATCTAATGGTGCAGCGTGTTCCTGGCGGGTGGGTTTACTTTAGCAATGATAGTTCTGGTTTAAGCACCTTTGTGCCTTACAGTGGTGAGTTCAAGGAGAAAAAGCCTTTTAAAATTAAACAAAGATAAAGTTGAAAAGCCCCAATTAAGGGGCTTTTTCTTTTAGAGCTTTTTGAGTCTGCGGTAGCCTATGAGTTGGGTTTTTGGGTAGGCCATGGCGCAGGCCATATTTCCCTGATTGCCGCCAAACATGTAGACGTATTCTTTGTCATCGTTGAGGTAAAAGCCAACGTGGCCTTTCTTTAGTTTCGTGCCGGGTATCAGTTCATCTTTATGAGCACCACGCCAGAGAATTACAATATCGCCTGGTGTGGGTTTCTTTGGCTCCCAGCCTTTGCTTTCGTACTCCCGGGCGTTAACTCCTCCGGTGCCTTCATAGCCCATTTGCTTACAGCAGTAGCTTACCATTGCCGCACACCATGCGGTTTCATCGTTAGTGGCCCAGCTGTGGCCGAGGTCTTTGAAGTATTTCATTATCTCCGGGTTGTTCTTGTCTGCTCCCGGGTGCTCCTTAATGCCGTACTGGCTCAGGGCGAAGGTTAATAGGTCTTGCATATTTGAAGTATTTAGTACAGAGTATTGAGAGTTTTGAGTTATCGGTTATCAGTAATTGAGTTTCACTCATACACTATTCCCCTTCCGGTTCATACATGTAGCTGGTTTCGAAGTAGAGGTTGGTGACCATTAGGCCATCTTGGCGAAGTTCCTCTTCGTTGCCTACTTGTGCCCACTCGTTGAAGGTGGCGGTTTCCCATAGGTTAAAGGTGGCTTCTACTTTCTCCACCACATCGAAGTAAGCGAGTGACTGATCTAGTGCCTCATCGCTTTGCCCTTTGTAGTTTTCTCCCATAAAGTCGAACACCAGGCGAAGGGTAATGCGGAGGTCGCGCTTTTGCTTGCCATCTCCACGTTCGAAAATACCGGTGGTGTCGAACCTGATGAGGCAAGAGTGAGATGGTACCTGTGGCCTGATGTCGTACTGGTCGAGCTGGCCTTTGTCTTTGTCTACCCAAACCAATTCGGGTACCTCGTTAAACTTGGTGAGAATGTCTTTGAAAATCTGCTTCATACCTGTTTTTTAAATTCGTGTTTCAGTCTGGTTAAGTATCGTTGATAGATTCCATTGGAGTGCCCAATAAATTGGCGTTGCGGCATTCTAATGCTGTAGGCCTTAAATGTGAAGCCTTGCCCGGCAGTGGTACCACGGCTAAACCTTCCTTTTTTCAGCCCGCTTTTGAACCGGTTGCGCCTGAAGGTTTCCGATCGGGCGGCTCTTTGAATTACACCGCCTTCATTGTGAATTCTGGCGTAGGGTGTTTTGCTGTCTCCTGCGGTGATCACCACGCGGTGAGGGCTAATTTCACCTTCCTGAATGGAGTTAACCAGGTTAGAGCTGCGCACCATTTGCGAGCCTTTCTTTGGCTTGTATTTAGGGCTATTGGCTGGCCATGGTTTACCGTCCCACGCCTTTTTAGTAAAAGCTCCTTTAGATTCTTCCTGAACGGTTTCACTGAGTAGAATAGGCGCTTTCTCCCTAAAGAACTGCCTTTGGTTGCTGAAGTGCTTTACTATGTACTGACGGCCTTTCATTTGATCAACAGTCCCTTTCTGTAGGCTTCCACATCGGCAGCGTTTTTCAGGCTGAACCATTTATTGAGCTTGCGCACTTTACCTTTCAGGGTTCCTACGGCCACGAGCGTACTGCCATTGAAGTAGCGGATATAGACCAGCCTGTTCGGCTGATCTGCCAACTCTGCGGCATTGAGCCAAACCTCATCCGGGCTTTGCAGTGCTTGCTCCAGAGCCAGTGTAAGAGCCAAACGTACTTTGCTCATGCTGCTTACATGGTGCTGTCGCTGGTTGTAGTCTTCAATTACCCGCCTATCGTTTATCAGATCGAGGCCAGCATAGAACTCTTCTTCTGTGCCCTCATAGGTTGGAGCTTCTTCTTTGGCTTTACTGCTCAGGTCTTCGGCTGTAGCTAGTTTGTAGTTCTCATGGTTGAGTGCGTTGAACTTCTTGTAAGCCTCAGTGAGCACTTTCGGGTATTGTTGCTCAGCGGTGAACACTTCGCCCAGATCGGCACGGTTTACGCCAAAGCCCTGATTCTTTGCCCGCTCGAAAGCTTTGGTTCGCATGTAGGCTTCCACTCGTTCCTCCATCTTCTTAAAGTCGATGTCGGCTACTTCAGCCGCTTGGCGTGGTACCAGATAGCAGCGGCAATTCCAATCGTTTGGCGGGAATATGATTTTCCAGAACTTATGGTTAGCTGGGAGTATAATACCATCCATTGCGGCATGTTCATCCCTTACCTTATCATCACCAATAGTCTTATACTCCCAGTAAGGGAATAGATCGGTTCTACCCATTAGGCGGTGATAGGTGGCCGAGGCCTTACCAATGAGGTTGGCGGTATTGTATTCGGTTTCCAGCCACTGGCGGTTAAAGGTTTTGGTGAGCTGCAATGCGGCCACTTCAAACTCTCTAAAGCTTTTCGCTTTGCGGAAGAGTTTGTTTAGCTCTTGCAACTGCACTGAGGTTTTGCCTGCACTAAAGTGGAAAAGGTTCAGTTCAAAAGCCGTGAGTAGCATAGGGTTATCTATGCCATAGGCCACGCCCACACGAAGCTCTGCTTTCTGCTGTTCAATGCCCTCGGCAAAGCTCTGCTGAAGAATGGAGGCCGTGCGCTGAAATAGCTTAGCATCCCACTCTAGTTTGCCCTCAGCATCCCAAACCCGTTTAATGAGCGGTTTATCTGCAATGCGCCCCTTTTTGGGTAGGTTCAAAGCCAAGTGCTGGCAACAGCTATGCGCTTTGTGGGGGTCTCCAGCTGAGTTCCCCGCCTGACTCGCGGGGTTCGTTCGAAAAAAGTTCTGGATCTTCTTTTTGAATGTTGATTAAAGCCTGTTTAAAGAGCTTATAAACTGGGGTGAAATCGTCTTCAATTTTGCCGCTCTCTGCCAGTTTTACGATGATGGCGCGAAGGTCTTCTTCGGTCATCTTTTTGCCTTCCTCCGGAGGAGTGCCATCGGCTTTCTTCTCGATCACCTCGACACCGAATTTCTGTTTAATCCATTCAGGGTCTATGTTGTAGTGCGAGAGTAGGCCTTGAACATATTTCCAAAGCGCATCCAAGTCTTCCGCTTCCTGGTACTCCAGTGTGAGCTCTCCTTTGAGCAGGCCGTGTTTTACAAGTGCCGGAATAATGGTGTTATTCCATTCTTCTTCCAGTAATGCCAAATCTGACTTCACTAGTTGCCAAAGAATATCCATGGCCACTTTGTCTTTGGCTTCGCTGCCGTTGTCTGTATTCTGGCCTAGAATGGCCCCGGAGATTACCAGACAGATTTCATCTCTACAGAGTTCAATCAGCTCTTTGTAAACGTCTCCGCTGGCGTTGCCCGGCTTGGCAAACTCAAAGCTTTCGGTATCATCTATAATGAACCAGGCAGCGGCTCCCATGTCGCGCATCATCTTTTCAGCTCTGCGGAGCATAGAAGGGTTTTGGGTGTTCGTCTTCAATACCCTTGGCGGTATGCCGTAGATTTCGCAAAGTTCACTCCAGCAGCTTTGGGCAAAGCGCTTAAAGAGTACGTGACTCACTACCTTATTCAGCAGGCCGTCACCTTCCTGAACAAACTCTAAAATGTAGGTACCGTACTCAGGCAGCTCTCTGTATAGGGTATAATTCACCAGATCGCCATAGTCTGGGTAGAATTTGCCTGTTTGTGGTACCACGTTCTCGCGTGGTATTAGTTCGGGAACCAACACCATCTTATCGTTCACCTTAGCCATTGCTAGCTGGACTAAAGAATACTTATGGTAAATGCTTTCGAGCACCTTCTTAGTGAGGTATCGGTAAATTGGCATTTTAGCCAATGCCTTGGTTTGCTCTTCGTCTACATCGCCATTGGCATTCTTTAAAGAGAACTCGGTGCTAAATACCTGGTTGGTTCGGTTCTCGATCTGACTGCTGAGCAATGCATCTTTGAGAATATCGGTATAAAGCTTTTGAATGGCATAGTTCTGTGGGTCCTCTGCTAAGTGCATTAGGTTCTGGGCAGAGTTCCACATGCGAATATCTTGCTTGGTTTGAGTTACCGACTTTGGCACCCAATCCATTACCCTTTTCATTTCGCCATATTTGCCTACGCGGTATTGTCCGCCTACTTTGGAGTTTGTTGCCATAAGTTTATGTTGTAAATGGGTCGTCTGGGTCTACTACCTCAGAAAACCCGTAATGATCGAATTTTAATCTGCTGCCTGCTCTCATGATCTTATCTGCCTCTTCTTCTTCAGCTACAGGCCATGCATCTTGCAGCTGCTGGCCATAGCGTTCTAATGCTTTGAGGGCATCTTTATAGTTCATGTGTGCCAGCTCCATGTCTATGCCTGCATTGCTGTTCTGAATGAACTTCCATTTGGCTACGTGCTTAATCTGGTCTATCAGATCGCTGTAGATGGTGTCTTTGTCTTCGGTGTCAGCGGCAAAGATTGTTTCTGTGTCGTATCTACCCAGATAGCTGGCGGCCAATACCTGAGCTGAGGTAATTGCCTTGGTGAGCTTGGTGGTATCTCCGGCCTTAATGGCTGCAATACTCTGCGCGGAGATGTGGGTGGTCATGTCTGATTCGGTGATGAAGGCCATGGGGGTTGGGTTATCAGTTATCAGTTAATCGGGAATTAGTATTTCTTGCCATGATCAAATGGTATTTTCCTTCCATCTCCTTTAATTCCATTGGTTCTAAATGGTGGAATAATCCCCCGGTCTTCGACCACCCCCTTTTCTAAAGGGGGAATGTTGGTGCTCTTGATAGATATTAGATATTTAATAACGGGGTATGGCATTTGATTTAATGTGAACTCTCGGAGAGTTCTAGGCAGATCATTGCTGTTTACTACTCTGATTTGTGCCCATATTTTTGACCATTGAGCATTTGGTATATTGAATACTCTTGCCCATTCAGCCTTTAATTGTTCTCCATTGATCGGATAGAATTCTTCAAGATTTAATAGTTCGATTTCCATTATTCCTAGTTGTTAAAAGTGACGGTCTACTTGTTGTGCGACTACGTAGTTTGAGCTGGCGCGCCTTGTGGCTACGTTTACATTACTGAATGCTCCATGGAAGGCATCGGGACCATCGTCATGGGCTTTGCTACCTTTTTCGAATGCCAGAAACTGCTCAATGAGTGTTTGCTGATCGGGCGTTTTGTTGTCTGCATTGAAAAATACCTTGTGCGTTTCGAAGAAACCGGAGAGTGATTCTATCCGGTTAAACTTGTCTTCTTTTGGCCGCTTGTCTGCTACCATGGGAATGTAGTAGCCCCGCTGATCGCCTATAAGGTCGAAGTCGTGCGTGAACTGGTCCATGGCAAAGAGGCCTTCAATTTTGTACTGTATGTTGAACCTGTTTAGGCCAAACATCTCATACATATCATAGAGCCAAATGGCGCAATCTCTTCGGCTGCTCTGGCGTAGGTAGGTCATTAGCTCGTGGAACTCGCGGCCATGCTTGCCGAGCAGTATAAGGGCTTTGTAGTCGCCCTGGTCTTTGTAAGACATATCGCCATAGAAACAGAGGGAATCGTAAGTTTTGAGGCGGTAGGGGCTTTTAAAGTGTATCTGCTCGTTTTTGAATATGGCACCGTCTTGAATATGCACGTGCATATACTCCCTCATAAATGAGCGATACTTGGTATTGAACAGTTCGCGCCAATATTCTGGACTGGCTTTCTCTGGCCACTCTGGTTCAAAGGTTGTGAGGTTCTTAACAGCACATACTGTGAGCACTTTGAAGACTACATTAGGCGCATGGCCACTGAGCTTTTGTTTTTCAATGGCCTTTAGGAAGAAGTTCTTAAGCCTGTTGGTGATACTGTTATTATGGAAGTTGTTATTGGCATAAATGAACCTTCTTCGGGCATTGTCGGCAGAATCGAACAGACCCCAAATGTCTTCTGTAATTTTGTCTTCAGCCAAGCGCATGAGCCTATCATTTTCTACATGCTCTTTGCTATCTACATCATCTACCACAATGTAGTCTGGTCGCTCTGACTGATCTCGCGCACCTCTTGGGTTTTGCGTGAAACCCATTGCGCGAAATCTTACCCCGTCAGTAGTCGAGAAATTGCCCGTAGCCCAAGAGCCATGTTGGAATTTTTCGCCATAATCATTTTTAAGGCTTTTGTTGTGGGTGAGCTGCACCTGAATACCAGCTAAAAGCTCAGCGGCTTTGGGGTCTGTTTCGCCAATAATCATGAGGTATTTGATCTCATGTTTTACGAGGTATAGATAGAGCGGAATGCCCATATCTAAGTGAACAGACTTGGCTCCGCTTCTATAGATTTCTGCGAGGAAGTTGATGCGCTTATGGTTAATGATGTCATTAGCCATTTCACGGTGAAACCATGCACTTTTAACCTTAGCAAAAGAGTCAACGCCACCAAAATGATACTCGAACCACTTGATGTAGTCTTTCTCTAACTCAATAATGCGCTTCTGCTTCGCTTGAGGAGACTCATGTATATTGATGGCAGTGGCCTTGGCAATGTGAGCACAGTGCCTTTCATAGTCAGCCAGCAGCTTAAGATATTTCTTCTCTTCTATATACATTTAGCCGTCTATTTTTATTCTATGCTGCAAAAAGCGCAGGTGTAGCGGAAGCATTTTACTGGCCAATAAGGGGTCTATTTCGGCAGTGAATGAGTCGAGGTCTTCAAGTACCTTCTTCACTACAAATGGGTCTATCTTCTTATCGAGCCTATCGAGCGCAGCATTGAGTTTACTAATGGCATCGGCCTTTAACTGTGGTTCATTGCCCTGGGCTACGCTTAGGAGTTCTTGCTGTAGCAGCTGTTTGATCTTAACCGGGCTGGCGTGGTAGTTCTGGCGTTTGTCATCCCAATTATATAGGCGTCTCCAGCGGCTTACTGTCTTGGGCTCTATACCATATAGTACAGCAACCTCTTCGCCAGTTGCATCATAGTTTTCTATGAACCAATCTTCTGCCTGCTGACATACTTTAGATTTCTTCTTAGCCATCTGTGGGATTTGATTTGAGAATCAAATCTGGCTCAAAACGATACGGGAGAAAAATAACAGCGCAAGGATTGCACAACTATTTCTGGGGGTTGATAATAGGTGAAATATTTGTCCTATACAATTACGAACAGAAGCGCAGCACCCTATGCCAACCTTTGTCTTTAATAATGAGAAACAGACTAACAGCTACGGATTCAGAATAAAGAATTCGGGTGGAAAGTTTGAGCGCTTTGATGCCAACTCGGTGATGCTTGACACTCACAGAGATTGGGACTTGGGCGCAGTAATAGGTGGCTGGACTAACCGCAGGGTTGAAGGCGATGAATTGCTGGGTGACAGCAAAATATTCACCAAGAATGAGCGCGGAAGGGAGATCAACGATAAGGTTAATGATGGCTTTATAAAAGGTTGCTCAATGGGCATAACCTTTAGTAAGGACAAACTGGTGTTGATGGCTGATGGTGTTTATGAACTCACTGAATGGGAGTTGATGGAATGCTCATTGGTGCCGGTTCCTTCTAACTCCAAATCTGTGGTGAGGCTCTACGACCCTGTGACTGAAGAGCTAATGACCGAAGATGAGGTGAAGCTGGCTCTTAGTGCGGTTTCTGGTGCACCTGTTCCGCAACCCAACCCGACACAAATTTCAAAAGAAGATACGATGGAAAAATTTCAATTGAGCATGACCGCTCGCACTTCACTAATGAAGCATGGTAATCTTGGAGACCCTTCAGATGCGGCACAAATAAACCTCGCTATTGAGGCTATGGCTGGTGAGCTGTCTAAGGCTCAATCCGATTTTGATGCCGAGAGAAAAGCTCATGAAGCCCTAAAGGCTAAATGGGAAAAGCACCTGAAGGCTGAGGCTACCAGTATGGTGGAAACTGCCATTCTGGAAGGCAAGCTAACTGCTGGAGATAAAGAGGCATGGATTACAGATGCCCAGCAAAACCCTGAAATGGTGAAGCGTATGCTTTCGGTAATTCCTGCAAAGAAAAAGTTGAGCGCAGAATCTAGTAATACCGGTTACGCTCACCCTAAAACTGTGGATGATTTCGAGAAGCTGGACATAAAGGCCCAATTGGCTTTTAAAGCCGACTTCCCTGATGAGTACGCCAACCTTTTTAAGTAGGCGTAACCCCTTTCACCTAATACCTGAATACGAAACGAATTAAGGACTTAAAACACAGATAAAATGCCTACTAATTTTCCCGAAATGTGGCTGAGAAGGGTTGAAACCAACCTGACACAAGAAGATATGGCTCCCTGGCTTGAAGGGATTGAAGAAATTGACACTGAGATACTGGAGGTTGGCTCCGGTGCTGCTTCTGAACAGAACGTGATTCACTTGCCTGTTTCAGAGTTTGAGCCAGATGTGTTGATTAACAATAGCTCTTACCCAATTGCCTTGCAGGCTTACTCAGATGATGAGGTAACTATTCAGCTGGACAAATACCAGACTAAAGTAGTGACTCTCTCTGATGACCAGGCAATGGGTGCCAGCTACCGAAGAATAGACCAGGCCACTAACGCCACCACTCAGGCTATTCTTAAGAAGAAGTATGGCCGCGCTATTCACTCTATTGCTCCGGCAGATGACTCAGCCAATACTCCAGTATTATTGACCACGGGTGGACCTAATGAGTTAAGAGTTGGTACCAGGTTAAGGTTAGTTTATGAGGACCTTGTGGCTTTCGCTAAGGAATGTGATGACTTGCAGATTCCTATGGAAGGTAGAAGGTTGGTGCTTTGTAATGATCACTGGAATGACCTTTTGCTTGACAGAGAGAACTTTGGCGACCAATTGGTGAACTACAAAAAAGGTACTCCGGCACCCGAAATTTGTGGTTTCCAGATTATGAAGTACGTGAATAACCCGTACTACACCGGAACTGAGAAAAACGCTTATGGTGCTGTGCCAGAGGCTGGTGACTATAGAGCTTCAGTTTTCTTCTATGTGCCTAACATAGCTAAGAAAACAGGTTTGACTAAGCAGTACTTCACACCGTCTGCTCAGGACCCACAAAACCAGACAAACAAACTCGCTTACCGTCACTACTACATAGTAGTGCCTAAGAGAGATATGTATATAGGTGCAATTGTATCGGGTACTTACGTAGCCCCATAAGATAGATAATAAGCAGGGCGAAAGCCCTGCTCACACCTATGATTAACCTCATTGCAATAGCGCAAGACAAGATGGTTCAGGGTATTGCCCTGATGTTGACGGGTGTTTTTAACGCCTGGTGGACTGAGAAAATACCTGAAACCAATGCTTTTGAGTACTGGCAGGAACTAGGTAAAACGGTGGCTATCTGGTTGCCTATTGCCTTCGCCATGGTGCGGATATGGCACTACTTCAGGGATAGGGAAAAGAAGAGATTAAAGGAACAAACTGATGCAACTAAGTAACTCACTCATCAACGATTTCAGCAAAGCGCTGGATGATAGAATTAAGCTGAAAGGCCTTCTTGAATTGATTGACGGGCTAGTGATTAAAGCCGCGCTGAAGCTTATGAGAAAGAGCTTCTGGGACAAACTTAATGAGGATGCCCAACGCCTGATTATAGCCTTAATGGAGGCTTTTGTAAGTGGAGATTATAGTGCATTGCCAGCGCTTACCGCTGCTGAGCTAAACGCTAAGATTGATATACCTCGCATAAGTGAGGGCACTGAAGGTAAACTGATGGGAGCCATTTTAGAGGCTGCTTTTGAGATTGCCCTTGACCATAAGAAAGCTGCTTAAGTGGCATTTAAACCGATTTTAAACCATTTCTAGGATATTATGAAAGACAATTCATTCGAGGCAAAGGTAAGATTGACCTTCGCCAACAACCCAGCCCTAAAACAGGCCAGTTTTACCGCAGACGGTAAAGCCTTCTATGAAGAGGCGGATGCTATGATTCACACCAAAAAGCTTTCTAATAAGGCCATTGTAACCTTGACCCGCGACCAGGTGAAAGGAATGGACTTTAGCGACTCAAACGCTTTGCAGGAGCAGCTAGAAGCAAGTGTCAAGGCAGCTGCCAAAAAGAAGGAAGTGCCAGAAGATGGCAATGAGTTTACTGATGTGACGGGACAGAAGCCTGCTAGCAGCCAGAAGCCAGAAGACGGAAGTCGGAATTCGGAAGAGAAAAAGGCTGAAGCTGGTAAAACAGAGAATAAAAAGTCAGAGGAGCCAGCTGAAATAAGTGCAGAGCAACTGGACAAGTTAAAGGATGAATATAAAGAGCTTTCAGGTTCTGCACCTGGTAAGTGGAAACCTGAAACTATTGCAAAAAAAGTGGCAGAGTTGAAGGCTAAGAAAGCCGAAGATAACAAGGGGAAAGAAGAGCAGTAGACCGACTCCTCTTCATTCCTAGACCGGGTGCCGGTCTGACCAACCGGCACTTTTTTAAGAATATGTTTTACCTAACCCAATAAAAATGAAGAATCTATTTACAAGGCTTTTGCTGATGAGCCTGATGATCATTGGCCTAGTGACCACTTCTTATTCTGCGCACTTCTACAAGGGAGATAACCCAACAGAACAGAGCGCCCTGATGGCGGGAGTTGCCACTGCTGAACTGCATGTACATTTTGAAACTATAAATCGATTTACAATGGCTGAATATCCTTACGGAATCAAAAAAGTTGAGGTTGGAGATTTCAACCCCACAACAGGCCTCGGTGAAAACTACGAAGATATTGGTAAGATTCTCCGAGATAGTATTACAACGAATGTGACAGCTCCGACTAAAACTAAAATTCTTGAGGAACTGACCAATACACCGGTGCATGTAATTGAGAATAATGATGGAGAAGAGACTTATTCATTAAGTTTATTAGATGCAAGTGCTGCTAATCTAGCGAAGTATCTTGGTGGCACTACCACTGGTGTGGCACCCGATCCACTGAGCTGGAATAAACCACTTGTTAACCCCACTATCATACACTCTTTTAAGTTTACACTTAAGACAGATACAGTGATTGAAATCCGAAAAGGATTGGTGACTGGAGTCAGACAGTGGGACGGTAGAGCTGGTGCTTTTGTTATCGCTCTGACAATTGAGCCACTTGATACAGGGGTGGCCGATGTGCTACCAGTGAAGATAACTGATTACACCGCACAGGTTTAATATGGAAGAAATCCCGCAATTAGAAAGGCTTGCGGCAGAGAGGCTTTTAGAAAGGGGCGTAAGTATGCAAATGCGAGCGCCCTTTTTTCTTAGATGGTTCGGTAAAAAAACGGTTGCCCTCACAGTTACCAGTCCTATGCAGGGCACTATGCTCGAAGTGAGCAGACTCTACCTCTCTACCGGCATAACAAGCCAACAACTTAAAGGTGTAAGCCATGAACAGGCTTTGGCACTGATGCACAGCAGTGGAAAAGTGATAACCAGAGCTGTAGCAACAGCCTGGTTAAATAGCAAATGGAAAATTAAGATGTTTGCCCGTCCGCTTGCTCATTATATGCTCTGGCATTGCAGGCCGGTGGAAATACTAACCATTATGAATATGATACTGCTCTTTGGCGGTACCCAATCTTTTATGAATACTACCAGATCGGCAAGATTGATACAGATAATGACAACGAAGCCGAAACTGGGTCAGACACCCGAGGAGAGTCAATAAAAGGAATGAATAGCCCTTGGGGCTACCTGGGGCAGGTAGCAATGAAAACCGGTTGGAGCCTAGACTATATACTATGGAAGGTTAACCGGGTGAATATAGACCTGATGCTTTCTGATCAGCCTTACCTGAGCAAGAAGAAAGACCAGGACATGAGCAAAGAGGGAGTTTTAGACTTCTTAAAGGACAAATACAAAAATGGCCGATAACAAAATAGGACCTATACTGCTGGAATACTTGATTAATAATCCTGAGCTTGAGGCAGCATCGCGTAAGGCTGAGGCAGATATTAATGGTACGGCAGATACAGCTGAGAAGGCTGAGCAGAGAGTGCTTCAGGCTTCATCTGCTTTGGCTAAGCAAACGGCTGATATAGGTAATATTGTTAACTCGGTTGGGAATGAATACCGTGGTCTGCTGGAGGGTGGAGCAAATGCTTTTGGTAAGCTTGATAAGAAGACCCAGAACCATGTCATTCAGTTGGTAGATATGCAGCAGGAGCTTCGCTTGGTGAGTGCTGCACAGAAAGACCTAGACACCCGTCTTAAGGAAGGCACTATTTCCGCACTCAATCACAGTAAAGCGATTGCCTCACTGGCTCTTAAAGAGCAGGAACTGCGGGGCAACATTAAGAAAACCACTGCCGATTTACATGGCCAGTCAGTTGCATTGGGGGGGCATAAAGTTCAGTTTAATGGGCTTTCAAATTCTATTAATCAAATAAGCAGAGAGCTGCCGGCTTTTACCTATTCAGCCCAAACTGGTTTGCTAGCCATCTCAAACAACATTCCTATTCTGGTAGATGAGATTGCAAGACTACAGGCACAAAACAAAGCTTTGTTGGCGAGTGGGCAAAAAGGTATTCCTGTTTTACAGCAAATAGGGAAAGCATTCTTTAGCTGGCAGACACTCCTGAGCGGGTTAATCGCAGTAGTTACCATTGCGGGGCCTAGATTATTTGAGTTTTTTAGAGAGTTGTTTAAAGGCAGTGAGTCACTCGATGCAGTGGCTAAAAGTCAGGAGGCAGTAAATAAAGCATTCGAGTCTACAGATTATAAAAAAGCGGTAACCAGTATTGAAGAATTAAGATCGGTACTATCATTAGCAAAGGATGATGTTGAGGCAAAACAAAAAGCGATTGATCTATACAATGAAAGTATAGGGGCCGTATCTGGCGAAGTAACTACCCTAAATGAAGTTGAGTTAGGTCTGCAAAAGAATGCGGACACTTTCATTCTAATGACTCTTAAAAAGGCCGCTGCTTATAAGCTTTTGGAAGATGCTGCCAGTAATGCTATTGAATTACAAAAAGCCTATGACAGAGATGCGGCTGAGTTTGCAAATGTTGGTGATAAACTGAGTGATGCTACAAGGTCTGTAGGTATAGGTCCTGGGGCACAAGTAGACTATGATGCTATTTTTAAAGCTGAAGCTGAAAGAAATGAGAGGAGAAAGAAAGAAGTCATAGATAAACTAGAGGCCAATCAGCAAGACATTAGAAACCTTGCTAATAAGTTTCTTAAGGAAGCTAATGATTTAGCACAACAATTGGGAGGCGGGTTATTTACTGATGAGAATGGTAAGATAAATGCTTCCAGTATTGTTAAGTCACGCCAGCGCCTGCTAGACCGTATTGCTGATCTTGATAAAGAGTATGCCCGCAAGCGACTCTCTGACGATGCGGCAGAGGTGCAGGCATTGAAAGACAAGTTTGCGAAGATCAGGGAGGAGATTGAGCGCTTTAATGCCGATAAAAAGAACAAGGTAAAGATTGATGTCAGCCAGCTAGACAACATTGAGGAGAAAGCCACTGACGATCTGCTGAAGCGCCAAGCCGAGGCCAGAGCTGAGGCTAGACAGAAGAAGATAGATGCGGAGCTGAAGGCTGAACAGGAGCAATACAAAAAGCTGCTAGAGCAGCTAATGACCTACCAAGATAAGAGGGTAGATATTGAAAACGACTATGCCGATAAGCTTGTATTGCTCGCTGAAAAATACCAGGGCGAAGACTTTGAAAGGAGGTTAGCCGAGCTTACCCGACAAAAAGACGAAGAGCTGAAGGTGCTCGATGATGCTGCATTTAAAAGCAGTAAGATATACCGCGACCTTAACGAGAAGGTGCTGGGCATGACCCGCCAGCAAATTGAGCGTCATTTGGGTTTGCTGAAGCGTGCCCTTACGGATGGGTTCTACACGGCAGCCGATGGCACTTTGATGAAGCTTACTGCTGAGCAGATTAAACAGCTTGAGCAGGTAATTGGCCAGTATGAAGAATTGCTTTCGAATGAGACAGCAGAAAAAGCCACAGACCTTGCCAAGAAGTTTGCCACTATAGGCGCAGCCTTTGCAGACCTCTCTGCCTCGCTGGAGGACGTGAACCCCTCGCTAAGTGCTACCCTGGAAACTATGTCTGACCTTGCTAAGGTTGGCGAAGATGCCGCTGCTTCTGTGGCTAAATTTGCGTCTGGCGATGTGGTTGGCGGGGTGGCTTCTGCTATTCAAGCCATTGCCGGCATCTTTAATATCGCGAAAAAGAGCCGGGAAAGTGCCCGTAAAGCCCGTGAGGAGCTAAAGAAAATACAGGCTGAGGCAGAAGACGGTGAACGAAGGCTAAACGCCCTGCAACGCGAGCGAAACTTATTGAAGGCTAAGGAGCTGGAACTTACCCTTAGCAGCCTGAGTGCCCAACGGCAGGCTTTGCTTGTGGCACAAAAGCAGATTAATAGTGAAGCCGCAGAACTATTTCAGCAGCTACAAGCGCAGAGCTTTATTTCTGGCAGCAGCACCGAAAAGTATGGTGGCTTTCTGGGTATTGGCCGCAAGACCCGTGTGGTTAATGAATACTCTAGCCTACTGGGTAAAACCTTTGAGGAGATTGAAGCGCTCTATGAGCGTGGCAAACTGGAAGGCCGAGCTAAGGAACTCTTTGAAGAGCTGCGTAGGCTGAAGGAGGAAGGTGTAGACGTGCAGCGCCAGCTTCAGGAACTACAAAACCAGGCTAACCAGATATTTACCGGCACCACCAGCGAGGCTATTTCTGACGGAATAATAAACGGCTTTAAGAACGCCTACCGCACGGTGGAAGATTTTGCCGGTGATCTGGAAACCATGCTGCGCGATGCGATGCTGAACGGTTTGAAGTTTAAGCTGCTTGAGCCTGCCATAGAAGAGTTTTACAAGCAGTTTGCGGCCTTTGCTGAAAGTGGTGGCGGGTTGGATGCTTCTGAGCTGGACCAGCTGCGCGAACAGTACCAGGGTATTGTGGGCGACTTCTTAGAGCAGGCTAAGCAGATAGACCAGCTGACGGGTGGTGGCCAGAGCCAGCAGCGTGGTTTGGTTGGCAGCATTCGCAGAGATTTAACGGAAGAGACAGGTGCTGAGCTGGCGGGGCTTTTCCGCGCTCAATATGATATTACCAAACGCCACTACGAACTGGATGAAAAGTGGTTTGCTGCTGAGCTGGCTGTGAGAACTGAAATTCTTCAGCTTACTGTAGCAATAGAATTTAACACTCGCATGACTCACCTTACGCTGGTAGATGTAAAAGATGAGCTGAGCGAGATAAAAAAGAACACTAAACCAAGCAGTAGTGCTAGGGATTATGGGGGCTAACCACCCCCAGCCTCCCGAGTACTCGGGAAGGGGAGTTAGTTACTGCCAGTAGATGCTAATAGAAAATGGCTTACACGCTAAACGATATTGACCTAACCGATTACGGTATTATACCTGCTAAGGGTAGCAGGGGCAATATTGCTTTGGCTGGGTTTCTCGATCTGCCGCAGCGTATGGGTAAGTCTTACCATGTTTGGGCTGAAGATGATGGCCCCGAAGCTTGGGCAGATGCTTCGCTCATTGGTTATGAAGGTAGAGACTTAACGTTATCGGTGATTATAAGAGGTTCTGATCTCACAGAAGCACAAGAGAACATACACGCCTTATATGATGCCATGACTAGCTTTACTGATCTGGTGGAGCTAGGTACACCATACGGTACTTTCAATGTGCTAGTAAAAGATGCTCAGGCATTAGACTATATTGGCCATAACTACTTTAGAGGTGAGCTTAGATTTAGGGAGCCTCAACCCGTACTAAGCGGCATCATTCCTACTGAACCTAACCCCTCAGCGCTAGAGAATAGCCTCGATGGCATATTGTTGAGCACGCTTTCGCTTACTTATTTGGAGTGGAAAAATGAAAACAACAGGTCAGCTGTTCAACCTTACGAACTGCCCACTTACTTAAAGGAAGGTTATAAAACCACTTTGCCCGCCCCTCATCAATATGAGCTTAAATGCTTACTGCTGTCCGAAAATATTGCCTCACTGATTACAAAGGCAAAGGCCATTAATGCCATTTGGCTACAGGCAGGTACTCGTGATTTGGTAATCAATGAAGTATCCATTGCCTCATGCATTGCTCCAGAGGGAATAAGCTATAGTGATATTACAGTAGAAGACAGTCGCGCGAGTGCTATCGTAACCATGCAGATCACTCAAATGGATGAGCAGTTTACTACACTGCTCGCGGATGGTGATGGATTTGCTCTGGCCGATGAGCTAGGTACATTAATAGCATTAGGTAATAAACCAGCCCCTGTGGTGACTAACCCCATTATTCAGAAGACATATATAGGTACTTACACTGCTGCGGTAGCGGTAAGTACTGAAGATATTACCCTTAGCGGTGAGCAGACAGTAAATGGTGTAGAGCTAGTAGAAGACCAAGTGGTTTATGTTCGTGCCCAAACCGACCCGACAGAAAACAAACTTTACCGTGTAAAGCTTGGTGCATGGGAGGCTCTAGCGGTGAGCTACGATGGCTTAATAGTGTTTGCGTTCGATGGCCTCATTTATGTAACCAATGGCGACACTTATGCTACGAGTGATGAAGAGATAACGGATAATTTGGCCGCTGGCAGCGTGATAGTGATCAGCTACCCAGCTGAAAATTTAGTACAAGTGCAAATAAGACAGCAATGAAAATAAAGAGATTTTGGAGCGGAATGGCCCAGCGTGTTGGTCTTAAAACCACCGATAAGCTGATAGTAGGTAATGTTGATACTGGCAGTGCCGAGTTTGTAGATATTTCTGCTCTACTGGACTTACTGGAGCTTTCTGGCGGTGGCTATTCTACGCCAGAAGCTGTACGTGATGCCCTTTCCTCGCTTAGTGGGGTAAATAGATTAGCAGTAACTGCTATTCTGAACGCAGTTAGCCAAACTGAATTGAATGATGGATTGGCGGCGAGAGTACCCAAATCAGCAATAGTTGCTCTTACTTCAGCCAGCACGGTTACCTGGGATGTTGCCGGAGTTGATAACAAACAGGCGACTTTGGCACTATCTCACACCACCTGCACATTTGATGTAGACAACCTAGCGGATGGCGATACTGAGCTGGTGAGAATTACGCCACAGTCGGTGGCTGATTATACCATTACTTTCACTGCTTCAGATACGGAAGGGGGAGCGCTTACCTGTACTGTTGGTGGTGAGGCCAGCGCAGAGCTTGTACTGAGCACAGATGATAGCTACCGAATTTATATTAGTCGAATGGGTAGCGCAGTAGATATTATACCAGATTCAAGAGCTTATTAATAACCCTTTAAAGACTTCTAAAATGACACTTACAGAACAAAATTTAGTTGCAGGCCATGCGAGCTTTCATAACAAGTGTCGCCCTGCATTGAGCAATAAGAGAACTGCTGAGCTTACGGTACTTGGCACTAAACCAGTGCTTAATGATGAGCAAACTAACCAAGCAGATATTGATGCATGGAACGCTAAGCAAGCCAGAATTAACCGGGCTACTTCTATAATGAAGAATGCTGGCAGAATGGAAGCTAATGACTTCTATGCTTCTGTTATGAGTGAGCTCGTGAATACCAATGCCATAAGCTTGACAGGCGTAACTGATGAAAATTTAGCGGACAAAGTAGCTACTATTTCAGATCAGGTAATTACCGCAGCAGTAGAGGCAGTTTATAACAGATTCTAAGATGAATAGAGCGGAGAGTGCTTTTGAGGGAGAATATAAATTTCTTGACAAGATAACAAATACCTTATCTGGTTTCTGCTTTTCATTTTTTTTACTCTACAAAAATTTTACAGGTAATTGTTGCATTGTTCAGCGTGCTAGCGATATGACTACAATTACCATCGGTTATGTGGATGGGTTTATAGATTACGATAGTATAATAACATTCTGTCAAGGCACAGAGGGGCGCATTATAACTCGATTTAACCAGATGCCAAATTGGCCGTCAGGGCATTCGGGTAGTATTTCCGTTACGTGGGCAAAAGCTCCTGTAATCTATCGTTCAGGAACGTTGCAGACAGACCCCTCACTTTCTATTGCTGCTCCATTGTTTGAAAACTCTCGGCAGTGTGAACTTTTCGATAACTACAACCTAACGAACATAACAGATGCAAAAGCTATTTTTGTTTCTACAGCTAGACTTTTGAGCTATAGAAATTCCAGCATAATGGGGTTGATTTACGGTGCTGGTGGTTTCGATCTATCGTTGCTTCAAACAACGTCTTCTAACACAATTTCGTTTTACTTACGAGACACGAGTCAAACCCCGAACCTAGATGCAGTTTCAATAGGTTATAACCTCAACACTACATACTTAGTGTCAGCATATCATTCGAATGAAACTAGAAACTTGCGATTGAACGGGGTTAAAGTTGCTGAATCTTCAACTCAACTAAACCTGAGCCCACGACATGACAATTTTAGACAAGGCCGGACCCGAACGCTCGACAATTACTATCAGCACGGGTATTTAGACACTTCAATAGCCGTGCTGGGAGGTAGTGAAAAGATGCAGGTTTCTATTGAAAAGGTAGTGAACAAGAAGTATCAGATTTTCTAATAAAAGACATGCCAACCCTCCCAATATATCGCCCTGGTTCACCTGCCACTTTGCAGGCCACTGTACAAATTGATGAAGACACTATTTACCGAAATGAGTTAATGGGTCAGCATTTTATTGAGGTGCGCACTGTTGTGGCTTCGCCCTTGAGTATTCGCGTGGGTGATTACATTGAATATAATGGTGAGCGATACACTTTGAACCGTGAGAGTGACTTAACCCGCCAAAGCAGTACCAGGCTTATCTATACAATTCGCTTTGAGGGCGAAGTTTATGAGTTGCTCAATAAGGTGCTCAGGCATTTAGATGCTATTGGCTTCGACTATTATGGCACCGCTGAGGACTTTATAGACCTCATTGTCGATAACATGAATGTGATTGATGCCGATTGGTCTACCGGAACGGTGAGTAGCTCTGACCCTCAGAACCTACGCTTTGACGATCTCAGTTGTAGAGAGGCATTGACTCAGGTGGCCGATGCCTTTAAGATGGAGTTCAGCATAGTAAATAAGACCATCAATCTAAGAGATGCCGAGGGCAGCGATACAGCGCTAAGCTTCTCTTATGGTCGTGGTAATGGGCTTTACAGCCTCACCCAGCTGAGTGTAGAAGAGAGTAGAATCATTACCCGTGTGTATGGCTATGGTGCAGCTAAGAACCTGAACTATGACTATAGATCGGGTGCAAAACGCCTAATGTTCGATGATCTGAAGCTGGAGAATAATATAGCGCTCTATGGTGAGCGTGAAGGAATTTATAAGGACGAAACTATTTACCCGAAGCGCACAGGCAGTGCCACAGCGGTCAGTAATAACCACACCACCAAGGTCTATAAGATCACAGACAGCACCATCGATTTCGATATTAATGATTACCTGCTCGAAGGTGTAGAGGCTAAAATAGTATTCAAGAATGGAGAGCTGGGCGGCAATGAGTTTGTAATTACTCATTACGATCACGCTACTAAAACCATCACTTACGCCTTCAACCAAGAGGAGAACGACTACACTATTCCAAACGCCACGTTTGAAGCCGCTGTAAGTGATGAATACACTCTAGTGGACATCTACCTTCCGCAAAGCTACATTGATGCAGCAGAGGCAGCGCTAGAGGCAGCTACGCAAGAATATTTAGATAGGGTCAGTGTACCGCGTGTTACTTATGACTTGACTATCGACCCGCTGTATGTAAAACAGAACGAGATAGTGTTAGAACCAGGCGACCGTGTAACGGTTGTAGATGCTGGTTTAGGCATAAACTCACTAATCAGAATCAACGTGATTGAGTTTCCGATCGTATTCCCTGAGAAGATCACCTGCCAAATAGGTAATGAGCTTACACTGGCTACTACAACGCTCACAGAGATTCGCACCCGCCAGAATAAGACAAACATTCAGGTGGTCAACCGTACCAGCGTAGAGCTAGCGAGACAGAACACAGCCCGCATGCGTACCCTTCAAGATTTGATCTTCGACCCCGATGGTTACTTCGACCCTGCGAACATTAAACCCGTCAGTATAGAAACGTTCATGCTGGCGGTTGGTGCTAAGTCTCAGAACTTCCTGCTGAATGGTGTAGAGATTGAGGCGAATTTTGAAGCGGACCCGGACAAGCTGCGCATGAGTGCCGGTGTGCTCTCTCACCTGGAGATAGAAATAGATGGCCAGGGCAGCGACTGGGTGATGGATGCAAATACGTTTACAGGGCTTACAACAGGCTCGGCCTATTACTTGTATGCCCGATGCTCTAAAAGTGCGCTCACGGGCACGTGGATAGCCTCTACGGCTCAGATCACTGTGGAGCAAGAAACTGGCTACTACCACTTTCTGCTGGGCATACTATTCGCTGTAGATAGTGGTAAGCGCTTCTTTCAGATTACTAAGGGTATGACCTTCATCAACGGTGAAACTATCACCACGGGCAAAATACAGAGCCAGGACGGGCTTTCTTACTTAGACTTGAGCAATAACACCTTTAAGGTTGGGGATGCCACCAGCAGCATAGACTGGGGCGTAACCACCCCCAACACGCTAACCATTAAGGGCGTTACCTCCACTAACTTTTTAATGGCAGATTTGGCTTTTATAACAGACCTTGGAGTTCGCTTTGTACAGACTTCTGCCAGCGGTAAGCGGGTTGAAATAGATGGTGATGATAACAACATCAAGATATATGATGCTGGTGGTAACCTGATTGTAGTCGTAGATGATGATGTCTATGAGAATGGTGATATGGAAGATATACCCGGTGTTCTTGTTCAGAATGCGGCAGGTACAAAACGCACCTATGTAACGAGTGAGGGAGTATTTAGTAATGGTCAGAGTGCAAGTGATGCCACAAGGGTGCTGAAAGCTTCTTTGGAGGGTTCAATAGATGCCGACCCTGGAGCTAGTGGAACTACTGCCGGTGTAATGGGGATAATAGAAACCGGCACTACTATAAGCGGTAAAGCGTTTGGAGGGTATTTCACCACTGCATTTTTAGGCGCGTTGACATTGGGTGTGGCAAGAATTACCACAAGTATAACATTAACTAATCAGACGAGAATATGCTCCTATATGTGTTTTAACACCACCAGTATAAACTTCACGTTTCCTGCGAGTCCTTATGACGGCATGATAGTTCTGATTAAGAGGTGTGGTGCAGCCGTTGTAGTAAAGGGGAATGGCAAGAACATATATGGACTAGGCTCTGAGCATTCTATTGGCACTGTATGGCACTTTTTCCAGTACGATGGTGTGGAGTGGCATCAAGGGTATTTTAACTAATTAAGCGGGGTTTAAACAGTTATTAAATTTGCTATCCTGTTGTTTTTTTCGGTAGGTTTGGAATTGCAGTTACTGATATTTCGAATTGCGGATTATACATACCTGCCGAGTCTTTCTTCTATTTTTTTTGTGAGGTTTTTAAGAGTATAGAACGTCCTTTGGCAATGGCTCTGCTTCGCTGCTCGTTCCAGAGAACACATTGGGCGTGAATAAGCTAATTACCTTTCTTGTCTATAATGGCTTCTGCAATAATGTGGTCATTCACTGCGGCCGCACTCATATATTCAATAGTGTTGCTGAGTGTATTGTAAAACTCCGGCTCGCCCAGTGAGAATACAGCACAGCCGATTACATCGTCTATAATGGCGGCCGACATGCCTCCGTGCAATATGCCCATTGGGTTGGTCATTTCGGCTCTTATCTGGTACTGAAAATGGGCTTCTCCTTCTGCCACATGCAATAGGGTAGGGTTGAACCACCGCATTAACGGTGATGGTGAGTTTTTGGCTTTCTGGCCCACCTGCTGGCGCAAAAATTCAAGTGCTTTGTTCATATTTATCTATAGGGTTTCTATTAAAATGGCTGAGGCACCGCCTCCACCGTTGCAAATGGCGGCTATGCCCCGGTGGCCGGCCTCTTGCTTTAAAACCGAGAGGAGGGTGGTGGCTATTCGGGCCCCTGAGGCTCCCAATGGATGGCCGAGAGCTATCGCTCCTCCATACCGGTTAATTTTACGCTCCGGGATGTCTAGAATTTGGGCGTTAGCCAAAACAACAGAAGCATAAGCTTCATTAATCTCAAAAAAGTCGATATCGCCAATGGAGAGTTGTTTTTGTGTCAGTATCTGTTGAATGGCCAAGGCAGGGCTTGTGGAAAAATCTTCAGGTGCTTGCTCGGCATCGGCATAAGCCACGAGTTTACCAATAGGTTTTAGTCCATACTCCTCTACCACTTGGGCAGAAGCCAGAAGCAAAGCTGCAGCACCATCATTAAGGTTACTGGCATTGGCAGCGGTAATGGTGCCATTTTCTTCGAACGTAGCTCGCAATTGAGCTACTTTTTCTTCTTTAAGTTTAAAGATATCTTCATCGCTGGTCACAGGGTCTTTACCCTTGCCGGGAATTGGATCAATAGCTATAATTTCCCGGTTGAACTTTCCCGACTTTGTAGCACTTAGAGCTTTTTGGTATGATGCTATGGCGTATCTATCCTGAGCAGAACGGCTAATGCCATACTTTCTTACTGTTGTTTCTGCCGCATTCCCCATGTGGTAGCCATGGTAGGCGTCTGTCAACCCATCTTTTAAAAGACCGTCAGTAAAAGAGAAGTGGCCAAACTTGTGGCCGGAGCGTAAGGGAGCATAGAACGGTACATTGCTCATGCTTTCGGCCCCAACTGCCACCACGAGTTGACTTATGCCCAACTGAATTTCCTGGGCTGCCAGGTGTATGGCCTTCATGCCGGAAGCACATACCTTATTGATGGTTGTAGAGCGGGTAGTTTGTGGCAATCCGGAAGCCAATGCTACTTGCCGTGCAGGAGCCTGCCCCAGATTGGCAGAGAGTACATTGCCCATAAAAAGGCTTTGTACCTGTTGTTTGAGTTCGGCCTGTGAGTGGAATAACGAGTTGGTCACTTCAGCCCCTAAATCTATAGCTGTCATTGCCGACAAAGCCCCCAGAAAACCCCCAATGGGTGTTCGCTTGGCTTCTATGATGAATACTTCCGGTAGCATATATGACTTATTTTGACCTGGTGAGTTTTCTGAGAATGGCCAGATGACCAAAAATTACTATTGGAACTACAATGCCCGGAAGCAGCACATAGGGAAAGTAAAGTACTGCCAGGTTGGGTTGATCGAACGAGAGTTGTTGTATGGGGGAAGGGATAGAAAGTATTCCGGTAGTTACTACCTGTATGACCAACAAAAGGGCTACAATATTCCATGCCATCAGTGCTTTTGTGCCTATCCGTTTTTTGCGGAAACCATAATAAGCAATGAAAGGCGCAGATAGACCTGACAGTATATCAAAATTTCGACCTTCGAACGACATAGACTCCGGCATGGCCTTGTGTATGACCAGGCCCAGAATTACAAACTCAACGGCTACCCGTATGGTAAAGAGGTAGGTATAGGTTTCCGGATTTACAGCGTCTAACACGGTTTTACCCCGCTGGGTAGTAAAGGCCAGAATTACGGCTATAACGCTGGGTAGTAGCACCGCCAGAAACCGAGGTGGCAGAGAGTCGGTTGCCAGAAAGAAACCGGATAGTGAAAGAATTGACTGCACCGCAAGGAGTACTAAAACTATAAGGATTGCAGGACGCTTAAAAGCTACGGATTTGAGAAATAGGAATACCGTTACTAAGGTAATTAGAACAAATCCGATTTGGAGGTAAGTTGGCGTTTCCATAGATGTATATACAAGTATTTATATAAAAATTTAAGAATTGAATTTCTTTACAGATTCAATGATTCCGTCTAGTGCCTGAATTTGATAGTTGCCCAAGTGGGCTGCCATCTTTTCATGCACTTTAGACCAGACCGGTGCTATTTTTTCCAGTAGAGTCAGGCCCGATTCGCTGATAGAGAGCTCGCTGGCTCGTGGATCGTCCTCACTTTTTTGCAGGCTAATCCATCCGTTACCAAGGAGTTTCTTAATGTCTCTGCTTATAGTTGACTGGTCTAAGACCAGATAATCTGCAATTTGGCGCTGACTGATGCCCGGTTTTTTTCCAATGACAAACAGAATAGAGAGCATACTGCCTTTAAGACCAAACTGCGCCAACTCCTGTTGATAGATAGCATCCATAAGCTTGTGAAGTCTCCTTACTTTGGAATTCAGGCAAAGGTGGGGCTGTATGGTTTCAAAATTTGGTAATGCCGAATTGCTCATGGCGCAAAGTTATAATAAATAGTTGTATATGCATGTATATTGTAATAGAAATCTCTGATTATTAAGTCAGAATAGATGGGGGTGTTTCACCAGGTTTATGCCCGGCTTATGAGCAGAGCAAGGGTGCAGAAACCAAAAGCACGAGTCGTGCTCTTGAGTTTTCCGTACCCTTTTGGATTAGACAACAACAAGTTTCCTGTTTGTGCCTTGGCTGCTCAGGTTTTCTTGATGAGCTCTATTCGACATTCTATGCGCACCTCTCTGCCAATCGAAAGTCCTCCTGCCTCAAGAAATGAATTGTATTTTAGTCCGTAATCGTATCGGTCAATTTCGCCCCATAGCTTAAGTCCTGCACGTGTGCCTCCCCATGGGTCGGCCACAATACCACCAAACTGTCCTTCAAAGACTACTTTTTTGGTAATGCCATGCATAGTGAGCCATCCACTAACCTTGTATTTATTTTGATTTACTTTCTCAAACTTTTCGCCTTTAAAGGTTATGGTAGGGAATTGTGCGGCATTGAAGAAGTCTTCGCTTCTCAGGTGGTTGTCGCGCTCTTCGTTGGCCGTATTAATACTCTTCGTTTGAATGACCACCTCAAATTTGGCATCTGTAAAATCTTCTTTGTCGGCCCTTATCGATGCGGTATAGCTATCGAACTGGCCCACAGTTTCTGATATTACCAGATGGTCAATGGAAAAGCCAATGGAAGAATGGGTAGGGTCTATTTGCCATTCCGTAGTTTGTGCCTGGGTATATTGAATCGCTACAAGGCACTGTGCAATCAAAAGTAGTTTTATTCTTCTTTTCATAAGTAGCGGGTTTAGTTGGCGTAATAGAATTTTTCTCTAATAATCAGTCCATCTTTCCACTCCTGAACAGAAACCTGGGTATAGTTTCTTAAGCCCCATTCTTTGTGGGTATAGTCGTAGTGCCATTCTACCATGCTCACTCCTTCACCCACCGTTACCTTAAGGGGGTTAGCCCCTCTAAACTCAGTAATGTTGGCAAAGAACTCTTCTTCTCTTGTTCTGTTGGCTGCTTTGCCCACAGTGGGAGGAAGGTCGTTTTCTTGCATTACCACGTCTTCGTGGTAGTATTTCTCAAAGGCTTCCATGGCTTTGCCTTGGAGTACCAGGTCGTTTAAATCGCTGATTTTATCTAGTAATGTTGCCATAATTTTATTGATTTTGTTAGGCAACAAAGTTCTGCCCGGGGGCATGACAAGGCATTAAACTAGATTAGAAAAGAAGGTTAAACTAGTTTAATCTAAGTCTTACTGTTCCAGAATGAGCTGATTCCTGATTTTACTCAAAAATTCTTTGGTAATGCCCAGGTAACTGGCAATCATGTATTGAGGTACACGCTGCTCAATGAGGGGGTAGTCTTGTCTGAATTTGAGGTAACGCTCTTTGGCCGTGAGACTATAGCTCCTTACTAAGCGCCTTTCGGAGGCCACATAGGCACGCTGCAAGATGATTCGAAAGAAACGTTCCATTTTAGGAACCTGCAAGTATAGGTTTTCGAGGTTGGTATGGGAAAATTGAATAACCTTTGTGTTTTCAAGGCATTGCACGTTATAGTGTGCGGGAGTTTGTGTGAGAAAGCTCCCGAGGTCGGCTGTCCACCAGTTTTCAATGGCAAACATAACGGTATGCTCCTGGCCTTTTTCATCAACATAGAATGTGCGCAGACAGCCTTCAACCACAAAACTTTCGTGTCGGCATACATCGCCTTGTTGCACTACAAACTGTCCTTTGAGGTAATTTCTTAAGGAGGTGTGTTTTTGAATGATTTCTACCTCTTGCGGCTCTAGTTCTACAAACTTTTGCATGTAATCTATCAATGGGACAATATCCATTTGCTTGTCGATTATTCTGTTTTCATTACAGGGTTACCCACTTAAGTCTCAAGAAGTGGATTTCTGAACCTTGCTTCTATTTGTGTCTTCACAAATGGTTGTTAAAAGACACTGTGAGGACACAGCTTGTGGCTTGTATACGGGATCTAACAAATGCGATCTAAATGAGTAACCCTATAAAATTATAACTTGTCTTGTGCTATTTACTCTCGTTACATGTATCCCTCAAAGATGTATATAAAGTAATTGTCGACTTTGTGTCAACTTATCAGGATGGGACAGATAAAACGAAAAAGCCCCGGCAATTGTACCGAGGCTTTTATCTATTTATTCTATGTATTAATATCTAAGTACTAACAGGCGATTACATCATGCCGCCCATTCCTCCGCCACCCATTGGAGGCATTGGAGCAGCCCCTTCTTTTTCTGGCTCCTCGGCTACCACACACTCGGTAGTCAATAGGAGAGAAGCAATAGAAGCAGCGTTCTCAAGGGCCAGGCGGGTAACTTTTGTAGGATCGATTACACCGGCAGCAATAAGGTTTTCGTACTTATCTTCTCTGGCGTTGTAACCGTAGTCAGCCTTACCATTTTTCACTTCGTTTACTACTACAGAGCCTTCGCCACCAGCGTTGGCCACGATAGTTCTCAACGGAGCTTCTACAGCCATTCTGATGATGTTTACACCAGTAGCTTGATCTTCGTTATCCACTTTCACTTTATCCAAAGCAGCAGCAGCTCTAATCAAAGCTACACCACCACCGGCAACCACACCTTCTTGTACGGCAGCTCTGGTAGCGTGCAATGCATCGTCTACTCTGTCTTTCTTCTCCTTCATTTCTACCTCAGTAGCGGCACCAATGTAAAGGATAGCCACACCACCAGAAAGCTTAGCAAGTCTTTCTTGCAATTTCTCTCTGTCGTAGTCAGAAGTAGTGTTTTCGATCTGAGTCTGGATTTCTTTAACTCTGGCTTCGATGTGAGCAGGATCGCCAGCACCATTTACAATAGTGGTGTTGTCTTTGTCGATGTTCACTTTTTCTGCAGTACCAAGGTACTCAATGGTAGCGTTTTCCAGCTTGTAACCTCTTTCTTCAGAAATTACAGTACCACCGGTTAGAACGGCAATGTCTTCCAACATCGCTTTTCTTCTGTCGCCAAAGCCTGGAGCTTTCACGGCAGCAATTTTCAGCGAACCTCTGATTTTGTTTACAACAAGGGTAGCAAGAGCTTCACCGTCTACATCTTCTGCAATGATCAACAATGGCTTGCCTGACTGGGCTACGGGCTCAAGCACAGGAAGCAATTCTTTCATTGAAGAAATCTTCTTGTCGTAGATCAAGATGTATGGGTTCTCCAACTCAGCTTCCATTTTCTCTGTGTTAGTCACAAAGTATGGAGAAAGATAACCTCTGTCGAATTGCATACCTTCCACTGTTTTTACTTCAGTTTCAGTACCTCTTGCTTCTTCAACAGTGATTACACCATCTTTACCAACTTTTTCCATGGCATCGGCAATCATTTGACCGATTTCCTCATCGTTGTTGGCAGAGATAGTACCTACTTGTTTGATCTCTTTAGAGTCTTTTATTTCTTTAGACTGGGCTTTTAGCTCAGATACTACAGTAGCAACGGCTTTGTCGATACCTCTTTTAAGATCCATTGGATTGGCACCGGCAGCCACGTTTTTAATACCTGCACCAAAAATGGCCTGAGCCAATACAGTAGCAGTGGTAGTACCGTCTCCTGCGCTGTCGGCAGTTTTTGAAGCTACTTCTTTTACCAATTGTGCACCCATGTTTTCGATTGGCTCTGAAAGCTCAATTTCTTTAGCTACAGAAACACCATCTTTAGTTACAGTTGGGGCACCGAATTTTTTGTCGATTATTACATTTCTACCTTTAGGACCTAAGGTTACTTTCACAGCGTCTGCCAAAGTATCAACACCTTTTTTCAAACGATCTCTGGCATCATTACGAAAGAATAAATCTTTAGCCATGTCTTTATAATTTTTGGGTTTTCAGTTTTAAGATTAAGAATTGATGATTGCAAAAATGTCAGACTCCTTCATGATCAAGTAGTCTTTTCCTTCAACAGTGATTTCAGTACCGGCATACTTGCCATAAAGCACGGTGTCACCTGTTTTCACTGTAAGAGGCTCATCCTTCTTGCCGTTACCGGCTGCTACAATAACACCTCTTTGAGGCTTCTCTTTTGCAGTGTCAGGAATGATGATACCTGAAGCAGTTTTTTCTTCAGCAGCAGCAGGCTCAACCAGAACTCTATCTGCTAGTGGAGTAATGTTAACTTTAGACATTTTTCTTATTGGTTTAAGAGTTTGATTCAAAAATTTACAGTCGCCCTTATTGCACTTTGTGTGCCAATTGCAGATTGTGAACTTTTGGCAGACAAGCAGCGTCAGCCCTGTCAGTATCTGTGTCTGCTCATTGCCTGTTGTCAGTTATTATATGACAGATTTTCACGCTTTGCTCGTTTATTCTCTTTGAAGGCTGCTCAGAAGGTGTTATCTTCTGTGTCAAATAAATCGTATTAATCTGTCAGATTAATGGTTTACGAACATTCCAATTGGCACGTCATCCCCGGGTTTATTTCTGGGGGAGAATTAAGTGGCCAGGTCTGCTACCTAAACAGGTTTGTCTGTTGGCCGACCAGCTGAGCATAACGTACAGGATGTTCATTAGTAATGGTATTAAACTTTTCATCTATGACACAATTAAAAAAAGACTGGATCACCGATGGGCTAATAGATTTTGAGTACAAGAAGTATGTGCTATTAGCCTATCTCAAGCATGTGGAACAAAATTTTGACAAAACCAGACTCTTTCCTTTTCTAACCGAGCTTATTGAGCATTATAAGGATGCCAAAATGCTAAAGGATAAAAAGAAAACCATACGCTCCGAAATGCCTAAAGAAATTTCACGGTTAGACCTTAGCAAGCTGGAAATCATTTATAAGGAATTGGATGAAGAAAAAGATTTGCTGAAAGACATTGAGGAGATTGTGGATTATGCCATTCCTACCATGGAGCGTACCCTTGGTAAGGGTAAGGAGCTGCATGAGTGGGTGGAGTCTGAGCTCAAAATAGACCCAATTGGTATAATACCCATGTACAAAGATGAGGGCTATGTAATGCTCGAAGTAGGAGACTCTAAACTCACCAGTGTGTTTCAGTATCAGGTAAAGAAGTTCATTATGTTCAATGAACAGATGAGAGGAGTATACTTTAAGTTTATCGACAATATTGCCAGAGGGGTGGGAGATACGTTTGAACAAATAAAACTTAGACTCATTAAAACCTACAAAACCTTACCCAATCCGGCTACATTCCTTATTCATGGAGGGCTTCCTTTGCCGCTGGAAGAAACGCTGATACCCATGAGTAAGAAATTGGTACTGAAAACCATACATCAGCTCTGATTTGCACGGTCAGAACCGTTCGGGCATAGAGTTCTCGGTTTATAACGAGTAATTTTTTAGATTAAGAATCAATTTTTTCAACTAAAACTAATCCTGCGAACACTATGCCCGCACTCAGACATCTCCTGACTATTTTTTTGTTGTGTCTTGTGGCCGCTAGCTGCCAAACCCATAACACTACCATTGAGCTTTTTAACGGAGAAAACCTGGATGGTTGGACCAATAATGGCGAAGAGTTATGGTATGTGGAAAATGGAGAGCTGGTTTGTGAGAGCGGCCCTCAAGCTCAGTATGGTTACCTGACCACCAACGAATACTACAATGATTTTGAACTGACGCTTGACTTCAAACAAGAAGCCAATGGTAACAGTGGAGTTTTTATTCGCTCTACTGTAGAAGGAACTAAAGTGAGTGGATGGCAGGTAGAAGTGGCTCCTCCAGGCAATAATACGGGTGGAATTTACGAGTCTTATGGTAGGGGCTGGCTCATTCAGCCGGAGCCCGAAAAAGATAGCGCCCTGAAAATGGGAGAGTGGAATACCATGAAAATAAGGGTGGTTGGCGATGAAGTTACCTCATGGCTCAATGGTACTGAAATGGTTCACCTGAAAGACGAGAAAATCGGGGCTGGTAAAGGCTCTATTGCCCTGCAAATTCATGATGGAGGAGGAATTAAGGTTAGGTGGAAGAATATAAAATTGAAAAAACTAAGTGAATAACTCTATCCCCAATGTTTCGGAGCCTAAAGGGATTTTTTGGATATCAAAAACTTAATCCTGCACTGCTGCTTCTGCCGGCAGGCAGGCTTCAGGGCCAGAGCAAAGTTTAACCCTCAATTGATCAGCACCAAACACTAAGACTCATTAACTATCAACGAATAACCATTAACGAATAATCAAGAATCAACCCAAACATGAAACGAAATTACCTATTCGTACTACTAGCTGCAGGTGTCTTTTCCTGTGGTTCCGGCTCCAAAACAGAGAATGCGGAAACATCAAATGCACAGGATGATGGCTGGATTTACCTTTTCGATGGAACAACTACAGACGGTTGGAGAGCTTATAATGGAGAGGAGCTTCCGCCACAATGGACAATTGATGAAGAGGGTGCTCTAACCTTTGATACAGAAAAACGACTAGAAGAAGATTGGCAGGGAGGAAAAGACATCATTTATGCTGCTGAAGAGTTCGATAATTTTGAGCTTTACCTGGAATGGAAGCTACCCGAGGGTGGCAACAGCGGTATCTTTTATCATCTCAAAGAAAACGAACCGGGAGGCCCTCCGGAAATATCTCCAGAGTACCAGCTTTTAGACGATTTAGGTTGGGAAAGAATTAATAATGCCACCTTAGAAGAATGGCAGAAAACCGGTGCCGACTATGCCATGTACCCACCCGATACTACTCAAAAAATTGTGAAGCCGGCAGGGGAGTGGAACACATCCAGAATACTGTTTACCCCCCAAAAAGTAGAACATTGGCTCAACGGAAAGAAGATTGTTGAGTTTGTGCCCTGGTCAGACGATTGGTATGAGCGTAAAGCAGCCGGTAAATGGAAAAGTTCTCCCAAATACGGATCGTTTAAGTCAGGCTATATCGGCCTTCAGGACCACGATAGCCCCCTATGGTTCAAGAATATTAAGATCAGAAAATTGTAATACACTGCTTTAGGACTTTTGATTCCAAGGTAACCAAGGGTAGGTCAGATTCTTCGACTCTGCTCAGAATGGAAAACAATTGTTGCCTACAACTCAAAGAAAGAATTATGAATAAAAGAGATTTTATAAAGAGTGCTGCGTTGCTTACAACCGCATCGGTTTTACCCACTTCTGTATGGGCTATGGGCCAAACAGATAAACTAAGGACTGCCCATATTGGAGTAGGAGGAATGGGCTTGGAAGACCTCAAAGCCATTTCTTCACACTCATCGGTAGAAGTGGTAGCTCTTTGCGATGTAGACGCGAATAATCTGGCAGCGGCCAAGGCGCTTCATCCAAATGCCAGAACTTTCAGCGACTATAGAACGATGCTTAACGAAATGAGCAGTGGAATTGATGCAGTAGTGGTTTCAACTCCTGACCACACTCATGCACCCGCTTCTATGATGGCTATGAATATGAACAAGCCCGTGTATTGTCAGAAACCACTTACCCACCATGTAACTGAAGCCAGGGCAATGAACAAACTAGCTGCCGAAAAAGGGTTGGTTACGCAAATGGGCATTCAAGTGCACTCGTTTTACGACTACAAGCTGGCCACGGAGTTGATTCGCTCAGGAATAATAGGAAAAGTTAAAACTGTAAGAGCCTGGTCTCCCAAAAACTGGGGCTATGATGGCCCTGTTCCTGAAGGTAGTGATCCTGTTCCTTCAACACTCGATTGGAACCTATGGCTGGGAACCTCTGCCGAAAGGCCTTATAAGGAGGGCTTTTATCATCCCGGAAACTGGCGTAAACTGGTAGACTATGGTTGTGGAACATTGGGCGATATGGGCGTTCATATATTCGATACACCATACAATGCGCTGGCATTGGATATTCCTAAAACCATTAAAACGAAATGTAGAAAGCCCAATGGCTTTGGTTTTCCAGAGCACAATACAGTAACCTATGAGTTTCCCGGAACGGCCTATACTACCAAGAAATTTAAATGGATTTGGTACGATGGGGAAGGGGCACCAAAAGCGCACAAAGACCTGAGACTTCCTAATAATGATCAGCTTCCCGATCAGGGAGCCATGTTTATAGGCGAAAAAGGAAAGCTTCTATTACCTCATTTTATGCAGTTGCCACGGCATATTGTAGATGGACAATACGTAGATCTGGACCTTGAAAAGTTTAAGTATGTGGGAGAACCGGTGAGAAACTATGAGCAGGAAGGTAAGAAGCATTACCATCAGTTTGTAGATGCCTGCCTGGGTAAAGGACAAACCACGGCTCCTTTTTCTTATGCTGCCCGACTCACAGAAACCATACTTTTAGGAGTGATAGCCGGAAGATTCCCTAATAAAAAACTGCATTGGGATAGTAAGAAGGCGCGTTTTAGAGAAACTGCTGCCAATGCCTTTCTCGACTCTCCGTATCGCAATTTTTAAGAAGCCCTTTCTGGTTAAAATAAAGAAGCCCGAACATAACTGCTCGGGCTTCGCTGTATTTTAAGCTATAAGTTACTGCTGCTCAGTGGTATCGGTAGGGATAGTGCCAATGGTAGAAGAAACAGTATCAGGAGCTATAGTCTCAGACTGTACACTACCACCTCCCTGGCTCTGCTGGGCGGCATCAATGTTAGGGCTGGTAAAGCCACTGGCTCCCCGGTCGATCATTAAACTCGATGAGAGGCTAAAAACAATAAGTGCAACAATAAACACCCAGGTTGCTTTCTCCAAAATGTCGGTGGTTTTCTTGACACCGATGATCTGTTGGGCTCCTCCGCCACCAAACTGGCTTGACAATCCACCGCCTTTTGAGTTTTGCATCAGGACGATGAGTATTAGCAATACTGCTACTATGATTGCCAAGATGATGAATAACTTAAACATTCTATTCCGACTTTAATTTTTCAATTTGGGTGGCAAAGTAAGTGCTTTTTTCAGGAAACTTCAAACGCAGCTTTTCATAAATGTCAATTGCTCGTTTTCGCTTGCCTTGTTTCACCATTAGTTTTGCCAAAGTTTCTGTTTCAAAGTCCTCATTGTGCCTTATAGACTTACTGGCCAAATCTTCCAGGCCATTGGCACCTTCAGAATCCGCAAGTTTTTGCCGATCTATCTGAGGTTCGTTTTGAATGAACTTTTCGATTAGCTCAATCTGGTTTTTTCGTTTGCTTTTCGATTGTTTGGGCGCTTTCTCAGTGGCGCCATTTTCTTCATCGATGGGGCGGCCCGAAAGCAAGGCTTCAATGCGTCTTTTGGCTTCCTCTATTTCTTTAATGTCTCGCTCAATGGTTTCGGGAGCCACAACAGGAGAGGGCTGCTTCTTTGTGGTTTCAGGCACAGGAGCTGGTGCTGCCTTTTGTTCTTTGCCGGTGGAATGGCTCTCAGCTTTTGCAGGAGTAGAAGCTGAGGGCGCAGCCTGCGTGGTTTGGGCAGCGATCTCTTGTTCAACTACCTCTTTTTCTTTAAAAGCATAGTCGCCTTCAATAATTTCTTTTAAATGGGCTCTGTTGGCAGAGTAGATGGCAGCCTTTTTTATGAAAGCTTCGGTTTTAGGGTGTTGCCTGTCTCTGAGTGCTTTGGCCACTACCACATATAGACTCTGAAAATACGGGTATTTCTTCCGGTATTCATTCAGTGCTTTAATGTCGGCATTGGTGACCTTTGAGGGGTCTTTTAGCAAGGTATTGAAGCGCTCTCGATCCACTTTACACGCAGTTGAATGACGAAAATAGAAGGAAATTTACCATTGGGCAACCGAGGCTTGGAAAATGTCGAAATATAAAGCTTCAAATATTTCTTCAACTAAGTCGTCTTCAACAGCATTCAGGGTAGTAGAGGCCGGATCATAATCGGCATAAAAAGTAAAGAGACGCTGAAAGCTTTCTTCTTCTTTCTTGGTGTTGTTGAAAACTACCTGTACACCTATAGATAATCGCATGAGGCCGGTACCATCGGCCCTCGTATTACTACCGGAAGAGCTTATGGCCTGAGGAGCCACCCGATAGTCAGAAATACTGCCTTCGAACTGCAGGTCGCCCTGGCTATTGACTACTTCGAGTTTGGTTCTGCGCTGAAAGTAGTCTTTGAGACCTTCTGTAAAGGTTTGCGCCATGTTGGGAGGGCCTTGTCCTACTTCGTTAATAAAGTTGGCTATGCTTACGGTTTTGGTAGTGCTATAATCAATAGAGGCACCATCGAACGAGTATATGCCGCAACCTATAAACAACAGGCATAGGGGCAGGAGAAGCCACTTAGTCAATTTCATATTGCTTAATCTTTCGGTAGAGAGTACGCTCAGAAATGCCCAAATCTTGTGCCGCGTATTTTCGCTTATTGTTATTTTTTCTTAAAGCCTTAATAATCAGTTCCTTTTCTTTTTCCTCAATGCTCAACGATTCGTCCTCTTCATGGGTAATGTCGTGTACGTTTTCATAGTCATAGGTGTCATCGTCATTGTCGGTAGACTTAATGAAGATCGGTTCACTGAAGTCCTTTTGGGCAACTTCCTGAGGCAGTGAGGGAGTGTTTTCCAGGTTGCCAAAAAGATTGGGATTTTCTTTAATTACACTCGTGTCTACATGTCCGTTTTCAATCAGGTCATGAACGAGCTTTTTCAGGTCGTTCATATCTTTTTTCATATCGAACAGCACTTTATACAGCAGGTCTCTCTCATTGAGATTTTCCGATTTTTCTGAAAAACCTCCCTTGTAAATGGCTGGAAGACTAGAGCCTTGCTGGGGAATGTATTTGAGCAGTGTTTCGGCCGTAATGATTCGGTCCATTTCTAAAGCCGACATTTGTTCAACCAGATTCTTGAGCTGACGAATGTTTCCGGGAAAGCGATACCTTAGTAATACCTGCTTGGCATCTTCAGTAAGCTTTATGCTTTCTACTCGGTATTTTTCTGCAAAATCTGAAGCAAATTTTCTAAACAGCAGGTCTACATCGTTGCCTCTTTCTCGCAAAGGCGGAACGTAAATGGGTACTGTGCTTAGGCGATAGTAGAGGTCTTCTCTGAATTTTCCTTTTTCAACAGCCTCTAACAGATTCACGTTGGTTGCAGCCACCACACGCACATCGGTTTTTTGAGTTTTGGAAGACCCTACCTTAATAAACTCTCCGTTTTCCAGCACCCGTAAAAGCCTTGCCTGGGTTTGCAAAGGCATTTCGCCAATTTCATCGAGAAAAATGGTTCCTCCATTGGTTACCTCAAAATAGCCTTTTCTCGATTCGTAGGCTCCCGTAAAAGAGCCTTTTTCATGACCAAAGAGTTCAGAGTCTATGGTGCCTTCCGGAATTGCTCCGCAGTTTATGGCAATAAATTTTCCGTGTTTTCGGGCACTGAGCTGATGTATGATTTTGGAGAAGGATTCTTTACCACTACCACTTTCGCCAGTAATGAGCACGGTCATGTCGGTAGGTGCCACCTGTGCTGCCACCTGTATGGCATGGTTGAGCTTGGGGCTGTTACCTATTATTCCAAACCGTTGTTTTATACTCAAGTATTCGTTGCTACTCAATGTTAGTTGTGTTTAGGCTACTACTTCACCAAAGAGTGTTGCAGCAGTACAGTCGTTCACCAATACGTTCACGTATTCGCCTTTTTTGTGGTTTCCTTTAGGAAAGATTACCACTTTGTTGGCGGTGTTTCTTCCTTGCAATTGCTCTTCAGAACGCTTCGAAGTTCCCTCGATCAACACTTTGTGTACTTTGCCCAAATCCAATTGGTTACGTTCCAAAGAGTGCTCTTGTTGTTTGGCAATAATTTCCTGAAGCCTTCTTTTTTTAGTTTCCAGCGGAATATCGTCTGCATATTTTTTGGCGGCTAGAGTGCCTGGCCGCTCTGAGTAAAAGAACATATAGGAGAAGTCGTACTTCACGTAGTCCATTAGCGAAAGTGTGTCCTGATGTTCTTCTTCAGTTTCTGAGCAGAACCCGGCAATCATATCGGATGAAATGCCACATTCTTGCCCCAATATGCTTCGAATAGCATCCACCCGATTGATGTACCACTCTCGGGTGTAAGTTCGGTTCATCAGTTCCAGAACTCTTGTATTGCCGCTTTGAGCGGGCAGGTGAATATATTTACAGATGTTCTCGTACTTTTTCATGGTGTAGAGAACTTCGTCTGTTATGTCTTTGGGGTGAGAGGTTGAGAATCGAACCCTCAGGTCGGGAGAAACCTTGGCTACCATTTCCAAAAGGTTGGCAAAGTTAATAACCTCTACTTTCTCACCTTTTTTCTCTTTCTTTTCTAACCAGGCTTTGTTGTTTTCATTGGGCGACCATTTGTAGCTATCTACATTTTGCCCCAAAAGAGTTACTTCGCGATAGCCTTGGTTGAAGAGGTCTTGCGCTTCTTGCACAATAGAATGAGGATCGCGACTTCTTTCTCTTCCGCGGGTGAAGGGAACTACGCAAAATGAACACATGTTGTCGCAACCTCTCATAATAGAGATGAAGGCCGTAACGCCATTTGAATTGAGACGAACAGGGGAGATGTCGGCATAGGTTTCTTCTCTCGAAAGAAAAGTATTCACTGCCTTAAGGCCGTCTTCGGCCGATTCTACAAGCTTTGGCAAGTCGCGATAGGCATCGGGTCCCACCACTACATCTACTATTTTTTCTTCCTCAAGCAGTTTGTCTTTCAATCGTTCGGCCATGCAACCCAATACTCCAATGGTCATGTTGGGCTTGCTTTTCTTTACAGCATTGAAGTGATTGAGCCTGTTACGAACGGTTTGTTCGGCCTTCTCACGTATGGAACAGGTATTGAGAAAGACCACATCGGCATTCTCAAAGTCAGAAGTAGTATCATACCCATTCTCCTTCATAATGGAGGTAACGATTTCACTATCTGCAAAATTCATCTGACAGCCATAGCTCTCTATATAGAGCTTCTTTGCTTTGCCGGTATTCTCCTCTTTAGAGGTTTTTACCGTTTCCATGGCTTCCTGACTGTTTCTGTCGACTATATCAATGTCTTGAATGATATTGCTCATACCTTTCCCTGCTCAGTTTTGAGGCGCAAATATAATCCTTTTCGGTGGGAATTGTGACAGATTGGCAGGAAACTCTGAGGCTCATTTAAGTAGGGCAGGGTAGAGCTCCGCTTGGCCGACCACGTATTTCTACGCGGCAGCATAACGCGTATTTTGTATCCTGTGTGGGGTATTTATTCTCTCTAATTTCGCATAGAACAAATTAACCTTAACATGAAAAACAAATTATTTGGCGGCATTTCGTGGGTGTTCTTTGCCCTGGTATGTCTTGCCTATTCATCTTGTGAAAAGAAAGTGGAGTTGCCAAAGTACACTTACTCGCTAAGCCTGGCTTTGAAACCTCAGCAAAATGCTCCGGCTTTGCAATCATTTGTACATGGAGTAGATGGTGACAATTGGTTGCTTTTTGCCGGACGTACCAATCAGGACTTAGATGATGGAGGTCTTCACGATCTCAATGGCAATTACACTTCTACCTCATTTGTGCCTTGGTCTTTCAATGAAAACATTCTGGTTTATAATGTGGCCACCGATGAGCTTCAGGGAATGTCTTTCGATGATATGGTAGCAAAAATTCAAGGATACAAAGCCAAAACCGGCTTACTGGCGGCTTTAAAGGCAAACGAAACCATTTTCAGAAATTCTAACCCTTTGGTAACACAGCAAGGCGAATATGTATATGTGTTAGGAGGCTATGGCACGCCCATAAGCGATACGCAGAGTTCTGGTGCCTATGAAACCTTTAACCAATTGGCTCGGGTGCATGTGCCTTCTCTCATTAACCTGATAACCACCGATTCGCAAGAGGGCATTGACTGGAAGAACATATTTGCTTTTGGAGTGCCGGATACGCTGAGAAGTACCGGAGGAGAAATGCTAATGATTGGAGATTCGCTCTACGTAGCCGGAGGGCATAATTTTGGAAATAAGGCTTCTAATTTTCAGAAGTACCTGGACGGTGTTTTTCCTATGAAAATCACTAAAACGGACTCTTTCTCTTTAAAAGCAGCCTTGGGTGCTCCAATCTCCGACTTACCGGCAGCATCTATAAGCAAGAGTTTTGCAGACAATAAGTCCACTTTTCGCAGACGAGATGGCCCAATAGTACCTGCATTGTTTAAGAACGGCAATGAACTAAATGCCGGCCTCACTTTTTACGGTGGTGTTTTTAAACCGGATAGTGTAGTCATAAAAGATAAGGATACCACGAGCTATTTATTGGCCTGGAACGATGCCATTTATGTGCACCCGGGTATTAAAGCCAATAATGCGGATACTTCGAGTGCTTATTATACTGTAGATTCAAAGTACTATCAGGCCAATCTTAATGTGTATTCCTGTGTAGATATAGAACTGTACGATCCAAACACCAATACTGTAATTACCTTCTTGGTAGGGGGAATTGGGAACGGTAGCTATCAAGGGCCGGAAACTCTCTCGGAGTTTACCAACTCTTTGCTAAGCATTAGTTACGATGTAAATGGTAATTCTAGTACAAAGACTCAACTGAGTACCAACATATTTGGGACCACCAATTTTTATGGAGCTGAGTCGGCCTTTTTCTTTAAGAATGGGATCAATATTCCTACTGTAGAAGCTCTGCAGGGCGAAACAGAAGTGATTAATGCCGGTGCCCTGGAGTTTTCGAATAATGAAATTGAATTAGGTTACCTTTTTGGTGGCATTGAAGCTTTTGAAGGTGGCCCCGGTACTTATGGTCCGGGCAAGTCTTCTGCTTCTAATAAAATCTGGAAAGTGACACTTTCCAGATCCAATAATTAATAGGGGTGAAACGAAAAGAGGCCTTGCTACAAAACAATGTGGCGGCCTCTTTTTTTATTCTCCTTTCAGTATTCTGTGTAAGGCACTGGCTTTCAACAGGCATTCCTCATATTCGCTGGCCGAATCGGCATCATAAGTAATGGCACTACCTACCTGAAAAGAATAGACCCCACTTTGTGCATTAACAAACAGACTTCTGATAAGTACATTAAAATCAAAGTCTCCGTTGGGCTCAATATAGCCTGCTGCTCCTGAAAATGCACCCCTCTTAGTGTTTTCGTATTGCTCTATGAGTTGCATTACTTTAACCTTGGGAGCTCCCGTCATACTGCCCATGGGAAAGGCGTGCTTAATGGCATCTATGGAATCGACATCGGATCTCAGTTCAGCGACTACCGTACTAATCATTTGATGTACCTGCTCAAAAGAGTAGAGGCCAAAAAGTTCTTCGACCTTAACCGTACCCGGTTTGGAGGTTCTGGCCAAATCATTCCGCACCAGGTCTACAATCATCATGTTTTCAGCAATTTCTTTTTCACTTGTGCGCAGTTGTTCTTTCAGTAGTTGATCTTCGGTTGTATTGGCCGAACGCGGCCGGGTGCCTTTGATGGGTTGCGAAATTATCTTTGTGCCTTCTTTTTTGAGGAAACGCTCCGGAGAAGCACAAACTATAAACTGATGATTGAACTTTTGAAGGCAGGAAAAGGGCTTGGGCGATATGGTGTTTAGCCTAAGGTAAGTGTCAACCGGATTCCAGTTCTGAACCGTTCCGTGAAACTCCTGGCAGAAATTAATTTCATAACAATCGCCCTCTTCAATGTGCTGTCTCAGTCGGTCTACTGTGTCTATGTATTGCTCTTTGGTAATGGAAGCTTGTGGTGAAGTAAAAATGCTGGCCGAATCGATTTTGTCGGTTAGTGCAATTTCTTCAGTTAAAGAAGGCTTCTCGGAGACAATGCGCAATCCGTCATCTTCAAAAAAAATGAGGTGCTCCGGCTCAAAGAAGGCTAATGGTTCAAATGCCAGCCGGTCGGTATTGTGGCTTTGCAGGTCTTCGATCTCATTCTTTAAATCATAACCAATAAAACCAAAAAGCCATCGGCCGGGAGCCAAATGCCTGAGTTGCTCAAAGTAATTGTTTTTGGTGCCGAAAACCGACTTGCTACCCACAGCAAGTACATGCCTGAATCCGTCATGGGGATAGGCAATGCCATTGTTTTGGTGGTAAGAGAAATAAGCAAATTGGTTGGCCCAGCGCAGGCAATCTTCAGTCCATTGCTGCCGGTTTCTGTCTCTATATGGAATAAAGTAGGTCAAGCCAAAGTTTTGGCAAAAATGCGCAAAGCTGGGAGTATAAAAAAAGAGACACTCTTAAAAGTGAGCCTACCGTAAGTCTACTTGTCGTAGAAGAAGGCCTCTTCAAGAGTGTCTCCGGTCATGAATGTAGTAATACCTTATTCCATAGTATTGTTACCTGAACCGGCTTCTAGTTCAAAGCCCACGTTTACGGTATTGTAAATAAAATCGTCTTTTAGCTTTTCGGCCAGTGAAGCTCTTTCCTTAAACTTGAGCCCCCATTCGGTGCGGTCAATGTTAAAGTTGGCAACGGCTTTTACAACACCATTTTCAATCTTTACTGAGGCCGGGAAAGAAATGTTTTTGGTAGTCCCTCTCATGGTAAGGTTTCCGGAAATGATATGCGTTGGGTTTTCAACCATAATCTCGCTCAATGATGCCGGAGTATATTCTGTTTCGGGCTCATCAAGATCGGCCTGCAAAGCGTTGGCATCGTATGCTCTGGCTCCGGTAATCTCAAAGGTTGCCGTGGGGTGATTAGCAGCATCAAAAAAGTCGTCAGACATTAGGTGACCCTTCAACTTGGCATTCCACTCAGAGTCGGACGGCAAGTCCAATACCTCTAAAGAATTAATGTCTATGGTAAAAGAACCGCCAACAACTTCCTGACCTTTCAGCAAAACCTCACCTTCGGTAACAGCAATGGTGCCATTGTGTTTGCCGGCAGGCTTGCTGCCAATCCACGTAATCACACTTTTTTCGGTATTTACAGGTACCACGGTAGCATCAGTAGATGAAGCTACTTCCTTCGCTTCAGAGGTTTCTACCGTGTCGCTGCTTTTTGAGCCACAGGCTACGGTAAAAGCAGCCAAAATAGCTAGTGCAAGTGTTGATTTGAAAATCTTCATTTTAGTCTTTAATTATCAGTTTAACTTTGTTTCTGTTTTGCGATTATCATAACCGATAATCTCATGGTTTGTTTTGAATCTGATTGCAAAACTGATAAGAGTCTCTGAAAGTTCAATGTATATACATATAAATTTTTTATGGCACTAATAAAAGGAGTTAAAGGCAAGCGACCGGAAATAGATAATAGCTGTTGGATGGCGGATAATGCCACTGTGGTGGGTGATGTTAAAATGGCAGCCCATTGCAATGTTTGGTTCAATGCGGTGATCAGGGGAGACGTGTGCTCAGTAGAAATGGGAGAGAATTGCAATGTGCAGGATGGAGCCGTTATTCACGGAACTCTAAATCTTTCGAAGACTGTAATGGGTAAAAATGTGTCCATAGGTCACAATGCTATTGTACACGGATGCACCATTGAAGACAATGTGCTTATTGGTATGGGAGCCATTGTTATGGACAATGCCGTGATAAAGTCTGGAGCTATGGTAGCAGCCGGAGCAGTGGTATTGGCCAATACGGTGGTAGAAGCTAATTCTGTTTATGCGGGTACCCCGGCAAAAAAAGTGAAAGAGGTAGACGAGCGATTGAGAAAGGTAATAGAGAATACTCCTGAGAATTATAAAATGTATACCACCTGGATAGAAGACTAGGGCGGGTATCTTCGAAAATTCTTCTATCTTCAAACATGATTCGTAAACCCCAGGTGGGTGAGTATAATGAGTTTTATGCTACCTACATCAGTAAGATAGAAGGCGATAATATGATGAAGTTGCTCAGAGAGCAGCTTACGGGTTTTTCTTCATTCTTAAGTGCCATTTCCGAAGAAACTTCGGAGTACGCCTATGCTCCGGGAAAGTGGAGCATTAAAGGGGTGTTGGCGCATATCAATGATGTAGAACGAATTTTTGCATACAGGGCTCTATGTATAGCCAGAGGAGAAAAGACACCCTTGCCGGGTATGGATGAAAACGAGTATCAGGCCGCCAGCCCTTATAAGATTAGAACTTTTTCAAGCCTTACCGATGAGTTCGTAGCCATACGTACGGCCACGCTCTATTTGTTCGAAGATATGCCGGAGTCCGATACCCTGAAAGTAGGAACAGCCTCCGGTCATCCTGTTAGTGTAAGAGCACTGGCAGCCATGATTTACGGACATTGCGAGCATCATCGGGGCATCATCCAAAACAGATACCTCTAATGTTTATTGTCGATCCTCACAAAGAATATCAGAAACAAACCGAATCGAGAATGATTATTCGGTTTCAAGATTGCGATCCGCTTCGGCATCTCAACAACGCAAAGTATTTCGATTATTTTTTCAACGCCCGCGAAGATCAGGTACCTAAACTCTACGGAGTGGAAATAATGGATCTGATCAAGTCATACGAAGCTTTTTGGGTGGTGTACAATCATCATATTGCCTACCTTAAGCCGGCCAATTTGGGCGAGTGGGTGCGTATAATCACGCGTCTTATCCATTTCGATGACAATACCATTGTAGTAGAATACCTGATGACAGACGATTACAAAAGTCATCTGAAAACACTCATGTGGACCACCTTTAAATACGTGGGAATGAATACAAGCCGCACAACGGTGCATTCCGATGAAGTAAAAGCCTATCTTAGGGCCATGCTTTATGGGCAAATCGATTATCATCCGGCACATTTCGATGACCGCGTGAAAAACATCAAGTCGGCCCTACAAAGTAATCTTTGATTTTCAAGAAAAAACATTTACATTATTTCTATAACTATTAATAAACAATTTAGATTTTATGCATTCCAATCAAGGTTTTGACCCTCAGGAAATTGAAGAGCTAAAGAAGGAAATGGCTGAACTGGGGCAATCCTATGTGGTGATCGATTCCGAAGACAATTCCGATGACTTCATGAACTTTTATTTTGTGGGTAAATACGAAGGCAAAGAAGTGATTTACGATGCCGTTATCTACACCCTCAAGCTTCAGCACAGCAGTGAAATATACGAGTTGGCAGAACACAAGGTGGCTCAAAAATTCCCGAACTATAAAAGCATAGTTTACGAAGAAGATGAGAATGGAGACATTGAGCCATTGAATGATGAAGAGGAGGAGATTGGCTTATACATGACCGAAGTAATGGACGAGCTGGAAGAAGACGAAGCTGTTAAAGTTCAGGAGCATGTAGATGTAGACCCAAACATTGACTATGGCATTGGCCTGGATGTGGGGCTACATGTAGATAAAATTACCCCTCAGGTAATAGAGAAATTCATCAAAGAATTTAATGATGATACGCTCAAGCTCGATCCGACTCACTACTCCTTTCAGTTCGATGATGAAGCCTAATGAATAATTAGCAAAAACGGCAGGAGAGTAGCTTCGTATTTTTCGCCAAAGATTGAAAATGAGAAAGCTTACTATTGTAATCATAGCATTGCTCTGTGTGACCTTGGGGTACGCGCAGAGCAATTTTAATGTAAAGGAACTCCGAAATAATTTACAGAAAGAACTGGATAGCCTGATCGCTCAACACGAAACACCCGGTGTTACTTATGCTGTGGTGTTGCCCAACAATGAGCTCATTTCGCTGGCAGCAGGCTGGGCCGATAGAGAAAATGGTGTTGCCATGACGCCCACCCACAAAATGCTTGGTGGCAGTACGGGTAAAGTATTCTATTCAGTGGTGGTAATGCAGCTGGTGAGCGAAGGTAAAATACAGCTCGATGTTCCCATTCAGCAGTACTTGGCCGGGTACGATTGGTTCCAACGCTTGCCCAATGCCCAAAATCTTACCATGAGAAGTTTGTTGAGGCATGAAAGTGGAATTCCCCGCTACGTGTTTAAGGAGCAGTTTCAGGCCGATGTGCTCAAAGATGCCGATAAGGTTTGGGAACCCAAAGAACTGCTGGCCTATGTGTTTGACGATGAGCCTTTATTTTCCGTTGGTGAAGGTTTTGCGTATTCCGATACCAATTACATCATTGCTGCCATGGTGGTAGAATCCGTTACCGGTAGAACCCTTTACCAGGAAACCATGGATCGAGTGGTGAAGAAGGCAGGGCTTAAATTTGTTGAACCGCAAGACAAGCGAACGTACAATGGACTGGCACAAGGATACAACGAAGACGATCCGTTTTTTCCCGGCCTTGCCTTAGATGAACAAGGCCGAAGCCGATATAACTGGCAATTCGAATGGGCCGGAGGTGGCTTGGTAATTACCTCTCAAGACCTGGCCATTTTGGCAAAGCAGATATACGAAGGTAAAATGTTCAATCCGGACTTACTACCAGAGTATTTCAACGGAAGAGATGCTGCGGAATTGGGTGGTCAATGGGGCCTTGGTGTGCACATAAGAAACAGCCCCTATGGAAAGATTTATGGGCATAGTGGATTTATGCCGGGCTATATAACCAACATGTTCTACTTTGTGGAAGACGGTTTTGCCATTTGCTATCAAATTAATGGTTCGGCTGCCAAATACAGAAGTATTATGCGCGACTTACCGCGATTAACGGCAATTGTTAAGGAAAGTATTCAGAACTAAAAACAACTGGGCGTACTTTTGACTTTTAAGTGATGTGTATGCTTAAAATTGCCTGGTCAGAAGTTTACGCCCATTCGTTGCCTCCCAACCATCGGTTTCCGATGGAAAAGTACAACCTGTTGCCCGAGCAGCTGATCTATGAAGGCACCATCAAAGAAGAGAATCTCTTTGCTCCTCAGCCTTTGCAGGAAGCCCAGATACTTCGCACCCACGAAGCCGACTATTGGAAAAAGCTCAAAACCCTGAGCCTTTCCCGAAAAGAAGAGCGCAAAACGGGCTTTCCTCTCTCTGAGGCCTTGGTAAAAAGAGAAGTAACCATTATGAATGGTACGGTACAGGCGGCTCTTTTTGCCCTCCAACATGGGGTGGCCATGAATATTGCAGGTGGTACTCACCATGCCTTTACCAATAGGGGCGAAGGGTTCTGTCTGCTCAATGATATAGCCATTGCAGCCCATTACCTCTTAGACCAGCAACTGGCACGGCAGGTTTTAGTAGTAGATCTGGATGTACACCAAGGCAATGGCACAGCTCAGATTTTTAGAGAAGAACCTCGGGTTTTTACTTTCAGCATGCATGGAGAACGTAACTATCCGATGCATAAGGAGCAGTCAGACCTGGATGTTGATTTGCCCGATGGCACTGACGACAGCAGCTATTTAAGGCTGCTCGACAGGCACCTGAAAGAACTAATGGATAGGGTGCAGCCCAATTTTGTTTTCTTTCAATCGGGAGTAGATGTATTAGCTACCGATAAGCTCGGAAGGTTGGCCATGACTATCGAAGGCTGTAAACAGCGAGACCGTTTGGTACTAGAAACCTGCAAGCAACAGCGTGTGCCACTTGTGGCCAGTATGGGAGGAGGGTATTCCGAACGCATTGCCCATATTGTCGAAGCTCATGCCAATACCTACAGGCTGGCTCAAGAGATTTTCTTTTAAGATTTTGTTGAAGGCTATAGCCCGGTGTGATGGTGTTTTTTCACCCTGTGCGGGGTATCCCTTAAATAATTCAATAGCCAATTCACACCAAATCATTTACTTTGCGTTAACAAAGTTTAAAGCAATCTGTCTTTTAACAATCCTTGCACAATAGCATATTGAACGTGCGAAACTCAACGAAATTCATGCGAAACCGCTGTTATTATATACTTCTGTTAGCTTTTCTCTCACTCCTGGCCAAAGCGCAAGAGCCCAATCATTTAAAAATCGACAGCCTCAATTCCTCTTACGATGAGCACAGCCCGGTGCTTAGCCCTGACGGGCAGACACTTTACTTTACCCGTGTGGGTCACGCGGCCAATATTGGTGGAGTGCTGGACCGAGGAGATATTTGGTTAAGTCGAAAGACAAAGTCGGGCTGGTCGCGCCCCGAACATGCCGGTAAAACCATTAATCATCCCGGTTTAAATGGAGTAGTGGGTTTTAGTGCCGATGGGCAGCGTATGTATTTACTTAATTATTTTGATCCGAATGGCAATGGCGGAGGCAATATGCGCAACGGCATAGCTGTTTCGCGGCTCGAGAATGGAGAATGGTCTACTCCCGAAAGGCTGAGAATTCGCTATTTCTCAAACGACTCACCGCATATAAGTGCCACCATCAACCCCGAAGAAACGGTGTTGATTATGGCCATTCGTTCTTATGAGTCCGAAGGAAACGAGGATTTGTATGTGTCTTTTAAGCAAGCCGATGGCGAGTGGAGCCAGCCGGAGAATTTAGGCAATACCATCAACACCTATGGAGAAGAGTGGTCGCCATTTTTAGCAGACGATAATGAAACTCTATACTTTAGTTCCAACGCTCATGGTGGCTTTGGCGGTAGAGACATTTTTATGAGTAAGAGACTCAATGGTTCATGGAAAGATTGGTCTAAGCCCACCAATCTGGGAGGAGCCATTAATACAAAAGGCACAGAGCGAGACTATTTCATACCTGCCTCAGGTACAATGGCTTTTTTCTCCAGCACCCAAAATAGCGAAGGCTACGGAGATATTTTCAACTTTCCGTTGAGTCAGGCGGAAAAAGCCTTTCAGCAGATTGAGGCCGAGGTTGATGAACCTCAAGTTGAAACGGAGATTGTTCCGGAAAAAGAAAAGTCTATTGTGGTAATGACCTTTCAGGTATTAGACAAGCGCACCGAACAACCTGTAGATGCTCAGGTAAAGTTTACTTATGGCGATAAAGAGATAGCTTTAAAAACGGCCGATATAGATTCGGAAAATAAACACTTTGTTCTCTCACTTGAGGAGGGTGCCAATGTGTATGTAGCTATCGAAGCGGAGGGCTTTCTCAAATACCAGGAAACATTTGTGGCCAATGCCAGTGTGCAGGGAGTAGGCAATGAGTTTGGTGGTTCTACAGTTGAAACCTTTTACCTAACGCCTGAAGAAGTGGGTACGAAAGTTAAAATCGAAAATGTACTGTTTAACCGGGCATCTTCTTCTTTTGCCAATCCTGAAGTTGCCATGAAGCAGCTGGATCAGATTGTACAAATGATGAAGTCTAACCCGGGAATGGCCATTCGGTTAGAAGGTCATACGGATAACAGAGGAGACGCCAAACTGCTCAAAGAACTCTCTGTGGAACGCGTTAAGCGAGTTCGTGATTACCTGATAGACAAAGGGATAGAGGCCGTCCGCGTAGAGTACGTAGGCTACGGAGGTGAACAACCGCTTACTGATAATGACAGTGCCACAGGTCGGGAAATTAACCGCAGGGTAGAGTTTGTAATTATTCGTTGAAAGCTTCGCCAAAAAACGGAAGCATCATTTCCTGAGGAATACGACAAGGTTTCATGGAGGCCTTCTTTAAGAGGCACCATTCGGAAGAAGATTGAACCAGGAGTGCATTGGTTTCTTCATTAAAAATGCGAACCTGACGTATAGATTTGGCGCCTTCAAAAGAGTGTACATGGGTTTTAACCAGAAGTCTATCTCCCAAAAAGGCCGGACGTTTGTATTCAATATGATGGCTCAAAGCCACCCACACATGGTCAGTCAACCACTGATTCAGGGCATTGTGCTCCCAGTGTGCTTTAGCCACATCTTGTACCCACTGCAGGTATTGCACATTGTTCACGTGTTCCATTTCGTCCAGGTGGCTACTCCTGACGACTATTCTAAGTTCAAATAACTGGGCTTTGAGCATGGCACAAGATAGAGAATTCGCTTTTGACTGAACAAAACTATCAGGGCTTGGTTTTCTTCATAAATCCATCTCAACTTGCAACAGGTATTTACGGATATTCCGACCAAAACATTGGTAGAGCAAAAGATAGTGGCCCTTTTACATGAGGGCGATAAACAGTCTGTCCGGCTCATTTTTAAACACTATGGGGTGGTTCTGCTCAATGTAATTCAACGAGTAGTAGGGAATAGAGCCATGTCTGAAGAAGTGTTGCAGCAGGTGTTGCTGAAGGTTTGGCAAAATGCCCAGTCGTACAACGCTCAAAAAGCAGGGCTATACTCTTGGTTGGTGGCTATTAGTAGAAATGCTGCCCTGGATCAGCGAAAGACCAAAGATTTTAAGTTAACCCAAGCCTCTCGCGATGCGCTGGAAGTAATGGCTTTAGAGAACAAGGCCGATGCTTCGAACAGTATAGATAAAATGGTTACCGAGCAGTTGTTAGAGCAACTGTCCGATCACTACCAAATATTGATAAAAATGTCGTTTTTTGAGGGATATTCGCATCAGGAGATTTCCGACACACTCAATATTCCTCTAGGTACGGTAAAGACAAGAATTAGAATGGCTTTAAAACAACTGAGAGCTATTATCTAAATGGATGTGCAAAAATACATAGCGTCTGGTGTGCTGGAAGCCTATTGGGCTGGTGAGTTGAACGAGCAAGAAATGCGCGAGGTAGAAGCTATGGCCAGTCAGCACCCCGAAGTGAAGCAAGAGCTGGAAGAATTGAGAGAAGCACTTAATGAATTTGCGGCAATGAAAGATGCGTTGCCCGATGAAGATGTACTCAATGAAGCCATGAAAGAGGTAGAAGAAAGTGAGCAAAACCGATTTTGGGAAGTTTTGTCTGAAGACGATCGCAGCTTTGTAAAAAGGGCTAAATTTTCTCTTTGGGCCGTAGCGGCCACTATACTTTTATTGATTAGCCTAGGCTTTAATTTTTACTTTTTTGGACAGTTTCAGCAAGCCAGAGAAGAACTGGCTCAAGCCAAAGTAGAAAGCCAGCAGCTAGCCCAACAAATATCCGATACCCGGGAAAACCTGGAGTATGCCCAATTGCGCATTGCTCACTTTCTAAATGAAGATAATATTCATGTGAGGATGGAGGGAGAGGATATTTCGCCCGAGTCTTATGCCAATGTATTCTGGAACAAGAAAACTAATGCCGTCTTCATTAGTGTAGATAATTTACCGGAACCACCGCATGGTCATCAGTACCAGCTTTGGGCAATTAAGCCTGGTCAACCCCCTATAGATGCCGGAATCTTTGATCATAATCAACTTGTTCAGGAGTTAAAGGTAGTAAAAGGCAAGGTGCAGGCTTTTGCTGTTACGCTCGAAAAAGAGGGGGGTAGCCCGGTGGCTACTGTCGACAAAACCTACGTGAAAGGCTTTTTACAGGCCGGCTAAATCTTTTGGCTCCAATAATTTATCTGGTCTATTTCTACCTAACTAATTTTTTTAAATTCTAAGTAGCTGTTTATTAGATATTTAAAATTTCTTGTTTAATTTTTTAGAAAAAATATTAAACACAAAAATCCATTCAGGTAAGTGAGGTCGTAACTGGGATAGAAAACAACAACAAATAACTATCCGAATTATGAAAACACAGAGATTAATGAAAGTAGTACTGGGTGCATTTTTGTTTCTTACCTGCATGACAGGCCAAACCCAAGCTCAAACCAAAGACATCGTAGATCTGGCCGCAGGCAACGAAAATCTTTCCACGTTGGTGGCTGCAGTAAAGGCTGCAGGTCTGGTTGAGACCCTGAAAGGGGATGGCCCTTTTACCGTATTTGCTCCAACCAACGAAGCCTTTGCAGCGTTACCTGACGGCACATTGGAAATGTTGCTGAAACCTGAAAACAAAGACAAACTGATAGCCATTCTCACCTACCATGTGGTAGCAGCAAAAGTGATGTCTACCGATTTGTCCAATGGTCAGAAGGCAAAAACGGTTCAGGGCGAACAAGTATCGGTTATGATTAATAATGGCCGAGTGATGATTAGCGGAGCACAGGTAGTAGTGGCCGATGTAAAAGCTTCCAACGGGGTAGTACACGTTATCAATAAAGTAATACTACCACCTAGTATGAAATAAAGACTCACGGGCTTAGTAGAGGCAGAGTTCGAAGCATTTGTCAACGGTATAGCCAAGATGAAAGCAAGTTGAGCGGCAGGTGCGTAAAGAACCTGCCTCTTTTTGTTTATGCCCTCAACCACTTTTAGGTTTTGAAGCTAAGGGAGCAATGCTTAACATTGGCATATGAAGGTAATCGAATGTCCGAGAGATGCCATGCAGGGAATAAATGAGTTTATTCCTACTCAGAAGAAAACTGACTACATCAATGAGTTGCTGAAGGTAGGGTTCGACACTATAGATTTTGGAAGCTTTGTTTCTCCTAAGGCCATTCCTCAGATGCGAGATACTGCCCAAGTGTTAGAAGGGCTTCACTTGTCAAGCACTACATCTAAGTTGTTGGCCATTGTGGCCAACCTCAGAGGAGCCACCGATGCTGTCAGCTTTGAAGCCATAAGTTATCTGGGATTTCCGTTGTCAATTTCAGAAACCTTTCAGCAACGCAATACCAACAAAAGCATAGGGGAGGCCCTGACCCAATTGGCCGAAATTCAGAACCTGTGTGTTAAGCATAATAGAGTACTCGTTACCTATATATCAATGGGCTTTGGTAACCCATATAATGAGCCGTTCAATGAAGAAATTGTTTCGGCCTTTGTAGAGAAGCTTGCCAATCTTGATATTAGAATAATTAGTTTATCTGATACCATTGGAGTTGCTGAACCACAGGTAATTAAACGTATTTTTAAAAATAGTATAACCGCCTACCCAACTATAGAATTTGGAGCACATTTTCACTCCACTCCGCAAACGGCCAGGGAAAAAATAATAGCTGCATTAGAGTCCGGGTGTCAGCGCTTCGACTCGGCCATAAAGGGTTTTGGAGGTTGCCCTATGGCCAAAGATGAACTCACGGGAAACATCGCTACCGAGGTGTTGTTAGAGACACTCGGAGAAAGAGGAGTCGCTCCCGCCTTTAATCAAGAAGCTTTCGACCGCTCATTAATAAAAAGTCTGGAGGTATTTCCGTCATGAAGAAAGTAAGCCTTGTTATGATGATACTTGCCTGTAGTGCGAGTGTAGGTCTTGCCCAAAAGAGTCTGAATAGAAGCATGGGAGGTTTAAGCTACGGCAGCCCGGAGCAGGTAGGTATAAACGGAGAAGTGCTCAGTAGGGAAATTGAGCGAATAATTACTCAAGCCATAGACTCTATGGCATTTCCGGGAGCTCAGGTACTGCTGGCCAAAGGAGGCGTTATATTTTATCAGGGAACCTTCGGATATCATACCTATGACAGCTTACAGCCTGTGCAACCCACCGATCTGTACGATCTGGCTTCGGTTACTAAAGTTACGGCAGCAACTCTTGCGCTCATGAAACTCTACGATGACGGTTTGTTTGACTTAGATAAAACGTTTAGCCATTACTTTCCAAAAATTGCTCGCGGAGATAAGAAAGACTTAACCATGCGCGAAATATTGGCCCATCAGGCAGGACTTAAGGCATGGATTCCTTACTGGTCAGAGTCGCAACGAAAGAATGGCAAGTGGCGCTGGAATACCGTTAAAACCGACTCTTCCAGGCGTTTTCCTCATCGGTTGGAGGGAACAGACCTATGGTTGCACAAGAATTTTAAAGAAAGGAAGATATATAAGGCTATTAGAAAATCAGAAGTAAGCGAAGAGAAGAAGTACCTGTATTCCGGATTGGTATTTTACCTTTTTCCTGACTTGGTGGAGAGGCTTACGGGAGAGCCATTTGATGAATACCTGAGAAAACACTTCTATGAGCCTCTTGGAGCGGAAACACTCGGTTTTAATCCATTAAACCGGTTTCCTTCTGAACGCATTGTGCCTACCGAGAAGGATACTTTTTTCCGAAAAACACAACTGCATGGAGTAGTGCACGATGAGGGTGCGGCCATGATGTTGGGTGTATCGGGCAATGCAGGCTTGTTTAGTAATGCCCACGATTTGGCCAAGGTGTATCAAATGTTGCTGAATGGCGGAGAATACGAGGGGAAAACCTATTTAAGCACTGCTACAATAGAGGAATTTACAAGAGTACAATTTCCGGAAAACGGCAATCGAAGAGGACTAGGTTTTGACAAGCCCTTGTTAGAATACAACGAACGAATTAGTAGTGTGGCGAGAGGGGCTATGCCTTCCAGTTATGGGCATACGGGCTATACTGGTACACTGGTTTGGGCCGACCCTGACTACGACTTGCTCTTTATCTTTTTATCGAACCGAGTATTTCCAACCCGAAACAACAGTAAGATATACAACTTAAATGTGAGACCTTCTATTCACAACTTGGTGTACGAGCTGTTGCGAATTGCTGATGGTACCTATACCATCGGTACCCATTGGAACTAATCAGTCAGCGTAGTAGGAGATAAGAATATCTCTTTTGTGTAAAGTATCTAGTACCACCGGTAAAGTTTCTTGTAGTCTTTGAAGAATCTTTTTACAGTTTTTCTGGTGTATTTGAGGTTGCTCCTGAAGTCTCTATACCCTTCAAGCTCATCTAACTGCAGGAAGATATTTATACCGTCAAGATTTAAGCTTCTGCCACACATGGACGCACTCTGTTGTCCTTTAAACACATTGCTAAAAATATACCAGGTCTGACCAATTTCGAACCCAAGAGAGCAAGACGTGTTTTGACTGTCGGTTCTGATTTCAATGAGATCCTTGTCTGCGTTAAAAAGATCTTCATCGACACGAAAAGTGATGATTACCTTCCATTCGTTGTCCGGTATTTTTTCTACGGAAGCAACAGTACCTATGAAAACAGATGTGGAGTCGGTGAGCATGGCTTTTTTTAAAGGCTTGGCTTTAGAACAACTGCAAGCAAGGGAGGTTGAGTTTAAAGAAACCAGAAGAAGAATGATTAAGGATGTCCGCATGTATTAGAAACAATCAGTACGAATCAAACCAGTATTATCTTAGGGAAGAATTGTTATCAAAGCCCTTTAGATACAATCAGTATTAACTTCCATAATCTTTAGCTAAACCAATCGATATTCTTTTCCGGGGAGCGGTTTTACAAGGCCTTCGAATTCCAATTGCAACAGAATGGAAGCCAACTGATTTAGTTGAGTTTCACTTTGCCAGCTGAGTTCATCAATGTGCATTTGCTGGCCATTTCTCATAAGAATATCCAGTACCTTTTTTTGAGGCGGAGGCAAATGGTCAAAGCTTCTGACCTTAGGCTTGGAGTCTGTAGCCGATTCAAGGTCCCAGTTTAGACTCTCTTCTATGTCTTTAAAACTCGTATAAATGGAGGCTTTGAAGTTTCGTATCAGCAGGTTGCAACCCTCTGAATAGCTTTTGCCTAGTTCGCCAGGTACGGCAAATACCGGTTTGTCATAGCTATAGGCGATATTGGCCGAAATGAGAGCGCCTCCTTTGGCAGCAGCCTCAACCACTATCAGTGCATCGGAAAGGCCTGCGATAATACGGTTTCGGGCAGGAAACAACCGGGCATCGGCTTTAGTGCCAACCGGATACTCACTAATGAGGCCTCCTCGGTCCAGCATTTTTTCGGCAATGTGGCGATGGGCGGTAGGGTATACGGTATCGAGGCCGCAAGCTAACACGCCAAAGGTAGCCAGGTTATACTTCAGTGCTGCTTCATGGCTTTTTACATCGATTCCATAGGCCAACCCGGAAATTATTACAGATTCAGAGCTCTTCGCATTTTCGACAATTCGCTCGGTTTGAGCCAGCCCGTATTTGGTGGCTTTGCGAGTACCAACAATGCCGAGCATACGCGCAGTGTTGAGTTTAGGGTTTCCCTTGGTATAAAGCACTATTGGGGCATCGAGAATAGACTTTAACCGGCTCGGGTAAGAGTCTTCTTTGTAATAGTGGGTGTTAATGTTAAGCTTTTCCGAATGCTCTAAAATGCGGTCTGCTTTCTTTAGCCATTGCTCTTCACCGCTAATAAGGTCGGCAAGTTTTTGGCCCAGGCCGTTTACCTTGGTTAGGCGGCCTTTGGTAGCTTTAAAAATGTTTTGAGGGGTCTCAAAGTGGTTAATCAATTGCCGGGCCAGCACGGGGCCAATTCCTGGAATAAGAGAAAGCGCCACCTGATAGCGCTTGTCGTCACTCATGGAAGGTTGTTCTTCATTTCCATTAAAAACTCCCGAATACGTTTTAGTGAGGCAACCATCTCTGCTTTGTCGTCTATACTGTCTTTGCTGGCCTTTATGTGTTCATAGGCACCTTGAAGAGTATACCCTTTTTCTTTAACCAGATGGTAAACGAGCTTCAGCTTTTTGAGATCGTCTTGTGTGTATTTACGGTTTCCTTTGGCGTTTTTTTTGGGGCGGATAAAATCAAACTGTGTTTCCCAAAAACGAATTAAAGAGGTAGCCACCCCCAACTCTTTGGCCACTTCACCAATGGTGAAATACTTCTTCTCTATAGGCTTCTCTTTGTACGGCATATCAACTAGTTACGAAAATAACCAAAACAATTACTTTAAGAATAAGTCTGTCAAAGAATCTCTAAAAAAGCTTATTGGTTGGCATAAGAACCCAGTGATTGGTTTTCGATAGAAGCAAGTCTGAGAATCTCTTCGTATTGATTAGAATCCAGATCCATGTAAAAGTAGTTTACCGGATTTACGGCTCTGCCGTTAATGTGTACTTCGTAGTGTACGTGCGGGGCGGTAGACTTACCCGTGTTGCCCACATATCCAATGACCTGACCGCGTTTTACGGTTTCGCCATTGCGCACGTTGAACTTACTCATGTGTCCGTATACTGTTTCAAAACCAAAACCATGATCTATTTTAATGTGCCAGCCCAATCCGCTAAAATCCCTTTTGGTCAATACCACTTTACCATCGGCTGTGGCGTAAATAGGGGTGCCCTGTTCGGCAGAAAAGTCTACTCCGTAGTGCATGCGTTTCACTTTCAGAACAGGGTCGGTACGCATACCAAAACCAGATGAAAATCTTCTCAGGTCATCGTTAGAAACCGGCTGAATAGCTGGCATGGCCGCATAATAAGCATCCTTATTTTTAGCCAGTTGCATTATTTCATCGTAAGATTTGGTTTGGATATACATTTTCTTCTTTACCCTGTCCAGCTTATCCAGTGTGCCAATCACCAGGTCTTTGTTCGATAAGTCACTTTCCAGCAAGTTTCTGTATTTTAAAACTCCACCCGAACCCGCTTCTCGCACGGTCTCAGGAATAGGTTCGGCCTCAAAAACCGTTCGGTATACCTGATCATCTTTTTGTTGAAGCACCTTTAGCATTTGGTCCATACCTTCCAGTTGCTCTTGAGTAAACTCATAGTAGAGCTTCAGTTCTTCATTTTCTTTTTTCAGTGCCAGCTCCTTAGGAGAGTCGAAATATTTGGAGAGAACTACGATAATGCCAATGGCTAAAACAATGGAGAGGGAAATAAAGCCCAAGGCGTTGATCACTACATCTCGTTTTTTTACCTTGATCCGCTCGTATTTGCAGGTCTCGGTATCGTAGTAATATTTTATTTTTGACATTAAGAATCCTTTTTGAAAATCTCCTAATTTTGTGCCCTTGCGCAGCTTTTTAGGCTTCAACAAAAGTAACAATTTTATTCTAACACAAACCACCTAATCAACGGTTCTGCTATGCTAGCCAAAGAGATCAGATCTAAGTTTATTTCCTATTTCGAAGAAAGAGGCCACAAGTATGTACCCTCAGCTCCAATGGTTCTTAAAAATGACCCTACGCTGATGTTTACCAACGCGGGTATGAATCAATTCAAGGATCTTTTTCTGGGCAATGCAAAGGCCGATTATACCCGGGCGGTAAACAGCCAAAAATGCCTGCGTGTGTCAGGTAAGCACAATGATTTGGAAGAGGTAGGTATAGATACCTATCACCATACCATGTTTGAAATGCTGGGCAACTGGAGCTTTGGCGATTACTTTAAGAAAGAAGCCATTCAATGGGCCTGGGAGTTGCTTACAGATGTATATAAACTACCAAAAGATAGATTATATGTAACTGTATTTGAGGGAGATGAGTCAGAAGGCTTAAAGTTTGATCAGGAGGCCTTTGATTTCTGGAGAAGCTATGTCGATGAGTCGCGCATTTTGAACGGAAACAAGAAAGATAACTTCTGGGAAATGGGCGATACAGGCCCATGTGGTCCGTGCTCGGAAATTCACATAGACCTGAGAACAGAAGATGAAATTGCGAGGGTTCCCGGAAAAGAACTGGTGAATAACGACCACCCGCAGGTGGTGGAAATATGGAACCTGGTATTTATGCAATTCGACCGAAAGGCCGATGGTCGATTGGAATCTCTACCAGCCCAGCACATCGATACAGGAATGGGCTTTGAGCGTTTGGCTATGGCCTTGCAGGGTAAAAAGTCTAACTACGACACCGATGTGTTCACCCCGTTGATCGACAAAGTGGCCCAGTCGGCCGGAGTGAAGTATGGTGAAAAGAAAGAAACAGATATTGCCATTAGGGTAATAGTAGATCATATCAGAGCCATTTCATTCGCCATTGCCGATGGTCAGTTACCGTCTAACAATAAGGCCGGGTATGTGATCCGTAGAATTCTGAGAAGAGCCGTTCGCTACGGTTATACGTTCCTCAATTTCAACAGTCCGTTTCTATACCAACTCGTAGATGTGTTGGCCGATCAATACAAAGGTTTCTTCGATGAGCTGGATAGCCAGAGAGAGCTCATTGCCAAAGTGATTAAAGAAGAAGAAAACTCCTTTTTGCGCACTTTAGACAATGGTTTAAAGCGATTGGAGCAAATAAAGGAGAGGCTTGTGTCTCAAAATGAAACAACTATAAATGGGCGTGAAGTATTCGAACTTTATGACACATACGGCTTTCCGGTAGACCTGACAGCTCTGATTGCACGGGAGAATGGTTTCCAGATCGATGAGCCTGGATTTCAGCAAGCCATGGCCGAGCAGAAGAACAGATCGAAAGCCGATGCGGCTTCTGAGAAGGGAGACTGGACTGAACTATTGCCCGATGTAAAAGTGGAATTTGTAGGCTATGACCATGAGGAAGCTGAGTCGCGAATTATCAAGTACAGGGAGATAAAAGAAAAGAAGCGCACGGTGTTTCAGATTGTGCTCGATAAAACACCCTTCTATGGCGAAAGTGGCGGACAGGTAGGTGATACCGGAGTTATTGAAAGCCAAGAAGAAACCATTAAAATTCTCGATACGCAGAAAGAAAATGACCTGATAGTTCATTTTACCGATAAGTTGCCTGTTAATCCGGCTGGTGTGTTTCATGCCAGAATAGATAAGAAACGCAGAGCCTTGATTAAGTTTAACCATTCTGCCACCCACTTGCTTCATGCAGCTTTGCGAGAGGTGCTCGGCCACCACGTGCAACAGAAGGGCTCATTAGTGAGCGATAGCGTATTGCGCTTCGATTTTTCGCACTTCTCTAAAGTAGAGCCTGAGCAAATAGAGCAGATTGAGCAAATAGTGAATGAGAAGATCAGGGAAAATATTACGCTCAACGAAAAAAGATCCGTGCCCATAGAAGAAGCAAAGTCTATGGGAGCGATGGCTCTTTTTGGAGAGAAGTATGGAGATTTTGTCCGTGTAATTACCTTCAATCCTGATTATTCGGTAGAGCTTTGCGGAGGTACCCATGTGGAAGCTACCGGGCAGATTGGTCTTTTCAAAATAGTTTCGGAAAGTGCTGTTGCCGCAGGGGTAAGACGAATTGAAGCCTATACCGGTCCCAAGGCTTTTGAGTATGTCCAAGATCAGGAAAAGGAGCTTAAGTTGGTTAAGGAGCTGCTTAAAAACCCGAAAGACCTGACCAAAGCCATTGCCTCGCTCTTAGATGAGCAGAAAAAACTAACCAAGGAGATTGAATCGCTACATGCACGGCAGGGGGCTGAGGTTAAAAGAAATCTATTGCAAAAAGTAGAGGCTAAAAAGGGCATCAATGTACTGATTGAGCAAATCGATATTCCTTCGGCCGATGCTTTAAAGAAACTATCCTTTGAGCTTAAGAATGAGGTATATAACCTTTTGGCAATACTAGCCGCCAATGTTTCCGGTAGCCCGCAGATTTCTGTTGTTATCAGCGAGAACCTGGTCAAAGAGAAAAGCCTGAATGCCGGACAACTGGTGCGCGAATTGGCCCGGGAAATTAAAGGTGGAGGCGGAGGTCAACCGTTCTTTGCTACTGCCGGAGGAAAAGACATAACTGGTTTAGAACGTGTAGTCACTAGAGCTACAGAAATGTTGGAGAGTTTTGCTTGACGTACTTAAAAAACTGGAAGAGGAGGGCTATGAGGCCACTATTGGTTTAGAGGTGCACGTTCAGCTGAACACCGTTTCCAAGATTTTCTCGGCCGATGCCAACCACGAAACAGAAGAGGCAAATACCCATGTGAGCGTAATAAGTCTGGGACATCCGGGTACCTTACCGGTACTTAATGCCCAGGCTGTGGAAAAGGCTGTCTTAATGGGGCTTGCTTGTGGTTCTCAGATTAGTCGTTACAATACGTTCGACAGAAAAAGCTATTTCTACCCCGATCTGCCCAAGGGCTATCAAACCACGCAGGATAAAACGCCAATCTGCCTAGGAGGAAAAATTCCATTGTTTGGAACCAACCTCTTGCAAGAGCAAGTGGAACTGCATCATATCCACCTGGAAGAAGATGCAGGAAAATCTATTCATGATGAAGAAGCAGGTACACTCATTGACCTTAATCGTGCCGGAACTCCGCTCATTGAAATAGTGACCAACCCCTCGGTGGCCGGACCCGATGAGGCGGCTGCATGCCTTCAAGAAATTAGGCGCATGGTGCGCTATTTGGGTATTGGCAATGCGAATATGGAAAAAGGAGAGCTCCGGTGCGATGCCAACATTTCCATTAAAAAGAAGGGAGACTCACTGTTGGGCGAGAAGGTAGAAATAAAGAATATGAACTCCTTCAGCCATGTGAGAAAAGCCGCCATTTTCGAATTGGAACGCCAATTGGCTTTAAAACTGGCCGGAGAGCCCGTGGTGGTAGAAACCCGAACCTTCGATCCTGCCACAGGCCAGACCTATGGTATGCGTTTTAAAGAGACCATGAATGACTATCGCTACTTTCCCTGCCCCGATTTGCCTCCGGTGGTTCTAGATGATCAATACCTGGCTGGTTTGCAGCCCCGGGCCAATGAAAACCCTAGGGTTTATCGCCAGCGATTGACTCAGAAATATCAACTATCTGACTATGACTTGGGTATTTTAACGGAAGAGAAAGAAACTGCTCAGTATTTCGAAGCGTTATGCCAGCAGGGCGTGGAACCCAAATCGGCTGCCAACTGGATGAATGGCCCTTTGCGAAGCTTGCTTAATGAAGAGGGGAAAAACCTATCAGAGATAGCCATTGGTACTCAACAATTGGCAGAGCTCATAAAGCTTGTAGAAGAAGATAAGCTGGTCTATCAAACAGCTGTGCAGCAATTGTTACCTAAGTTACCAAAGGCCACAAAAAGTCCACTTAAATTGGCTGAAGAACTGAATTTGCTGGTTTCTGAAGACAAAGCCGAACTAGAGGCTATAGTTCGTGAGGTATTGATATCTTTGCCCAAAGAGACTGAAGCATTCCGTAAGGGAAAGAAGAAACTATTGGGGCTGTTCATTGGCGAAGTAATGAAGAAAAGCAGAGGTAAGGCAAACCCAAAAGTGGTTCAGCAAGAACTTTTAAAAGCATTAAACTAAAGATGAAAAAATACATTGGTATATGGGCACTGGCTATTTTGAGTGCCTGCGGAAGTAATACACCGGGTAAAGTGACCATCTCCGGCACCATTGAGAATGCTATTCCTCAGGGAGAGGTTGTTTTAGAGCGATTCGAAATAGGTCAGGCTAGTCCTGTTAAAACAGTGTATTCAGATCATGAAGGCAACTTTTCAATGGATCTGGAACTTTCAGAGCCAGGCTTTTACCGACTGAATATCTACGGAGAACAATTCGAAACCCTGGTGTTGGATAATGAAAATATAAAGGTAAAGGCAGCCGGAAAGGCCGGAGAGTTTATTGAAGCTACCGGATCGGATGATATGGACAACCTGAAAGAGGTTTATGCCTATTTGGATACTTACCAGGCGAAAATGCAAGGTATCAATCAGCGATTTTTGACCGCTCAGAGCGAGGGCAATCAGGAACTGATGGAGGAGTTGAGAGCACAAGCACTCGAACTTGAGACTGCTAAAGTAGACCGACTAAAGAAGATGGCCATGAGTTTCGAAAGTTCTCTGGTGAGCTTACTGATTACTGACTTTATTAGCAATAAGACTGATGAATTCGCATTTCTTGATTCGTTGGCTACCAAGCTTCAAAAAGAAATTCCTAATTCTTCAGACGTTCAATACTTCGCAGAAAATGTAGAGGCCTTTAGGCCGGCTGTGGCCATGGGAGAGGTGGCTCCTGACATTACCATGGAAACTCCCGATGGAGAAATGCTAAGCCTTTCCGATTTGCGTGGTAAATATGTGCTGCTCGATTTTTGGGCAGCCTGGTGCAAGCCTTGTCGTATGGAAAACCCGAATGTGGTGCGCATGTATGAGAAGTACAACGATGAAGGTTTCGAGGTGTTTAGCGTGAGCCTGGACCGTTCCAAGCAGCAATGGATAGATGCTATTGAAAAAGATGGCTTGGTGTGGCCTTACCATGTGTCCGATCTCAAGTATTTTCAGTCGGCAGCAGCCATAACCTATAAAATTAATGCCATTCCTTTTGCCCTACTGCTCGACCCGGAAGGCCGTGTAATTGGCAAGAACTTACGAGGCCGTGCCCTCGAAGCCAAGTTGGCGAGCATTTTTGGTGAATAACCATTTCTACAGAATTTTGAGAAACGGCCTCAAAAACTAAGCGTCATTCCCGACATCGATCGGGAATCCCTTTAAATTAAACAAGCATTCAAAGAGGTTCACGGTTGAGCTTGGCCAAGGATATCAAAAATAGTTGGCGTTTGAGATCGTATCTTTTTCGCCCTAAATATTGCCGTCATAAACAGCCAAATGCAATTACGTAGCATTACGTATTCCCCTGTAGTGTCAATAAGCCTTATCTTAGCGATAATTACCGGGTAGACATGAACCACATTTCCATTGTATTGGCAGACGATCACCCTTTGCTACTTGAAGGGCTTGAGGCGAACCTTATATCAAAAGGTTACAACGTGCTGGCCACTGCAAAAGACGGAAAGTCAATTTTGAAGATTATTACTGAACGAGTCCCTTCAATTGCTATTTTAGATATAGAAATGCCTGAGATGGATGGACTTTCGGTAGCTAAGTATTGCATGGAACACGGTTACAACACCAAATTCATTATCCTTTCTTATCATAAGGAGACAGAGTTTATTGCCAGAGCCAAGAGCCTCAATGTTTCCGGGTATCTTTTAAAGGAAGATGCACTGGAAGAAATTGATAACTGTATTCAAGAGGTGGAAAAAGGGGGGCAGTATTTCAGCAAAGCGTTTCAACTAAAGGATGTGAAGAATGCGCAGTCTGCGCTGGAACGCGTAGAGTCGCTCACTCCGTCTGAACGCAAAATTCTCAAACTCATTTCCAAAAATCAATCGACCCGTGATATAGCCGAAAGCCTCTTTATTTCGGAGAGAACGGTAGAAAAGCACAGGAGCAATATTATTCAAAAACTGAATCTTGAAGGGAAGGCTAATGGTTTGATTGCCTGGGTTTTGCAGAATAAACATCTATTGAACTAGTGAATGGCCTTAAACACTATCTGAAACCCTTGTTTTGGCTGTGGCTGCTTTGGGGTACCTGCTCACTTTTGGCACAAACTGATAATGACAAAGGCGTTCTTTCACTGCAAACCTATGGTGTAAAAGACGGGCTGGAAGTTGGCGACATTCACTCGTTAGTCTATGACAATAATGGCTGGCTGTGGATTAGCGGTCTTGAGTCAGATTTAGGAGCCAGTACCTTTTTAAAGAACGTGCCCAAACTGCAGTGGTTCGATGGATATAATTTTCACACCGTGCCGTTGCCGATTTCCGAAGAACTTTCGCCCATTAGCTTTTTGCTAAAAAAGCGAACAGATGGGCTCTTCTATTTATGGTTTTCCTCCAACGGATTTGATGAGATTTATCTCTTCAACCCTTCCACTTTCAAAGTTCAGTCTGTACCTATTCCCACTTTGGATGGTCATGTAGATATTTCAAACATCTTTGTGCAAGATACATCCACTTTTATATCGCTGGATGCTTTTGGAAAGTCCAGCCTGTTTCGCCTAAATGACGATTTAAGCTTTGATAAGCTATTCGATTTAATGTCTGAGCGAGGTGAGTCTCACTTGCATCAGGTCATCCCTTTCAAAGATCATTTCCTTATTTCCGAAGCCCGCATGGGCATAACCGCTTATGGACTCAAAGGGCAAATTTTGAAGGAGTTTGACTATGAAGACTTCGATCTTGAAAAAGTGGCTAATCCGGAAGTTCTGGCACTTGTTGGTTCGTTCTTGTTTGAAGGAAAGTATCAGTTTGTCCTAAAAAATGGCTACGGAACCTATCAATACAACGACCATGAAATGACATGGTCAGAGAGTAATTTCAAGCCGGCCCGCAGTGCAAAGAAAACACTCATAAATACCGGCCTATACCAGAAACTCTATGCCATCAACGACAACCATGGAAATATAGCATGGTTCAACGTGGCGGAAGGTCAACTCATAGTTAAAAGAGCGTATGTAGATGAGGCGCATGACCAGCCCGATGTTCGGGTAAATAGGGCCAATGCGATCAATGCCGCAAGTCGTGATTTAAAGGAAGAATTGTTTTTGACCGAACCGGGAAGGCTGGCTCATGTTGTTTTTAAAAATTTTGGTGTAAGCACTTTTTTAGAAGACCACAGCCTAAGGTGCATAATACCTTATGGCCCCAATAGGTATTTGGTGGCTACAGAAGCCAGTGGTTTTTATTTGATAGATATTGCTGAAAATACGGAAGAACCCTTTCCGATCTTTCTCGATGGTCAGCCATTTTCAGCTTCGGAGATCCGAGGTGTTTTTATGGACCAACGCGGCATCTGGACCAACTACAACGAAGGTGTCTTATTCATAAACCCTGATACAAGGGAAGTTGAGAGATTCAGGCACTATCCTGTCTCTGCAATGGTAGATGATGGAAATAGAATAGTCTATGGAGCCGCAAACTTTCCGCTAATGGAATTCGATAAGTCCAGGAAGGTTAACAGACCCCTGACAAAAAACGATTCACTGAACGTGATGGATCTGACGAAATTTAATGACAGCTTTTATGCCACCACAACCAGCGGTCTGTTCAAATTTAAACAAGGGGAAGAGGTTTATGTAGATATTCCCATATCATCAGACAAGTTGATGATGCTGAGTGTGCTAAAGCGGCATGGGCTGTTATTTACAACTGTCGATGGCAGAGTGTATCAAATAAAAGAGGAAAACAGCCGGCCCGAATTGTTTTTTACCGATCCTGCCGGGAGCCCTATAGCATCGGTATTTGAAGATCAGGAAAAAAACCTGTGGTTTGCCACATTTTCAGGACTTGTAAAGTTCAACCCACAAACCGGAGAAACAGAAAGGTTTGTGGAAGACGATGGCCTGAGCAATAATGAATTTAACCGATTCAGTTTTCTTCAATTAGAAAATGGTGGAGTGTTTCTTGGTGCCATAAAAGGGCTTAACTATTTCTTTCCGCAAGACCTTGAAAAAGTGGAGAAAGGAGGTGAGGTGGTACTTACCGGCCTTACTTATTTCGATAGCAAGGTAAAGTCAAACACCACCATAATAGCTCCGGCAGAATTGGCTGAGTTAGGCAGTGTGTCTCTACCCGCTGAAAACAAATTCTTGAGAATTCAGGTAGCCCCGGTAGGGCTCACTCAGCCCACAAAGGTGAACATGGAATTTAAGTTGAACAATGGTGAATGGCTACCCATAAAGCAGCCTGGCGAAATTCAGTTCAATAACCTCGAAGCCGGCCAGTACCTGCTAAAGGTTAGAATGGTGGACTCGGAAGGAGCCTCTTTTGGGAAGGAGTTGTCACTTCACATTCATGCCAGGGAGTTTTTCTATAAAACCTTATGGTTTGGATTCTTGTGTTTGCTGGTTGTTATTGTCGTGAGCTATTATTTTATAAGGCAAGCCAACAAAGCAAGAGCCTTAGGGCAACACTACTCACGAGCACTTCTGAGAGTTCAGGAAGAAGAGCGAATGAGAATATCCCGCGATTTGCACGATAGTGTAGGCCAACAGCTGATTTTGCTAAAGAATCAGGCCAATGCCAGCCGCGATCCGCAGATGGTAAAGAACGTTAGTGCAACTTTGGAAGAGGTAAGGAGCATAACCAGAAACCTACACCCGGTAGTATTGAGTAGGTTAGGACTTACGGCCGCTCTGGAAGAGTTGATCCGTAAGCTCGATGAAAATACAGAAGTGTTCTTTGCTATTGAGCTGGAAAATATTGATGGTATTTTCGATGCAGAGGAAGAGCTCAATCTGTATCGCATTATTCAAGAAGCTCTAAATAATATTGTAAAGCACGCCAATGCCGTTTCGGCCAAGCTTACCATAGCACGAAAAAAGAACAAGGTGCTAATTAATATTCAAGATAATGGTAAAGGCTTTTCGGTAGAAAATGAACAACAGTCGGGAGGTTCATTAGGACTGAAAACACTGCACGAAAGAATAGCCATGCTCAACGGCAAGATAAACATTGAGTCAGATGCCCATGGTACTCGCATTGAGTTAGAAATACCTTTACAATAGCTCAAATCCTAATATTTGACCTTTGTTCCACGCTTGGATTGTCTCACGCAAGGGTTAAAATACGTATCGCTACGTATTTTTTGGGTTACATCTCAGGTTTAGCTTTGTATTGCTTACCCATTATGAAAGTTAAATCAATCAAATCAATTTTCTATTGTAGAGCTGTTTCGAACTTCGAGCCTTTTTTAGAGAGGATGAGTATAAGAATATCACTCACCTTGGTATTTGTGGTTTTAACTATTGTTAATGGGAATGCACAAGAATGCGCTACTCTGTCAGATGAGTGGCTAAACCCAGCTCCATCAACAGTTGTTTATAACTACTCAACGGGCAGGCTTACAGGTATACCAGATCCGGCCAACTCAAATAATCCAACAGACTCAAAAATAATCTTTGAAGGGTTTACCAGTCCCACTCCTGGTACAACTCCAGTGGGTGCGGTTACATTGGGCTTAGGCTTTCTGTCCGATGCAAATAATAATGCCCGATTCGATGTAATGGTCTATAATGATAATTCTGGAAAGCCTGGGACTCAGGTTGGAGGAGTTACAGGCTTATCGCCTACGGCATTAGGGGTTCCGAGTAACTCTTTTAAAGAAATTTTTATCGAGTTGCCCTCTCTTCCTGTTCCCACTACCAGTAGGTTCTATGTGGGAGTAGTCATGCATCCCGGAGATGCGAATGATCAATTAATAGTTCAGTCTAATGCCCATGGACAAGGAAATGGAGATGGTTCAAATAGCATTACCACAACCAAGTTCGGAAATGAAAAGATATTAAGTGTATATAGTCGGGACGTGGACTTGAAGATACTTCCTAAGCTTGGGACAGTAGAAGATGCTTCTTTCAGTTACAGTAATAGTAGTTATTGCTATAACGGTACTGATCCTTCTGCTACAATTACAGGTGATGCAGGCGGTACCTTTACGAGTTCTCCTGGAGGGCTTGTTATGAATAGTTCTACTGGCAGGATAGATTTGTCAATCAGTACTCCCGGTACTTATATCGTAAGGTACACGACTAACGGTAGCTGTCCCGTTTCTGAAACAAGAACGGTGACAGTGGTAAACGATACTCCTGTTATTTCCTGCCCAACAAATAAAACGATTAATATAAATGCGGCTACAACAACCACGGTTCCCGACTATCGGGCTATGGCCGCGGTTACTGATAGTTGTGACCCAAGTCCGACTGTCACCCAAAGCCCAGCTTCAGGAACTGTTGTGGGCTTAGGTAACCATACAATTAAATTAACCGCTACAGATGCAGCTTCCAATGTTGATAATTGTACTTTTAATCTTTTGGTAAGAGATGTTACGGCTCCCACGGTAATTATATCTAGTTCTGTTAGCGATCCAACTAATACTGCCTTTACCGCAACTTTCACATTCTCAGAA